>JBCDCZ010000355.1:0-4294 GCA_039180865.1 Pseudomonadota bacterium | reverse complement strand
TTGATCCGGCGATCATTTGAAGAACCGAAGACTTTTCGTGCGAGCGCGCCAAACACCATTGGTATATCCTGTCAAAGCTCATGCACCGGTTTTATCATCCTGCCTGAAAGGCGGACATTTTCAATCCGGAAAGTGCCACCCGGATCCGTTTCCGAGGCAGATACGCCTTAGCGGAACCAAAGGATGGTTTGATTGTGTAGTCCGATTCAAGAAAAGCCGCCGAAAAAGACAAGCAAATCGCTGGACTCGGTCCGCCAGACAGATAAGTGGGGCAATCGGTGATGTCAACGCCGCGATGAACCGAAGGCTTGCGAGTGTCTTGACTGCGAAGCGGCGTTTTTTCCAACGATATTGAAACCGGCATTCCGCGCATCCGTGTTCCGCCCCTGACCGACAGAAGCAGCGATAAACATACGGGTGCAAATGTTAATCCATCGTAACAACCGTGACGGCTTGTGGACACATTCCCGGCATCCGATATTGCAAGGCCCGGGGAATGGTTTAAGACACCCGGCAGAAGTGATCTTAAGGATCACAAATTACGAGAAACACAAGGATTGGAGAACCCGATGCGTCCTTTGCCAGTCAAATGCACTTGCCGAACGGTCCGCGAACCCCTGCTTAGAATTGCTCTATTCGCAGCGCTTTCAGCATTCCTGGTGCCATCGGCGGCTTTCGCACAGGAACAACAGGCCGACCCTAATGCTGTGCTCGATGAAGTTATTGTGACGGTGAACGGCATCACATACACAAATCGCGATCTTCGCGTTGCTTCAGTCGATTTTGCCGAAGAGCTCGTCAACGTCCCGCGTGAGGAGCGTCGCGATTACCTCATTAACATTCTCATTGACATGCAGTTGCTGGCAGCAGAAGCCCGAAAGGAAAAGCTAGATGAACTGCCGCTCTATCAGCGTCGTCTTGCCGAACTTCAGGCGCGTACCCTCCGCAATGCCTATCTCCAGGAAAAGATGATCCCGCTTGTTACGAACGAAATGGTTCAGGATCTTTATGTCGAAGAACTTGCCAAGTTCGAGCCTGAAACCCAGGTGCGTGCAAGGCATATCCTCGTCACGACAAAGCAGGAAGCGGAGAAAATCATTCAGGACCTGAATGGCGGTGGAGATTTTGCTGAACTGGCGCGGGAGAAATCCACCGGCCCAAGCGCACCGAACGGGGGAGATCTCGGTTTTTTCGGTCGCGGGAGAATGGTGTCATCGTTTGAAGATGCAGCTTTTGCCCTCAAAGCGGGCGACTTTTCAAAAGAACCTGTCGAAACCCAATTTGGCTGGCATGTCATCAAGGTTGAGGAGACCAGAGATTCCGAGCCGCCGACCTTTGCGCAAAGTGCACCACAGCTCCGCGGCATCGTGTTGAACAACATCATCGAGGAGCGAGTCGCTGAACTCAGGAAGGGTGCAGAGATCGAAGTGGTCCCGCAGCCTGAGGCTCCCAGCGAATAGGGTCACGATCCAATCGTTATGGACCTTCCTGTTTCCCCTCTTGCTCCAAAATTGGTGCCGAACGCGCCCGCACTGGCTGGAGTCGGGCTATATGCGGCCGAGGCAGGCATAAAGTATCGCGGGCGGACGGATGTGCTCCTGATCACCTTCGACCGTCCTGCAAGAGTCGCTGGCGTGTTTACAAAATCGCGCTGCCCGTCGGCTCCAGTTGATTGGTGCCGACAGGTCCTGGCACATGGAAAAGCCCGTGCGGTCCTCATCAATGCTGGAAACGCCAATGCCTTTACAGGCATGAAGGGCTGGGAAGCGGTAAGGCTTTCCGCCGAGATGGTGGCAGAGACCGTCAGGTGCCCGGTCAACGAGGTTTATCTTGCCTCAACCGGTGTCATCGGCGAACCGCTTGACGCAGCATCGTTTGAAGGTGTTTTGAGGCGTATGGGGAACGGCGAAGGCAAAGCGGATCTCCTGGGGTCTGCTCGGGCGATCATGACAACCGATACCTTCCCGAAAGTCGCGACGCAGAGTTTCACGAGCGATGGACGGACGTTCACCGTAAATGGCATCGCCAAGGGTTCAGGCATGATCGCGCCAGACATGGCAACCATGCTGTCCTTCATCGTAACGGATCTTCCCGTTGAAACGGCCTTGCTCCAAAAATGTCTTAAACGTTCGGTTGATCGGTCTTTTAACGCAGTCACCGTCGACAGTGATACGTCGACCAGCGACACCGTGCTGTTGTTCTCGGTAGACGACGATACCGGCGCACACACTCCATCAACGTCAGCTCCTGTCTCAAACAGCCGCTCAACCATCCTTCGGGCTTTCCAGAAAGCCCTCGATCAAGTTTGTATCGATCTTGCCCAACAGATCGCGCGCGACGGCGAAGGCGCAAGCACATTCGTTGAAGTCCGCGTTCTTGGTGCAAAGTCAAAATCGTCGGCCCACAAAGTCGCCATGGCGATCGCCAATTCACCCTTGGTGAAGACGGCAATTGCCGGTGAGGACGCAAACTGGGGGCGGGTTGTTATGGCGGTCGGAAAAGCGGGTGAACCGGCCGATCGTGACAAACTTGCGATTTGGTTTGGCGATGTCCGTGTTGCGGTCAATGGCGAGCGCGATCCCACCTACAGCGAAGACGCGGCGAGCGCCGTTATGAAAGAAGACGAAGTTCACCTCACTGTGGATCTTGGCATTGGGCGGGCAGAAGCGGTCGTTTGGACCTGCGACCTCACCAAGCAGTATGTTGCAATCAATGGCGACTACCGCAGCTGATATCATTGCTGCTGAAACCATGATGGCTTCGTCTTGGCCTGCCCTCAGAGTATGCCTTTCAGGGCGTTGGGTTCTGGGTATGGCCGACGGGGTAACAGGCCGCGCCAATTCCCTTTTCTTCCTTGATCCCAATGATGACAAAGACCTGGAAGAACGTCTCGACTGGATGGAAGCCGCCTATCGAAGGATCGGTCTCAAACCGCAGATTCGGGTTACACCGCTCGCGCCGAAAACCGTTGTGAACGAGATCAAACGGCGAGGTTACATCTTTCAAAATCCGACGGTCACGCTCAAGCGCCCCATTCAAAACGACGATGAGGATTTTGAAAGCCTGTCAAGAGGATTAACGAGCCTGGATCACATTACGGATGAGTGGCTGGACGTCTTCATAACAGGCAGCCCGCGCTACGCCGATCATCGCGCTACGCTGAAAACCATGTTGAGCGACATGCTTGACGAGATGGCTTTCTTGATCCTCTCAGAGAATGGAAAACCCGCTGCAACGGCCATGGCAGCCCATCATCTCGGTCTTGTAAACGTCCAAAACGTCATGACCCTGCCGGGCATGCGCCGCAAGGGCTTCGCGCAGGATTTGATGAAAGCGGTTTTTGCGTTTGCAGCCAAGAAGAATGCACGTTTCTGTTGGGTAGCCGTGGAAAAAGAAAACACCGCTGCTCTTACGCTTTACCGTGGGCTCGGTTTCGAAGATTTTTACGGATACATATACGCTGGTCTTCCAAAATAACAGCCTCCAGAAACGAAAGCCTGCCAAATGAAACTTGTCCTGGTTGTCGCTTGCGCCCTGATTGATGCCGACAACAGAGTCCTGATAGCCCAGCGTCCGGAAGGAAAGGCCATGGCAGGACTTTGGGAATTTCCAGGAGGCAAGCTTGAAGCGGAGGAACGGCCGGAAGACGCTCTTTTACGCGAACTTGAAGAAGAACTGGGTGTCAAAACCCAGGCAGATTGCCTCGCACCGCTTACATTCGCCAGCTATCCCTACAATGATTTTCACCTCTTGATGCCGCTTTATGTGTGCCGACGTTTTCAGGGCGATCCTACCGGAAAAGAAGGTCAGGCGGTGAAATGGGTCCGTGCAAACCGACTGAGAGAATTCGATATGCCGCCCGCCGACGCCCCTCTCATACCACCGCTCATCGATCTCTTGGCGTGGTAGGCAGCAAGCCGACCCGGCAGCACCCATGCCGCAAACCTTACCGAAGGCTTAAGCTGCGTACTGCTTGAGCTAAAAGGCTTTTTCTTTTCAACCAATAAGCTTT
The DNA here is from genome assembly GCA_039180865.1 of Pseudomonadota bacterium. Lineage (GTDB taxonomy): Bacteria > Pseudomonadota > Alphaproteobacteria > Rhizobiales > JACESI01 > JBCDCU01. The sequence continues at coordinate 282 of JBCDCZ010000355.1, read as the reverse complement.
TCCATCAATCCAATATTAAGACTACACGCTCAAACTTAAGCCCAAAGATCAAAATTGGGGTATAAAGATCATGCTGAAGAGATTTGGTAAATGCCGTCGCGGCGGAGCTGCAATCGAACATGCTCTTATGCTCTCGGTCCTGGCTCTGCTCCTCGTCGGAGGAGTTGCAGCAGTTGGAGACAAACTCAGGCCGCAATTGGTTGCCTGGAAAGAAAAACCGGTCGGGATTGATCAAACGCTGACCGGATCAATCACCCGCAAAGAGGGTGATAAAACGTACAG
>JBCDCZ010000354.1:0-4295 GCA_039180865.1 Pseudomonadota bacterium | reverse complement strand
TGGCGCCGATCCTTCCTCGTAAATTCACATTGCCTTACTATATGAGGGGTAACGCGGATCTCACGGCGCTTTGAGTGACGTGCCGCGACACCAAACGTTTCAGTCTGTTCGGAATTTTCATCTTGTTTCTGGCGCCCGATTGGCCGCATTTGCGCTGATGGGGCGACACTTGAAAACAAAGCTTTCAAGACACGCTTTAAAGGAGAGACTCCGCATGACCCGCAATCTCATCACCCGCCGGACCGTTCTTGCCACAGGCGGCGCCGCTCTTGTCACTGGTGCGACCGGTCTTGTCGTTCCGGCAGAAGCGGCAGGCGTCAAGCCGACCCGGTCCATGCGCGGCGGATCGAATAATTATCGCCCTGGCGCACCGATCGTGAAGCGGATTGGCGGCGGAGGGTTCTTGATGACGGGAACCGTGCGCCGGGCCGGCGACGGTGCGCCGCTTCCAGGCCAACGCATCCAGATCTGGGCGCACACGACGGAGGGCCACGAGCGCGATCCGGAAAGCCATGGCGCGACATTGACCGACAAGAACGGCGAGTTCCGGCTGGAAATGCCACAGATCGTTCCAGCCTTCGGCCAGCCGCACGCCCACCTTGCCTATGACAGCGGCGAGTTTAAGACCGTCTTTCTGCGACCGATTATGCCGAGCGCCCGTGATAAGACGCTTGCGGCGCATTTCGTTCTGGAAGCCGCCTGATCATCTGAGACGTTCTGAGACTAAGGGGTGCTCATGAAGGCCCGGACAATCCTGATCTGGGGCCTTCTTGCGGCCGTCATCGCCATTCCGGTTGCGGCGGCTGGAATGAGCCCGCTTCTTGCCTGGCGCGAACCGATTTATATCGTCGCGGGCTTTGCAGGCGTCATCGGCCTGGCCCTGATGCTCATGCAGCCCTTGCTTGCAGGCGGCTATCTGCCGGGTCTTCCCGTGATGCAATCGCGCCAGGTACACCGCTGGACCGGCGGATTGCTGGTCTTATCCGTCGCACTTCATGTCGGCGCGCTCTGGATTGTCAGCCCGCCCGATGTGATTGACGTTCTTCTGTTCCGTTCGCCGACGCCGTTTTCCGTCTGGGGCGTGGTCGCCATGTGGGCAGTGTTTCTGGCAGCTTTTCTTGCCACGTTTCGCCGCCGTCTCAAGCTTCGTCCACGCATCTGGCGAATGGCGCATACGGCCCTTGCCGCCGTGATTGTCGTTGGTACGGTTGTCCATGCCTTCTTGATTGAAGGAACGATGGAGACCGTTTCCAAAGTCGGACTTTCCGCTTTGGTCGTTCTGGCGACGCTGCGTGTCATCTACGATCTGCGCGTCTGGTCGCTGAGACCGAAGAGGGCTCAGGGCGGATCATCAAGCGCCAAACCGACGGGATAGGGCGGCACCGGAAAGACCGCGGCTTCAATATCCACCGTTTCCATCTGAAAACCTGCACTGGGCCCCGGGTCTAGCCCGGGGAACGAAGGCCGAGCCACCGGGCTTTGCGGTGTGCAACACTGCCGTGGCGGGAAACGGTAATCGATATTCGGGGATTAAGTGATCTCTCAGTTGTGTTTCCCCGGGCTTGACCCGGGGCCCAGGAGATCCAACCAACAAGCAAAAGAGAGCGCTGGAACGGTGAGCGCAACCTTCGCGTGGTGAAACCTTCGTCACCGCGTTCCCAAGCCGAAAAACAAGGCACGGAAGAAGGCCTGCGCCACATAGATCACGGTGATGGCAAAAAACGCATTGATGAAGAGTGTGTCGGTCGTCAGATAAATAACGAAGGCCAGCGCGAATGCGACGGCAAGAATGAGCGGCAACATGATGCGCCAGTCCTGTCCAAAAAAGAGTGTATTTTCCATGATGAGCCCCAACTCGTTTTTATAAAATACGCTCACCATGGATTGTGGATCTTAACGCCCGTTTACGTTTCCGCTCAAATGTCAGACACATAAGTGTGAGGAGTGGGCTGGATTGAGGTCCCAAGATCAATGAGGACGGAGCTGCCTATGCCGGAGGGATATGAAGTCGACACAGTTTGGAAAGCACGCGGACGCGGATTCCAGATGGCTGTGGTGCAGGGCGAGGGGATTATGGTCCATCTGACGGGGCAGGTCGCCTGGACTCGCGAAGAGACGATTGTCGGAAAAGGCGACGTCGAGGCACAAACGCGGCAAATCTTCGAAAACATCAAGTCCCTGCTTGAACCAGTTGGCGGAACGCTTGCCGATATCGTTTCCGTCACGACCTATTTCACCGACCGGGCCCAGCTTCCCTTGATCCAGAAAGTCCGAACGGAAATCTTCGCGGCGGACGCGGAACCCGCCTCCACATCCGTGATGGTGGCAGGTCTTGGCCATAAGGACTTCCTGGTTGAACTGACGCCAATCGCTGTGATCCCGAAGGACCGTTTTGTTCAACCATAGACTGATGCGAGCCTCCGGCACTGCAATGGGTCTAACTGGTACAGATTGCGCCAGCAGGGTTAAGGCTCTTTAACCATAAATTCCATAAATGTCGGACAAAATAAGCTTTCGTTTTGAAAACGTTCAATTTTTGGACATATTTTTCCTCCGTACTTTTTTGTAGTTGAGCGGATCAAGCCGGTTTCAGTCGGCAGGTGAGAGGTCCGCTGATATTGATTTTTTTCGGGGACGCTTCATGGTTCACGTCTTAATTACGATGTCCGATATCCACGTCAAAAGAGGCGATTTACGGGAGTGGCAGGACGCGCACCCGGACGGGGAAGAACGGGCAGGGATCGCCAGGCACTGGCAGGTGGGAGACGGCGCGCTCGACCCGAATGACGCCCCGAAAGCCCTGCATTTTTTGGAAGAAAAAGTCCCGGACGTTTTCACTTCCATGGATCGTGTACTGATCGTGCGGGAAGCCATTCGGGATGTTATCGAAGGGTTTGATCCCGGCATACATCAATTCCTGCCGCTCGATCTTAATGGCGGTGAAAACCGCGAACATCCCGAGCCCTATTACCTGATGGTGGTATCAAACACGCAGGATACGATCGTCGATGCGCTGACGGATTCGGAGACGCCGTCCTCCGATCCTTCCGGAACTTGCGATGCCATGTTTTTGACGAGCATCACGCGCCGGGTGAAGGTGACCGTTGACCACGCAAGGCTGGGCGCACTCAATTTATGGCGCGAGGAACGCTATCGCCGCACGCTGATGATGAGCGACGCGCTGCATGATGCCTTCAGGCACAAAGGGCTTGAGTTCTTTTCAAGCTTCGCTGCAGAGGATTTTATCGACGCAAAGAGCGCGTGAGGGGCGTGGGAAGCTTTGCTTTCTGGCTGACAGCTTTGAGCCAAATGGAATAGAGTTCCAATGTCGCCAACCGAACAAAACGTTGATTTTGAATACATTTTCTTCGCAGGAGGCCTTGTCTGCGCTTTTCTTTATTTTGGAATTAAGATATCGCTGGTCACATACATAATTATATTTGAAAAATATGTGGATGGGAGATTCCTTGAAGCAAATCCTGCGTTTTATATAAATTATAAATACCTATCGATACCGAATAAAGAAAAAATAGGAATCCGTATTGTTGATGGAGGCGCCTATTTATTTCTGTTTTTTGGCTTTTTATTTTTCGCATTATTGTTGTATGTGAACAATTAGCGTTTTAGATTTCGACATAGTGAATTCTCCTGACGAGGAAATCGACTCACTTGTGGAGTGAGTGAGCTCTTCTGCAGTCGGCATAGTGCTCCGCAGCACACTTGCGCTGGGCCCCGGCTCAAGGCCCGGGAACGATGCTGAGACACCATTCGGCCAACGAAAATCCTCTCTCCAGAAACGGCGCAAACCTGAAAGCCGCCGCATAGCCCCGTTCCTGACCACTCGTCTCCCCGGGCAGAACCTGTCCCGGACTTGATCCGGGAAGCCGGGGTCCAGTCATTGGCATAGCAGAATCTTACATCCGGTGCACAAGCGCCGGATCGCACCCGTCCCGCCCGCTCTTTCAGTTCCCGGGGGAGCGGGCGTATTCGCCCACAACCCAAGATAAGAATGGGGCCGGGCACATCCTCCCATTGATCAAAGACGAAAGGCGCTCTGGTTCACCAGAAAACAAAATTACTCAGGCGGGAGGGGCACATCCGGCCATGTGTCCGTGACCTCGGCCTGAACGCCGCGTTCGAGATAGGTGGAGAGAACCACATAGCTCTTCGTTCCGCGCACGCCTGGAAGCACGTAAAGCTGCGCCATAAACGCTTCGAGCGACTGGGCGCTCGACGTGCGGACTTTCATGATGACGCAGGTATCGCCCGCAACCGAATGGATCTCCTCAACCTCC
>JBCDCZ010000353.1:0-4333 GCA_039180865.1 Pseudomonadota bacterium | reverse complement strand
TGAAACGACCCTGATTATCACTGGCAAGAGCTTCGGTGTGACAAACATGATCGTCCTCGACCATGACGGTGAAGCGATTGCAGAATCGCTTTTGACTGTGCGCGGCGAGCGGGTAAATGCAGTGACGATCTATCGTCGGACCAACCGTATCACTTACAGTTGCTCTCCGAAATGCGAGCGCTCATTGGCTCTCGGTGATGAGCAGAATGCCTTTGGAAATGTCCAGGCGCAGATCCAATCGCGCAACCGTTTTGCTTCCGGTTCCGGCGGACAGGGCGTGGAATAGTCCTTCGAAACGCTGATCGAAACCCTGAATCAGAGTTGCCCGCCCCGCTCAAGCGGGGCGATTGCTTTTTGCGCAGTTAGGCTTCTGCAAAAGCGCGCATCAATTGGTGCGCTATCGCCATACGCGGGGGTGACCAGATCCCCTCGGGGTGCGTGCGTCCAAGAATTGAGCTGGTTTCTTTGCGACTGAACCAGCGGCACATCTCCAGCTCATCATCGGTTACGATGTCTTTGCTGAGCGCTTCGGCGAGGCATCCAATCATGAGTGACGATGAGAACGGCCAGGGTTGGCTCGAATGATAGTGGATCCGGCCGGTTCTGATCCCGGCCTCCTCGAAGGTTTCTCGGCGAACCGCCTCTTCGAGCGTTTCGCCAACTTCAACGAAACCCGCCAGGCATGACACCATGCCATCGGGAAAGTGAGGGCTGCGGCCGAGCAGACAATAGTCTTCGTCGACGGCAAGCATAATCACCACCGGGTCGGTCCGTGGGAAGTGGTGGGCGCCGCAATTCGGGCAGGTGCGCGAATAGCCGGCCTGGGTAACATTTGTTGCGGTGCCGCATCGGGCGCAGAAACGATGGCTTTGATGCCACAACACCAGTGAACGAGCCTGAGCAGTCGCACCGATTTCCGCTCCATTCAATGTTCCGGCGCGCGTGAGCGCACGCAAATCCACTGCCTGCGCTTCGAATGGATAGTCATCCTTGCGCGGTACAGACGTTGCAAAGCTCGGGGCGCCGGCATCGTCGAGGCCAAGAAGGAAGGCGTCCGTTGGGTTACCTCCAAGCGAGACGACCTCGCCGGCTGAAAATGTGGGTTTGTAAGGATCAACAGATTTGACCAGTTGCCGAGCTTCACTCAACAGATAAAACGCTGCTTCGGGATGGTCGACAAGAACAGGAACATCAAGCGTCTCGCGTTGTTCCCCAAGCCTGTTGAGCCTGTTTCCGCTAAATCCATTTAACGCGCTTTGATCTTCTCTGTCGAAAAACGCGTTGCTCATGACTCGTCATTCCTGAAGTGGTTACTTTTGGGCGGGCGTGATGATTGCGCCACCCTCTTAATGGAGATGACCTGCTGAAGGAACCATTTTTGCCCGGCACGCACGGATGTGATGATCGGTTGTGAAGCTCTCCGGGAGTGAGATGCCACCTGTCGAACCCGTAATTTCATCGGCAAGCGCTTCGGCAATTCGATGGGCGATGCCGAAACTGATCTTGAAACCACCGGTCGCAACGTAAAGGGGTTCGTTGGAAAACAGACGGCCGACAATGGGTTCGCGTTCATGGCACTTTGGACGCACACCCGCCCAGTACAAGGTCGGGGACAGGTTTTCAAGGCGCGGGCAAAGCTCCTGAGCCTTCGTAATGAACCCGTGATTATCAGGATCAGGCAAAAGAGGATCGCTCCAGTTGTCTTCGCTCGTTGAGCCGACCGCGCAATACCCATTGTCATGCGGAACAATGTAAACACCATCGTCGTAGATGACCGGCATGTCTTGCACAGTATCGCCAACGAAAAATGCGGCGGCCTGGCCCTTCACACCGCGACCAAGATCAAGACCGTGCGCCCGACGTAAATAGTCGAACGCCTCATAACCCTGGGCCAGAAGAGCACTGCCGGACTTAAGGGTGACTGCACCCTTGTTGAAGCGCGCAAGACCGTTATCGAAACGTTCGAAGGTGAGTCCTTCAAAGATCGAAATGCGGCTTGAGAGCCAGGTTTTCAGGGCCTTGATGTATTCGCGCGGGTCAATCCGGGCGGCGAGGCTATCATAGACATAACCAAAGGGCGCTTTTTCTGGTCGAAGCCATTCTGAAAGATCTGAATCGGAAATGCGTGAGAATGTAAAAGTCTCCGGTCCGTGGCACCAATTTCTCTCTGCGGCCTTTTCACGTTGAAGGGTGATATCGACGAAACGTTCAGACCTTAGGGGCATTACCCGCCCGGTTCTGTGATACCCGCAGGACAAACCGGTATCCGCTTCAAGTTGTTCGATAAAACGAGGTAGGGTTGCAAGAGCTTCTAACTGAAACTGCTTCTTTTCGTTCCATCCGGTCGGTATATGCGGCATAAGCGCGCCAAGGAGCCCGCCGCTTGCACCGGCACCAATGTGATCCCGTTCTGCGACGGCGACTTTAAGACCACGATCGTAGGCTGCCTTGGCCGCCCACAATCCGAAAATCCCGCCACCGATGATCACAAGGTCAAAAAGAGTGTCGCTCGTTTTGGTCAAGATCATACCCTGAACTGCCTGTCCGCATGATCGTAAGTACGGACAGTTCGGGCCATGTTATAGCTGCTAAGGATGCTGTGTCATGGATCGGGTGTTGCCCATACATGAGGTTGAACCCAAAGAAAAGGGACCCGTTTCGGTGACACGGGATGAAACACAGTCCAGGTGAGGGGTATGGCAGATATCAGTTGGGACGAGGACGGTGTTCCGGTTTCAGTAAAATTCGATGATCCCTATTTCTCACTTGCTGACGGTTGGGCCGAGACACGGCATGTCTTCATAAACGGCAATGATCTCCCGGCCCGCTGGTCTCGTGGCGAAACACCAAAGATCGCTGAGTTGGGCTTTGGCACCGGCCTCAATTTCTTCGCGACGGTACTTGCCTATCGTGCCGCTGGTGGGACATTGCCCCTATCCTATATGTCCTTCGAAAAGCATCCGGTGACCAGGGATCAGGGATTCAAGGCACTGGAGCCATGGGCTGATCTGGCGGAACTGGCCGAACATTTTCTTGAAGGGTTTCCGCCCGAGCCCGGTTGGCACACGGTCGAGCAGGGTGATGTCACCCTGACGCTTGCAATTGGTGATGCAAACGAGATGGTCGCGGATTATTCCGGCGTTGCTGATGCATGGTATCTCGACGGTTTCAGCCCCGCTAAAAATCCGGAGCTATGGAATGCGACATTGCTGGAGAAAGTGGCACAAAGGACCAGTAATTGCGGAACCTTCGCAACCTACACAGCCGCCGGTTTTGTAAGACGTAATCTGAAAGCGGCGGGCTTCGATGTTGAGAGGATCCCCGGCTACGGCCGCAAGCGGCACATGACCCGTGGTATACTCAAACGGTCTGAGTGACACGAAGACGTTGGCGTTATTAGGACACCGGATCCTCGATACATCGGAAATCTGCCGGCAAGCGGTTTCCCTGAAAATCGATATGAACAACGTTAATGTTGTGCCGCCTGCACCAGACCTGAATGCCGATTGGTGTGAAGCCGATATCGACCGCGGCATATTCTCGCATAGAGAGCCCGCCCGAGCGTCCTTGTAAAACGTCTTCCGAGCATTTCGCGCAGACGATTGGATGCGTAAGATTGTATTTCAGGGCGGAGGTGTCAGCCATATGACGAGCTTTATCGAAAACCACTTGGCCGCTCAACCGGCAAGTGCTTGAAGCTGCCGGTCTTCCAAAGATGTTAGCAGATTTTATTCAATTCAAGCTTGCCTATGGCAAGATTGCTTGAGCAAGAAACCTCTGGAGGTCTCCGTTTAAAACGGAAAAGGGCCGCCAGTGGCGACCCCCGCAAGTCCGAGGCAAATCTTTAAATGCCTATCGGCCATCGACATCTCGTTTCACGAGTATCTCTTCCGATAACAAAGTCTATGCCTGCAGCAGAGGCTGCTCCACTGCCGCATATCCTTTGTATGACACCTCGTGCCTCAAAAACTTACTCGACATTGGATCACCTCCTTTCGCTTGTTAAACCTGACTAGAGGTTGGCTTATTCGCAGCGATTTGCCAAGCCCAAAATTGTCGCGCCCCCATCTCTTAGGCACCATAGTTGCCTATAAAATATGCGCCGGTCTGTGTCGCATGAAAAAGGTCACTTGACGCAGGACGCGATAGTGTTTCATCGGTTGTCATAACGAGACATGCAGTGAGGGAGTTTAGCAGATGGCGTTCTCCAGGGGAGGCAAGATTCCGGCGACGGTTTTCACGGGGTTTCTCGGAGCAGGAAAAACAACAATCATTAGACGGTTGATCGAGCAGGTTGAAGGCAAGAGACTTGCACTCATCATCAATGAGTTTG
>JBCDCZ010000352.1:0-4365 GCA_039180865.1 Pseudomonadota bacterium | reverse complement strand
CGAACACTGTTCATTTCATGACGCGGCAGATAGCATATCGTAGCCTGTGACAATAGCAAAACGCCAACCTTTCCCGGAAGATGGCAAAAATGCAAAGGGAAAGTCGATGAGAACCGGCGGCGAACTGATCGTGGATTGCTTAAAGGCCCAGGGCGTCGATCGCATCTTCTGTGTACCTGGCGAAAGCTATCTTGCCGTTCTCGACGGCCTGCATGAAAGCGGTATTGAGATTGTGAACGCCCGTCATGAGGGCGGCGCAGCCATTATGGCGGAGGCTGACGGCAAAATCACAGGACGGCCGGGCATTGCCATGGTAACACGCGGACCCGGCGCAACGAATGCTGCCGCTGGCGTACATATTGCAAAGCAGGATTCGACGCCAATGATCCTTTTCGTTGGCCAGATTGGACGTGAAATGCGGGGCCGCGAAGCGTTTCAGGAAGTTGATTACCGGCAAACCTTCTGCGATCTTGCCAAATGGGTTGAAGAAATCGACGACGCTGACCGCATTCCCGAGATCGTCAACCACGCCTATCATATTGCCATGAGCGGGCGTCCGGGGCCCGTCGTCCTAGCGCTTCCAGAAGACATGTTGAGGGATAAACTGCCCGCACGCTCAATCCCTTATGTCGAAGCAGTTGAACCGGCTCCGTCACAGCGCGATATGGAGCGATTCGAGGTCCTTCTCAATCAAAGCGCGAACCCGTTTCTGGTCCTCGGTGGATCACGCTGGACATCCGACGCGGTCGAACACGTTCATCGGTTTGCAGAACGCTTTGCCCTTCCCGTCGGTTGTTCCTTCCGCCGTCAGCACTTGTTCGACGCTCACCACCCGAACTATGCCGGGGATGTCGGCCTCGGGATCAACCCGATGCTGAAAGAACGCATCGCTGGCAGCGATCTGGTCATTCTTCTAGGGTGTCGCTTTTCAGAAAATCCGAGCCAGAACTTCTCACTTTTGGGCTTTCCCGATCCCGGAAAACCCCTTGTTCACATTCATCCGGGCGCAGAAGAACTTGGTAGGATCTACACACCGACCCTCGCTTTGAACGCGACACCTGGAACGTTTCTGGAAGCCTGCGAAACGCTTTCCGGGGGCCGTACGTCCGAAGCACCAAAGGAAGCACATCAGGATTATCTATCCTGGACAAATAGCATCCCAATTCCTGAAAGCCCCGGTTTCGCTAGCACCGGCGCGATTATGGCGCATCTTCGCGATCGCATGGATGATCACACCATTATCGCTAATGGTGCCGGGAATTATGCAATCTGGCTGCATCGGTTCTGGCGTTATCGCGAATTCGGCACGCAACTCGCTCCGACGTCGGGTTCCATGGGCTATGGCCTTCCGGCTGCCATCACCGGTCAACTCCGACATCCGGAGAGAAGGGTCATATGCCTTGCCGGTGACGGTTGTTTCCAAATGACCGGTCAGGAATTCGCCACCGCGGTTCAGGCCGGAACCCCCATCGTCGTTATTGTCATCGACAATACCCTTTATGGCACGATCCGCATGCATCAGGAGCGTGACTACCCGACACGAGTGACAGCAACGGAAATTCAAAACCCGGATTTCGCAGCACTGGCACGAGCCTATGGGGGACACGGCGAGACTGTCACCGCAGATGCCGCGTTTCCCGAGGCGCTCAACCGCGCACTCGCAGCAGACGTCCCCGCGATCGTCCACGTCAAGACAGACCCGGACATTCTTTCTCCGAACGCTACGATCTCTGGGCTACGGGAGAAGAGCGTGTAACGCGCCAGATGCCAGATCGCGGCTGCACCCATCTATTCAAACTGTTAAAGCGCCGGCGTGAATCGAGATGATCGCCGCGGTTCTTGCGCATCTGGCAGCATAAGCAAGCAGCGTTGAACCACGCCAGAAAAACGCCTCCCAGCTAAAAAAACACGCTCACTGTGTCGTGAAGCACAGTTGAAGGTAAAAAGAGTTGTAATGTGAATTTCAACAACCCATATGACGAATATACAAGAACGCAGAATGAACCTGCGCAAGAGCCTTCAATAAGGAGCGTATAACAATGAATAGAATTCAATCGCTCGTAACAATTTGCTTCATCCTGTCAGTGCCACTCCTTGTTTTAATAGGCCAGGCAAAGATTGGAGCCTTGATCATTGCAACAGCGATGGCAGCGAGTATTGTAACTGTTCTTTACGACCTCCTGCAAGATGCCAAAGCAGAGAAGTCGATTTACAGATACGACTGGAAATAAGCCCCTACCCTTCCAGTCTTCCGGTCGGGCCCCAGCCCCAATACCCGACCGTCCCAAGCGAAGCGGCCGTGCCCCCGGCCGCTTCGTTTCGTTTGAGCGCCCGGAAAATTCTCATAAACGCACCATTTGACCGCATGCCACCGACCACTTAAATGGTGTGCAGCCAACGAGCTGTTTGCGTGGCCGCCAGCCACGGAAACTCTTCCTGTTTTTCTAGACTTTCGGACATATCGGACCATGAGCGGACACAACGACAAAATGCTGAAGATGATCGCTCTCGACGAGGAAGACCTCAAAGTGATCTCAGCGCACATCCAAGATGCCGTGATGCGCATCGGCGATCTGAATTATCTTCCCAAGGAAAACCGCTTCGCACTGGTGTTTAATCGGTTCGTTTGGGAAAAAGAGGCGACCTCAAACAAGGCTCCGAAACAAAACCATGAAAGGCGCAGATCCGCATTGCACTTTGAACGCGTCAAAAAGGTTCAGACAAGAAACATCCGGCGGGATTCAGAGGATGCTGTCATCAATCTTCTCGCCGTTTCCTTCACTGAATCTGATGCTCCCGCTGGCTCAATCGATCTGGTCTTTTCGGGTGACGGGGTGGTCCGCCTTGAGGTCGACTATATAGAAGCGCAGTTCAGCGATCTTGGAGGCTCATGGGAAACACAATCGATGCCGCACCATGGCACTGAAACGGATGCGGAATAGGCGATCATTGGCAACGTAAGAAACTCATCGCATCCATACGTTCTGATCGCAGCCACGTCTGTCACACGTTGAGACCCCACACTGAGGTCATTGACGGTTTATCGGAAACCGTGCTCTTAAGCGTTCAATATGCAACGCCTCCCCGGCTGTCTGCCGGACCATTGAAAAACATCCAAAATGTAGAAGGGGAATGAGTTTGGTCCTTCGCCTCACCCAGTCAGATGAAGCGTTCGAATCCGCTTTTCGAGCACTCCTCAGTGCCAAACGCGAGGTTTCGGAAGATGTCGATCAGGTTGCGCGCGCAATCCTGGATGACGTGAAGGAACGCGGTGACCAGGCCCTTCTTCACTATTCACAGAAATTCGACAGGGTCGATTTGAACGGAATTGGCCTTCGCATTGACCAATCGTCAATCGAGGCGGCCAAGGCAGAGGTAGACGCAGATACGTTTGCGGCACTGGAGCTTGCTGCGCAACGCATCAAGTCACACCACGAACGCCAGCGGCCGAAAGACGACCGCTATGAAGATGCCATAGGTGTCGAACTCGGCTCCCGATGGACGGCCCTTCAATCAGTCGGCCTCTATGTTCCGGGGGGAACGGCCAGTTACCCAAGTTCCGTTTTGATGAATGCCATTCCGGCTAAGGTGGCAGGTGTCGAGCGGGTTGTCATGGTGGTGCCGGCACCTGATGGCCAATTGAACCCGCTCGTGCTTGCAGCTGCTGATCTTGCAGGCGTTGACGAAATCTACCGGATTGGGGGTGCTCAGGCAGTTGCAGCGCTTGCCTACGGGACGGAATCGATCGAACCGGTCGCAAAGATCGTTGGACCGGGCAATGCGTTTGTCGCCGCCGCAAAAAGACGGGTCTTTGGAACTGTCGGAATCGACATGATCGCGGGCCCATCGGAAGTCCTGATCGTTGCCGATGGCGAAAACGACCCGGACTGGATCGCGATTGATCTTTTGGCTCAAGCAGAACATGACGAAGCCGCTCAGTCGATCCTGATTACTGATGACAGCAGTTTTGGCGACGCGGTTGAGGCTGCCGTCGAACGTCACCTCAGCACTTTATCGCGCGCAGACATTGCTCGGGTAAGCTGGCAGGATCACGGAGCGATTATAGTGGTGGATCAACTCGACGAGGCGCTTACTCTCGTTGACCGTATCGCGCCGGAACATCTCGAACTCGCCTTTGAGGAAGCAGACAGCTTCGCGGAAAACGTTCGCAACGCAGGCGCAATCTTTGTGGGCAAATACACCCCCGAAGCCGTTGGCGACTACGTCGGCGGGTCAAACCACGTACTCCCGACGGCACGCTCCGCGCGCTTCTCATCGGGACTTTCCGTCATGGACTTTGTTAAACGAACGTCTATTTTAAAATGCGGTCCGGAGCAGTTGCGCGCAATCGGACCGGCTGCCATG
>JBCDCZ010000351.1:0-4379 GCA_039180865.1 Pseudomonadota bacterium | reverse complement strand
GCGGAGCCTGTCCTGCGGTTTGACCGCCCGGACTGGTTCGAAAATGTCGCCGAAGAAGTCCGCGTTGCTCATGAGGAAGCGGCAATCTTCGATGCGTCCGCCTTCGGAAAGATCGAAGTGCAAGGACCCGACGCAGGAGTGTTTCTTATGAAAACCTGCGCCGGTTTTATGGGTCGCGCTCCGGGATCAGTGATCTATACCGCAGTCCTAAATGAACGCGGGACATTCGAATCCGATATCACGGCGCAGCGGATCGCCGACGATCATTACAGGCTCTTCACTGGCACAAACGCGATCAAACAGGATCTAGCCTGGTTTCAGAGGCATTCCGATGGTTTCGATGTGACGCTCACCGATAGCACCGAAGGCTATGCCGTTCTCGGACTGATGGGACCCGAGGCGGCGCGGATTGTTTCCGAATGCGGTGCGCCGGAACTGAATGATCTTGAATATTTCAAGGTCGGCCCGGCCCATATCGCGGAAAAACATGTTCGGGCCGCGCGGATGTCCTATGTGGGTGAGGCCGGATGGGAGATTACCTGCCGGTCGGAGAACGCGCCCGCGATCTACGCGGCACTCACAGCGGCAGGCGCTCGGCCCGCCGGGCTCTTTGCTCAGACGTCGATGCGGATCGAAAAAGGTTTCTGTGCCATGGGGCACGAACTCGACGGCGATGTAACACCGGTCGATGTCGGTCTTGATTTTGCGACCCGTAAGAAAGGTGGTTTCATCGGCGCGGAAGCCCTTGCAAAACAACGCGAAAGCGGGGCCGTCTCGCGCGTGATCTCCCTTGTCCTGAATGATGAAGCCGCGGTGCCTCTGGGCCACGAACCGATTTATAGGGATGGTGAGATCATCGGCCAGACGAGTTCCTGCGCGTTCGGATACCGGATCGGCAAACCGGTCGCGCTCGGTCATATCTCGACGTCGGTGGAGGATGGCGCGCACGTTGAGGTCGATATCGCCCGCACTTTGTTCGAGGCGCGCGTCACCCTTGGTCCCCTGTTCGATCCCGAGGGCAAACGAATGAAGGCTGGGTAAGATGCGAATACCGTTGATCATGGTTGCACCCAACGGAGCCCGCCGTGGAAAAGCGGATCATCCGTTGCTCCCTGTAACCATTGCCGAAACGGTCGAGACCGCGAAACAATGTTATTTGGCAGGCGCAGGTGCGCTCCACCTTCATGTTCGCGACCAAGGCGGCGGACATTCGCTCGATACCGGTCTTTACCGGGAAGCCCTTTCAGAACTCACGCGCGCAGTGCCGGATATGCACATACAGATTACAACCGAAGCGGCTGGTATCTACAAGGTGCCGGACCAACTCGACTGCCTTAGAAAAACCGCACCCGCATGGGCGAGCATTGCCATCCGCGAGATTGCCCGTGAACCAGATCTTGCCGATGCCGTTTACGGCACCTGCCGGGACAATCGCACGAAGGTCCAGCACATCCTGTTTGATAAGGAGGATGCTTTCCTTCTTAGAGACTGGTTGGAAGCAGGCATCGTTTGCGATGATCAGCGCTCAGTCATTCTGGTGCTCGGCCGATACACCGCCGGTCAAATATCCGATCCGGCTGATCTACCGCCCCTTTTGGATGCGCTTCCGCCTGTCACCGACTGGATGCTGTGCGCGTTCGGACGCCGCGAACATGAGTGCCTGATTGCTGCGGCACGGCTCGGCGGAGATTGCCGCGTCGGTTTTGAAAACAGTCTTCAAAACAGTGAAGGCCAGGTTTGGGCGAACAATGCCCAATCGGTCGCCACGCTCAGCGCTGAACTGGAAAGCGCGACCGCACCCATTTTATCTGAAGGATAGAAAACCATGTCACATGTTTTCCCACGCAATTCGAGAAGACAGCCGCCGAAAGCGCTCCGCGGGGAGGGGTGCTACCTTTATGATGAAAGCGGGAAAGCCTATCTCGATGGATCAGGCGGTGCCGCCGTCTCTTGCCTCGGCCATAGTGATCCGGACATCATCGAGGCGGTCCAGAATCAGGTTGCGGATCTCGCTTTTGCGCACACGGGCTTCTTTACGTCAGAACCGGCAGAACAACTCGCCGATCTTCTGATTTCTCATGCACCAGGCGCACTGGACCGGGTCTATTTCGTCTCAGGCGGCTCGGAAGCAACCGAAGCGGCGCTGAAGCTCGCCAGACAGTATTACCTGGAAATCGGACAGCCGGAGCGCTCACATGTGATCGCGCGTCGGCAAAGCTATCACGGCAATACGCTGGGTGCGCTTGCGGCCGGAGGAAACGCCTGGCGGCGCGAACAATTCGAACCGCTTCTCGTTCGCATGAGCCACATCGCGCCGTGCTATGAATATGTTTTTCGCGAAGAAGCTGAAAGCGCTGCCGCTTATGGTCTGAGAGCCGCCCAGGAGCTTGAGGACGAGATTCTGCGCCTCGGGCCGGATACAGTTATGGCCTTTATGGCGGAGCCCGTGGTCGGCGCAACGCTCGGAGCGGTTCCGGCGGTCGAAGGCTATTACAAACGCATCCGGGAAATCTGCGACAAATATGGCGTGCTCCTCATTCTCGATGAGGTGATGTGCGGCATGGGCAGGACCGGCCACCTCTTTGCCTGCGAAGCCGACGGCATCGCGCCGGATATTCTCTGCATCGCCAAGGGGCTCGGAGCCGGTTACCAACCGATCGGTGCCATGCTCTGCACCGACGAGATTTACAACGCTATCGAGACCGGAAGCGGCTTCTTCCAGCACGGCCACACCTATCTTGGCCATCCGGTCGCGGCTGCTGCTGGTCTGGCCGTTGTCTCTAAGCTCATCGACAACAAACTCGTTGAGCGGGCCGCGCAACAGGGCGGCGTTCTGCGCGAGCGGTTGGTGAGCACCTTCGGGCAGCATGCCCATGTCGGTGATATTCGCGGACGCGGGCTCTTCATGGGGCTCGAACTGGTCGAAGACCGCGCCAGCAAGAGCCCGTTCGCGTCGGAGCGCAAGATCGCGCCGCGTGTAAAGGAGGCCGCCTTCGAGGCGGGCCTCATCTGTTATCCAATGGCGGGGACACGCGATGGGCGGCTTGGAGATCACATCCTCCTCGCGCCGCCCTTCATCATCGAGGATCACCAGATCGATGAGCTGACCTCAAAGCTTGAAACTGCAATCAGTACTGCTGTCAATTCATGAGAATAACCGAACCGGCGCGCTCGCCCTGCGCGATGATATCGTGTGCTTTGGCGCATTCATCAAGATTGAGAATCTTCGAGATCCGAAGATCCAGAGCCTTGTTTTCAAGGAGCTTCGTCACGTTTTCGATAGCGATGCGCCGTTTCTCATCTGAAAGCAGATAGACAAGGACAAGCTCAATCGTCACCGCTTTGAACATCAAAGGATAAAAGGGAAGGACCGGCTCCATATCCTTTGCGGACCCGTAAGTTGCAATCGTTCCCCCTTCTGCAATGACCTTGGTATTGGTCGCCGCATTCTTCCCGAACTCCACCTCGACAATCCGCTCAACCGGCGCGCCCCTTGTCGCGTCAAGGATTTGATCGGCGAGACCGTCATCTGAATAGTCAAAGACATGATCGGCCCCTGCAGTCCGTGCTGCTTCCAAACCGTCTGTACCGCGTGCCGTCGCGATGACGTCAGCCCCTTGCGCCTTGGCGACCTGTACCGCGAGCCTGCCGACTGTTCCGGCGCCACCGCTGATGAGTACCCGTTTTCCTTGAACCGAGCCCCCACCCAGTACGGCGTGGCAGGCAGTAAGCGCGGGAATACCGAGTATAGCACCCTCTTCAAAGGAGGTTTCGTCCGGCAGGCGAACGGCTTGGGCAGAGGGAAGCGCGATGTAGTCCGCCGCTGTCCCGAAGGCGCGGCGCCACTGGCCGTTCCAGATCCAGACACGCTCACCGATGCGGGCAGTATCGACGCCGTCACCGACGGCTTCGATCACTCCGGCTCCATCGCTATGGGGAATGATGACGGGGAAGGGTGGTTTTGTGACACCGGGACGTCCTCCGGCTCTGGCCCTTATATCGGACGGGTTCACACCCGAAGTCGCCAATCGGACCAGAACCTCGCCTGCTCCTGCGTTCGGCGTCGGAAGATCGGTGACCTGCAGGACGTCTTCTGCAGAACCGAATTGTTCGTATGTGACTGCGCGCATTGTTCCTCTCCTGTTTGTCGCAAAGGAATACAGCACGTCGATGCATTCGTAAAATGAATTGATTTAATCTTATGCATTCGATATTTGCATGAAGATGCAGGATATCGATCTTGGCCTCCTCCGTTGTTTTGTCACCGTTGCAGAGACGCGCAGTTTCACGATTGCGGGATCCCGCCTTGGGCGCAGTCAGTCCGCGATCAGCGTTCGGGTGAAGAAACTCGAAGATCTGATCGGCTGTACTTTGCTTTT
>JBCDCZ010000350.1:0-4379 GCA_039180865.1 Pseudomonadota bacterium | reverse complement strand
TACAGCCCGATACCCTCGGCATCGCCGCTATTGAAGTCGTCAACCCGCGTGAGCCCGCATTCTTCACCGGCTCGGACAAAGTTTTCGCAGGTCGGATGCAGGTCCCGGTCCATTTTCGATACGTGCAGGGGGCCGTTGTCGCCCCGCCAGGCGCTGTTCCCCTGGTCACTTGTCTCCATCTTTTTGAAGTAGGGCAGAACCGCATCCCACCCCCAACCGGAGTTTCCCAGCGCTTCCCAATCGTCGTAATCTTTCCGTTGCCCGCGGATGTAGACCATTGCGTTGATAGATGATGAGCCGCCCACCACCTTGCCGCGGGGCCAGTAGCTTACCCTGTTGTTTGTCCCCGGGTCAGGTTCGGTCGTGTACATCCAATTGATGCGTTTGTCGTAGAACGCTTTACCATAGCCAATCGGCATCCAGATCCAGAAATTGAGATCGCCGCCGCCAGCTTCCAGAAGCAAGACGCTGTGTTTTCCATTTTCAGACAGCCGATTTGCGAGGACACAGCCTGCAGAACCCGCACCCACGATGATGAAGTCATATGTTTCCATATATCTAGGTTGCTGTCTTATCGTGCTGGACAAGCACAGACAGGAGCGCGAGAAGCGCGGAACCCACCATCAGAAAAAACGACACGGCATTGAGCACCGGTGTGGACCCCACCTTTACCATTCGATCGAACATGGTAATCGTCAGGGGCGCCTCCGAACCGACCAGGAACAGCGTTGTGTTGAAGTTCTCGAAAGAGACCAGGAATGCAACGATACCCGCTGCGAACATTGCGGGCCACAGAAACGGCAATGTCACGGTCCGCAGGACGCGGACCCTGCTTGCACCAAGGTTGAATGCCGCTTCCTCCATCGTTTGGTCGAACTTCCGCAACCGCGCCGTGATCACAAGCGAGGTTATCGTGGTTATGAAAGAAAACTGGCCAAGCACAACCAGCAATATACCGGGTCTCAGAAACTCGATTTCATAGTTGAACGTATCTTCGACGCCGTTGGCGACAGTACTGGCGAGCACCAGGATCGAGATGCCAAGGATCACGCCCGGAATTACCAAAGGCACAACCATCAGAATGTAGAAGAAATTCTTGTACGGAAACTGGACGCGCACAAAGAGAAAGGCGTTACAGGTTCCGACGAACACCGAAAGCAGCGAGACCATCGTCGCAATGACAAACGAGTAGTAAAGACCGCGCAGCAGCCGACGATCATGAAACATACCGAGCTTGGGTTCGGTATCGTTGAAGAACCAGTCGAGGGTGAAGCCCTGCCACGGCAATGCGGGAAAAAGCGAGTCGTTAAACGCGAAAGTCCCGGCCGCGATCAGCGGTGCGGCCAGAAACAGAAAGAAGGCCACGACGTAAAGCCGATACCCAAGAAGGAACGCCGGATTGCTACGTCGTGCCATCGCGCCCTAACTCCTTGCTACTGTGCTCGACAGGGTCTGGCCCGAGAGTTTCAGCCCGAGCCACACGACCGCTGACGTGAAGAACAAGAGAAGGAAACCGAAGGCGGCGCCGGACTCCCAATTGTAACGGCTGATGAATTGTTCGTAGATCTGTTCGGTAAACCAGCTTGAGTTTTTGCCGCCCAACAGGATCGGGGTAAGATAGCTTCCGGCTGTGAGCATGAACACCACAATGCAACCCGACACGATCCCCGGCATGGCATAGGGGATGATAATACGTCTCAACACGGTGGGGCCGTTCCCGCCCAGATTGTACCCCGCCTCGATCATTGCGTCGTCCATACCGTCAAGGGTCGAGACCAGCGGCACGATCATAAACAGGATCACCGTATACACCAGTCCCATCACAACCGTTGCGTCGTTGTACAGAAATTCGATGGGAACGCTGACAAGGCCTATCCGTTGCAATGCGGTTGAGATGACACCGGTTTCCCGCAAAAGCAGAATCCAGCCAAAGGCGCGGATCAGATCACTTACCCAAAGCGGAATGAGACACAACAGAAAGAGTGCGCCCTTTGAGCGTTTTCCGGCAATCTTTGCAATATAATAGGCAATGGGGAAGCCGATCAAAAGTGCGAGCGCCGTTACCAAAAGCGACATCGAGCCGGTGCGCAGAAGGGTGTTCCAGTAGATCGGCTCCTGCATGAAGTCGACGTAGTTTGCGAAGCTGAATTCGTAAACGCGCGGCGCCACTTTTTCGCGAAGCGACAGGATCACCATGCCGATATGGGGTAATATGATCAGCAACAAAATCCAAAGCGCAAACGGTGCGAAGAGCAGGATGAACGAGAGACGGTTGATGTCCTTCTGCATGGTCCCTACGCCGCAAAACACATGGTCTGTTCAGCCGGCCAGGACAGCTGGACTGGATCGCCGGGTTTCAGGTCATCCGTCCCACCGGTCAGTACGATGTCAGCCTCTATCAACTCCTTGCCGGGACCCCGTACAAGAATGCGGCTGTTTGCGCCGTTAAAGAGAAGGCTGTCGATCTTGCCACTCAAAGTGTTTTCGCCCGAAGACGTCTGTACGGCATCCCCGGATGTAGATTTTACGGTTTTAATGAATTCCGGACGGACATAGAGCGTAAGTGGGCCACCCGCCTCGATACTCGACAGACCGCGAGCAAGGCCCTTCATATTCAAACCGGTGTCTGTGGTAAGGTCTATCTTGTCGCCGGATACCCGGCTGACGCGGCCCTGCCAGTGGTTGTTATCGCCGACGAACCCCGCAACAAAGGCGGTCTTTGGATCGTGATAGAGTTCCTGCGGCGTTCCCACCTGTTCAAACCGGCCGCTGTTCATGATCGCGACATTGTCCGACATCACAAGCGCTTCGGACTGGTCGTGTGTAATGTAGACGAAGGTGGTATCGAACTGGTGCTGCAGCAGTTTCAATTCGATCTTCATCGCCTCGCGCAGCTTCAAGTCCAGCGCCCCAAGCGGTTCGTCGAGCAGCAGCACATCCGGATCAAGCACCATGCAGCGTGCGATTGCGATGCGCTGCTTTTGGCCGCCCGATAGTTGGTGAATCTCGCGGTTTCCGACATCCGGCAATGCGATACGCTCAAGAACATCTTTGACCTTTCGGTCGATTTCCGGCTTCGGCTCGCCCTGGCATCGCAGACCATAAGCGATGTTTTCGTAAACGTTCATCATTGGAAACAGCGCAAGATGCTGGAATACCATCTTAACATTGCGCTTGTTCGGAGGTGTATTGAGGACCGATCTGCCCTTGATGCGGATGTCACCCCCGGTTGGATCCTCAAACCCGGCGATCATCCGCATCAGTGTTGTCTTGCCACAACCGGATGGACCCAGGATGGAGAAGAACGACCCTTTTGGAATTTGGAGAGAAACGTTCTGAACGGCGTGAACGCTGCCGAAGTTCTTTGAGATGTTCAGACATTCGAGGTCGTGTTCCAGTTCCAAATTTCCCACATCTCCATTGAGCACTTTGGCGAAAAGAGGCGACAACGCAGCATCCGGTCAGAGCCGAAGATGCTGCGTTGCCGATAGCAAGAATAGCGACTAGCCGCCGGTCGCCGCTTTGATTTTTTCCAGTGCCTTGCCTTCCATGTCTTCAACCCCCGGCGGGATGTTTGCAAAGAACTTCAGGTTCGAAATATCAGCCTCGGTAAAGGCCGCATTTACAGCTGCTTTCTTGTCTTCAGGCAGCAGATCATTCCCGCCCACAACGGCAGCAATCGCGCCGGTGCTGGCCGACATGATTTTCACGTTCTCGGGCTGGAGCACGAAGTTGATCCACTTGTAGGCCGCGTCGTCCGCCTTGCCCTTGCGTGGCAGCACAAATGTGTCAATCCATGTCAGAGCGCCCGTTTCCGGCGGCACGAACACGATGTTCGGGTTCTGGCCGTACAGCTTATAGGCGGTTGAGTCCCAGGTTTCAGAGGCCACGATCTCGCCCGAAAGCATCAGCGCGGAAAGATCGTCGCCACCCTGCCAATATGCTTTGATGTTCTCTTTGCAGGCGATCAGCTTGTCGGTCACCTTGTCGAGAATTTCCTGGTACTTATCGAGGTCAGAGTACGCCGCAAAGGGATCCTCGCCCATGGCATAGGCCGTTCCCAGTAGGATCGTGCGTTTCAGCCGCATTGATGTCTTGCCAGCATACTTGGGATCGCAAAGATCGCCCCAACCGGCAAAATCAGGTGCCTTTGATACGTCCGCCATAAGACCGGATGTGCCCCATTGGTGCGGAACCGCATAGACCTCACCATCGATCGTCGTATTCTCCTTCACGCTGTTGAGATGCACTTCGGTCATAAGTGAAGTGTCGATCTTCGACAGGTCCAACGGCTTGTAGATGTCGTACTCCAACTGCGCAGCGAAGATCCGGTCATGGCTCGGCTGAGCCAGATCGAAGCCTGCACCTCCAGTTGCGCG
>JBCDCZ010000349.1:0-4404 GCA_039180865.1 Pseudomonadota bacterium | reverse complement strand
GGTTGACAATTTTTCCAAAGTTACCAGCGAGGCAGTGCTTGCTAAGGGCGGTAACGCAAACACAGAAATCTTTTTCCTTTGCCGATCGGGCGTTCGCAGCCAAGGTGCTGCAGCAGCGCTAACAGAGGTGGGCTTTGAGAATTGCTTTAACGTCGCAGGTGGATTTGAAGGTCCGCCCGACGGGTCTTTCCATCGAGGGACGATCGACGGCTGGAAGGCGAAAGGCCTTCCGTGGCGACAAACATAACAAACGCCGCCGTCAAACAGCAACTCGAAGCAATCCGTAACTCTAATGAGTAACACCTGATCGCAGCAACGTTTCCGAACATAACGGATAACGGAAGCCGATTGCGCGACATAATGTTACGCGTCGACAGGACTAAGAATAAAATGAACGAGAACAAACTTCTTGCCTTCTCTACCGCAGCTGACCGCAAGCGCAATGCAACCGAAGCATGGCAAGGTTCAAACACACCGTCGCACAACGAAGACCAGGCAATCTGGGAGCGCATCAAGGAGAAGCTTCGTGCCCGGGTCGGCGAAGACCATTATGGCAGCTGGTTCAAGGGCCTTGCCTTTGAGGGCATCGTTGACGGGATCGCCCACCTTTCGGTCTCAACCCTTTTTCTCAGACAATGGATTCAGAACCATTATGGCGATCTGGTGCTGGATCTCGTGCAGGAAGAGATTGACGACGTTCAGTCACTCTCACTCTCCGTTCGCGGCACAGTCCGTCACCGTGAACGCCCCGGCAACCGCAATGATGTGAAGCTGAGAACGCTTCCCGCACCGAGCCAGGACTTGAACTTCGATTCAGCGCAACCTCGCCGCAGCTGCGATACCGAAAGCCCGTTCGGCGGCGCACCGCTTGATCCGAAGTACACGTTCCAATCCTTCTGTATCGGCCAAGGCAATCACGTAGCCTTCAAAGCGATGAAGGCCATGGCAACCGGCGACAGATCTGTGCATTTCAGCTCGCTTTTCATCCATGCGAAAGTTGGCCTTGGAAAAACACACCTTCTTCAAGCGATTGCATGGGAGAACTTGCGTGGACCGGCGGCACGCCGAGTCCTCTACCTCACCTCCGAGCGGTTCATGCAGAAACTGCGGGACGGCTTTGCCAATAAGACAATTTCCGAAATCAAGGAACGGATGCGCGACGTTGATGTGATTCTCATCGACGACGTTCAGTTCCTAAACGGTGAGAAGTTTCTTGAGGAGTTCAGCCACCTCGTCAACGCCCTGATCGATAGTGGTAAACAGGTCGTGGTCACCGCGGACCGCCCGGTAGCTGAACTCAAGAATCTTGATCAACGTGTTCTTTCTAGATTGCGCGGCGGCGTTGCCTTCTCTCTCGAAGGCCCAGATCGCGATCTTCGCCGGAAAATCCTGATGAGCCGCCTTTCAGCACTCACTGCTGCAGACCCGACCATCGCCCTTCCGGACACTGTCATCGAATACATTGTTCAGGCTATCACAACGAATGGTCGTGATCTGGAAGGCGCGCTCAACCGGTTGGTTGCTCAGCAGCGCCTTGCAGGAACCGCCGTTACGCTTGAATCGGCGCAGCTTGTCCTGCGTGACCTGGTCCGCAGCGACGAACCGCGTAAAGTATTGATTGAGGACATCCAACGCACTGTTGCGAGCCATTTCAACATCTCAAAGGCAGATTTGGTCTCCCAGCGCCGCACCAGGGCCATTGTCCGCCCCCGTCAGATCGCGATGTTCCTCTGCAAAACCATGACGCCGCGATCACTTCCGGAAATCGGTAAGCGTTTTGGTGGGCGAGACCACACAACGGTGATCCATGCCGTCCAGAAAGTTGAAGAACTCATGGCGGCAGACCGCGGTTTCTCTGACGATGTGGAATTGCTGCGGCAGCTTTTGAACGACTAAATTGTAACGGAAGGATTAGTGCATCCCGCGCTCGTCCTTCCCGCACTGACATACGAACTCTCCCTCCCGACCAGACAGTGCGCCGGCACCCCCGGCGTGCTGTATTTCCTCTGAACCCCTGTCTTCTCCGAGATCCCCGGCTTTCAGTCGATCGAAATCACCAAAGAATCCTGAGGAGAGCTTTTGCGACGCAGCATGGAATGCTTGCGTTTCAAGGTCTTCCGGTCAAATATGCGGTCCCTGCCGGACCCGGGCGAAGCCTCGACCACCAGGTCGGCAGCACTGACGCCGTAATCAGGAAGCTGTTTCATGCGCCTCACCATTGAACGCTCGATCTTGCTGAAATCTCTCAATCACGTTCACCGCGTCGTTGAGAAACGCAACACGATTCCGATCTTGTCGAACGCGCTCATCAAGACTGCACCAAATGAGCTTATTCTCAAGGCAACTGACCTGGATCTGGAGGTCATCGAACACGTTCCGGCAATGGTTGAAACGCCGGGCGGGACAACCGTACCGGCTCATATCCTGTTCGATATTGTGCGCAAACTTCCCGACGGTTCGGAGGTCTTTATGGAGACTGACGGAACGGGCTCTGTCATGACCGTTACGGCGGGAAAATCGAATTTTAAGCTTCAGATCCTACCAGAGGACGATTTTCCTGAACTCTCGACAGGTGTGTTCAGCCATCACTTTCATGTCTCTGGCGGCGATCTCCGGCGCTTGATTGAACGGACGCAATTCGCGATCTCCACGGAAGAAACGCGCTATTATCTGAACGGGATCTATCTTCACACGGTGGAACAGGACGGCGATCCGGTATTGCGGGCAGTTGCAACAGATGGCCACCGGCTTGCGCAGATGCAGATTCCCGCACCTGATGGGGCAGATGGTATGCCGGGCGTCATTGTACCGCGCAAAACTGTCGGGGAAATCCAGAAACTTCTCGGCGACGACGAAGAAAATGTCGAGATCGAACTTTCCGATAGCAAGATCCGCTTCAAGATCGGCTCTGTCACTCTGACATCAAAGCTCATAGACGGGACCTTCCCGGATTACGGACGTGTGATCCCACAAGGCAACGACAAAGACCTCAAGGTCGATCGACAGACTTTTTCCGCCGCTGTCGATCGCGTATCGACGATTTCGTCAGAGCGCGGACGGGCAGTAAAGCTCGCACTTTCAGACGGGCAGATGATCCTTTCGGTGACCAATCCGGATTCTGGAACGGCGCAAGAAGAGCTTGCCGTAGACTATGGTGCCGACAGTCTCGAAATCGGCTTTAATGCGAAATACCTTTTGGACATAGCCAGTCAGCTTGATTCCGAAACGGCCGTCTTCAAACTGGCAGACCCGGGCTCCCCGACACTCATTGAGGACGACGGTGCCCATGATGCGCTATACGTCCTGATGCCGATGCGGGTGTGACCACTGTCTTCAAGACGAGGCTCACCCGCCTCAAGCTGACAAATTTCCGCAATTATGCGGCGCTGGATCTCCATATCGATCCAGAAACCGTTGTTTTTGCTGGCCAAAACGGCGCAGGCAAAACAAATCTCCTTGAGGCCATCTCTTTCTTCTCGCCCGGACGCGGAATGCGCCGCGCCCAGTATGTCGACGTTGCGCGTGCATCGGAAAAGGGTGGCGACGGCCGCTGGGCAGTCCACGGAGTTGTTGAGACGGCAACGGGTCCAGTCGATATCGGCACGGGTTTGTGGGGCAATGACGGCGAGCCGGAACGAAGCCGCCGGATTCGAATTGATCATGATACCGCGAAGAGTGCCGACGAACTTCAGGAGCATGTTCGGGTTCTCTGGCTGCTTCCGTCAATGGACGGGCTTTTTACAGGGCCCGCATCCGACCGAAGACGCTTTACTGACCGTCTCGTCCTTGCAATCGATCCAACCCATGGGACAAGAGTGAACGCATTCGAAAAAGCGATGCGAAACCGAAATCGCATCCTCGAAGAGGCGTCGGCCAATACTTCCTGGCTCGACGCGGCAGAAAACCAGGTTGCCGAACTAGGTGTTGCCGTCGCAGCGGCGCGCAGGGAATTGCTGACCCGCCTCGTGAGCGAGATTGACGCGGCGCCAGACGGCGATGGATCTTTTCCCCGTGCAGCGCTTGCCCTTGAAGGAAGCCTGGATGATCTCGTTGCAAATATGGCAGCAACCGATGCGGAGGACCAATACCGGATGAGGCTTGCCGAAAACCGCTTTCGCGACCAGCGCGCAGGACGTACGCTCGAAGGGCCGCATCTGTCCGACGTCGTTGTCCATCATGAGGCCAAGGCGATGCCTGCGCGCCTCTCTTCGACCGGGGAACAAAAGGCCCTTCTACTGGGCCTTGTGCTTGCGCATGCCAGGCTGGTCGCCCGGCTTTCCGGAATGACCCCGCTCCTTCTTCTTGATGAAGTCGCGGCCCATCTTGATGAAATCAGGCGAGCCGCCCTGTTTGACACTTTGGAAGACCTGGGCTGCCAGGCTTTCATGACGGGGACGGATCTGG
>JBCDCZ010000348.1:0-4410 GCA_039180865.1 Pseudomonadota bacterium | reverse complement strand
TGCGCGAAAAAGTTCAGGTAAAACAGGATGTGGAAAAAGACGGATCGCACAAAGAGCATGGAAAGGTCCGATCGGGCGCGTAAACTTTCGGGAAGACTTATCGCGGCTTCTTCCAAAGCTCAAGGCACGCCATACGCTCAAGACGTATACCGACCGAAACCGCGCTAGCGGGTATCGCGCATCGGCATGTTGGGCCAGTCTTGACCGGTTATTTCATTGACCGTGTCGCGAAGCCGAACAACCGAGAGCTTCGCGTATTCACGCACCATATCCCGCCGCCTCTCTCCATCGCGCCACCAATTGTTGCGGTCGGGCACATTCACTGGATGTGGGACGAGTTGAATATCCGGAAGAGCATGCCGGATCTCAAGCATGGCGCGCGGCATGTGCAAGGCTCCGGTTACAACGATGATCGACTTGATGTCCTCTCGGCTCGCCCACGCGGCGGCTTGTTCGGCGTTAGCAATCGTGTCACGCGCCTTGCGGTCAAGATCAATGCAGCAGGATAATAGTGATTCCTCGACATTGAACCGGGCGCTTAGGGTTTCATCGGTGAGATCCGGATTAACGCCTGTAATCAGAACGCGTTTTGCCTTTTGCTCCCGAAGAAGAGCAACACCGGCGGCGATCCTGTCCTGCCCGCCAGTCAACACCACAATACCATCGCTTGGGCCGCTTACCGCAAGCGGTTCACGGGTCACGACGTCGACAAATCTGGCAAAGCTGCCAATCTCAAAACCGGCAAAAAGAAAAACCGCAAGCATGATTAGCGACCATGCGAGACTGCCAAGGCGATAAATGCGGGTTTCTCTCAGTTTTTTTCGACTGACCTCGGCGGACGTCTCGACGACCTCCTCCGCATTGCGGTTCTCGGACGCAATTTCGGTCACTGCAGCCTCAACCGATTCTTCGGCCTTCGACATCTTATCGATTGGAACGGATCCGGCGTTTTCCATGGGTTAAACCCAATATGCGTTTTGCATGGCCATCGGCAGTAACACGTTTTATGACATCCTTGTCAAATAGCGAAGAACCGCAATACGGGAGGTCACTGCGGTCAAACCCGCGACCACAATGATAAGAAACAAGGCTCCCAGATAGCCAGTCATTCCTATTTCGAAACGTCCGAAAAGCGCGCGTAACTGGTCTCCTTGCGGCGTCGCAGCTGAAAATCGTGACCAAAGGTTCAGGAGGGCCATAGCGAGCATAGCAAGAATGCCGCCGCCAAAACCGCCTTGGAGCCCGAGCACAAGAAAACGCCGCTG
The DNA here is from genome assembly GCA_039180865.1 of Pseudomonadota bacterium. Lineage (GTDB taxonomy): Bacteria > Pseudomonadota > Alphaproteobacteria > Rhizobiales > JACESI01 > JBCDCU01. Next base: position 3,145 of record JBCDCZ010000348.1, on the reverse strand, counting down.
GAACTCGTTTGCAATAAAGGCATCACTACCGCCGACGAAATGCAGCACCTCGAGAACGTCACGGTTCCCGGCCATGGCGCCATTGGTTGCAAATGTCACGCTCAGAACCATGGCCGTTAACATCAGGATCATCAGAACGATGCCGACGAGGACAACCGCATTCGCCATACGAGAGAGACGTTCGAGCCAAAGGCTGTGATCGTCGAATGACGCCCCCTGAACGTTTGAGGTGATGCGCTCAGAGAGTGCGGCGAGGTTTGCCGGACGATTGCGGTCAAGCTCAAGAATAAGGATACGTGGCACTGGCAGCGTCGAGAGATCGAAATCTTCGCCGAGCCAAGGCGCAAGCAACTCTTCAGACCAATCCGCATCGAGAAGCACGACATTCGCAATGCCGGGTGTGTTCTCGGCAAATTGCCTCGCCTTCTCGAGTTCCTCATTAAGATCAGCGCCTGCAACCGGGCGAACCTGGATGGTAACCTCGCTGGAGATTTCCGCTTTCCAGATGGTGGCCTGCTCCCAGACGATCGAAACGCCAGCGAATGTAAGGCAGGCGAGAAAACTCATGATCGCAACCACAATCACAAGAGTCTGGCTCGCAACAGACCGCGCCGGAACAATTGAATTTTGCCCGGATGCGCCGGGAAATCCGAGGGTGCGGAGAAGTTCAGAATTCCGACCAAACTCCACAAAACGTGACAGCAAACTCAATAATGCGCTTTGAGCTCCGAGCTTTGACCGGATCGGTCTCTCCTCACTTCTGATTGTCGAGGTTTCCTCTTCGCCTACCGCCTGAACGAGAGAAACGTCGCCCGGTTTCGCCGGTGATTGCGGAACCGCTTGAGGAATTGCAGGTCCTGGCACCTTGGTCACGCCGCCGGGTTTCTCAGTCATAGATAATCAGCCTCCCCTGATCGAGGATAAGCCTGCGGGCGTCAAATTGATCCATGAGGTGAATATCATGGGTCGCAATCACAACTGAGGTCCCGGATCGATGCAACTCCTGAAACAGGCGAAGCAGGCGGCGTGCAAGCGAAGGATCGACGTTGCCGGTCGGTTCGTCGGCAAGCAGCAATTGAGGCTGAGAGATCAGCGCCCTCGCGATTGCGGCACGTTGCTTCTCACCTCCTGAGAGGATCGGCGGGAAAACATCCATTCGCTCGCCGAGTCCGACCCATTCCAGCAATTCCCTCACATCGCTGCGAAAGGTTGCTTCTTCCTGCCCTGCCACCCTGAGTGGTAATGCGACATTCTCGAAAGTCGTCAGGTGATCGAGCAGGCGAAATTCCTGAAAAACGATGCCGATCTTGCGGCGGAGATCCGGTAGCTCCTGCTTGTTCAACCTTGCCGTATCGCGATCGAAGATCCTGATCAGGCCGCGGGTCGGGCGAAGCGATAAAAACAGAAGACGCAAAAGTGACGTCTTACCGGCTCCTGAGGGTCCGGTGAGAAACTGGAACGAATGCGCGGGAATATCGAAGGTAAGATCCCTCAGAACTTCCGGACCGATCCCATAACGCAATCCTACATTTTCAAATTGTACGATCGTCAAATATCGTCACCTGTCGCCGATCATGTCTGATTCGCTAGAATCGAATTCTTCTGCAGCAGTCTGACAGAATCGCATGCAGTTTGCGGCGAAAGTTTACATTCCCTGTTCGAAATGCATCTCCGTTCAGGACTTTTTAACTGGAAATTGAAACAACATTTCAAGCTGACGGTGCCTTTTCCAGCCAAAACAAAAGCGCATGAATTGAGCGACCATGCAAATCACCTGCCCCGCCTGCGGGACATCTTATACCCTTCCTGAAGGGTCGATCGGAAAAAAAGGCCGAAAGGTCAAGTGCGCCTCCTGCGGGGAGAAATGGCACGTCGAACCGCCGCCGCCAGCTGCGGATCCGGTCATCGAAACGGTCGCAACCGGAAAAACCGACGATGCCGACGATTGGGGCGCAGCGCTTGCCGGAGCTGATCTGGACGCGGAAACACCCCAGTCAAATCAGGCTCTTTGGGATGAGGCGGAAGCCGAAGCACAGAGTGCGGGTGAAGCCGTCGACTCAGAAAAAGCAGAACCGATCCTTCGGAAACCCAAATTCAAACCAGTCAATCCGTTGCTTCGCACCGCGGAAATCACGGACATCAAATCCCAATTGCGCCAGCCGCGCGCCGAAGATCAGCGAGCGGCTTTGCGTGAGAAAATCCTGCGACCGGGCGTTCTGGTTGCAACGCTGTTGGTTCTGTTTGGGATCACACAGGCGCGCGAACCGATCGCACGGGTCGTCCCGGATCTTGCGAGTTTGTTCGAATTAGCGGGCCTCAATGTCAATCTAACCGGGTTTGAGATCAAAAACGTAAAATCCGAACGTGTGATTGAGAGCGGCGGCCCGGTTCTCATCGTATCAGGCGAAATCCGAAACGTACGCGACGTCATCGCCCAGGCACCAAGACTGAGACTTGCTCTCAAAACCAATACGAATGAAGAAATTTACGCCTGGGAATACGAACTGACCGTCCCGACCATTGTACCCGGTGGCGTTGCACGCTTTCAGAGTCGCCTACCCGCACCCCCGACCATTGGACGAAATTTGTCCGTGCGCTTTGTCGGCGACCCGGTATAGTCGCCCCGCCGACCACTTTTCTTCCTAGCACCCAATGCGGAGGCCCAAATGCCCCATTTGCGCGGACATTACGTGCGCATCTTGTTTAATGAAGAAGAGATAGCAGAGAGAAACCGGGAGTTAGCGGAAGATATCGCAGCAAAGGGTTATCGTGAGCTTCTTGCCGTTATTGTCTTGAAAGGCGCGTTCGTTTTTGCTGCCGACCTTGTTAGAGCCCTTCATTTGGCGGGTGTCACAGTAACCGTGGAATGTATGTCCCTTTCCAGTTACGGCGCATCCGAACAATCATCCGGCGAGGTAAGAGTTATCCGCGATATTCAAGAAGATGTAACCGGGCGCGATATCCTTCTTATCGACGACATCCTCGAATCAGGTAGAACACTCGCTTATGCGCAAAAGCTTTTGTTGGAACGTGGCGCAAATAGGGTGGATTGTGCCGTGTTGCTTCAAAAACCATCACGAAGGGTGGAAAAGTTTGAAGCGGCGTTTACGGGATTTGAATGTCCCGATGTTTTCGTGGTCGGATA
>JBCDCZ010000347.1:0-4412 GCA_039180865.1 Pseudomonadota bacterium | reverse complement strand
TGTGGCTGAACGAAATGAAGGTTACGCGCGCCGTGATTTCAATGGTGACGGCATGGTGCACCAGGAAGAATACGTTTCCGAATATGAAGTGCGCCTGGAACAACAGCTTGAAGAGCGCCGAGAGCGTTCGATCGAGGCCGCTAATTTTCGTTTCACTGTCATGGACACAGACGATGATGACGCCATGTCGCTCGACGAGTTTCACGCCTCGAGCAAAATGATGTTCACGCGCCTTGATTCAAATGAAGACGGAGTCGTGGATGAGGAAGACACCGCTGAGCGTTTCTAAACGATCCGTTTCGACATTGCTCCGCGCGATTTAGATTGCACCGATCTCTGTGTTGGAGATCGGTGTCTTTCTATGCGGAGGTCGATTGCCAGATGATCAATGGCATCACCACGCACACATCCAACGCACAGATGCAGCCGTATAAAACAATAGGAAAGGAGGTAGTATGCGCACCTCGATTGCCGCATTGGTTTCAGCAAGTTTTTTAGGAGGTCCAGCTATGGCGGAGACCGACTCGTGCAGTGTAGTTTTGGAGCATGTTCAAGGCGAAACCGACAATCCGTGGCGAACCGTGAATGATGGCGTGATGGGCGGGCTCTCAGACGGTGGATCAGTTCTTGAGAACGGCACGCTCACGTTTTCGGGGAACACCAATACGAATGGCGGCGGGTTTAGCTCCCTTCGTATACCATTGCTACCAGGCGCAATGGCGGGCGCAGATCGGCTGAAAGTCTATATGAAGCCCGATGCTCGGACCTATTCCATGACGCTGCGTACGAATGTCACGTCCTATGGACGCCGCATCGCCTTTCGCGCGCCGATCACTGGGGCGAATGAAGGCGAATGGAGTAACGGTGAGCTCGTGTTCGATACCCTGAAAGCCTCGATTTGGGGACGACCCGTTCCAGATGCCGTTTTCGACCCCAGCGAAGTCGTGGAAATCGGATTGATTATCTATGACGGCAAAGATGGCCCATTCGAAATGCAATTGAAGCGAATAGAAGCCTGCCGCTAAACCGACACTGGACGCTTGCTTTGCGCCAATTGCTTAGGATTGAGACGAAGTCTGATCAATGATCGCTTGAAACAATGAAAGTGTTTCAGGTTCGCGGTAGGCGCGGGGGCTGTCCTCGCTGGCATAATACCTGTTGCAAGACAGTTTTACGATGACAAAACCGGTTTCCGGGCTGACATATATAAATTGGTTATAGATGCCAATGGCGGTGAAATCGCGCGCGTCCGCATCTGGCAACCACCAATGATACCCATACCCAAACGCGTGGGCGGACTGCTCGTTTTCGCCTGCAACGAGGTGAGGAGCCATTGGCATAATCGAGGCTGATACCCAGTCTTCAGGCAGAATTTGAGTGCCGTTCCAGTTTCCCTTCAGACGGTAAAGCTCTCCCAGTTTCGCAAGGTCGCGCGCCGTGGCGTTGAAGCCGCCAAGGCCGAGCTCACGTCCGGACTTGTCGGTGATCCAAAAGGCCTGATGCTTAGCCCCTAACGGATGCCATAAGTGCTCGGTCAGAAAATCTGCCACCGATTTTCCCGTCGCCTCCGCAACGAGCGCGGTCAAAGCTTGTGTATCCATGCCGGTGTAGCGATTATAAGTTCCCGGCGTCTTTTCGTTCACCATCGTTGCGACGAAATCATCATAAGGGCGTCCGAAGAACATCACTTTTCCAAGCCGATTGATATCCGAATTGGGGTCACTATACGTCTCATCCCACTTGATGCCTGAGGACATTTGGAGGATGTCACGGATCGCAACGCCCTCATAACCGCTGCCTTTGAATGCCGGAACATATTGCGAAATTGGATCTTCTACAGATCGAATATGACCGTCGCGAATGGCCAACCCGACGGCGGCAGATATGAAGCTCTTTGATACCGAATGCGTAAGCCAAGGACGATCAACTTGGCCCGTAAGCCAATAGTTTTCAAAAAGAATCTCTCCATCTTTGAGAACAAGCATGGCGGCGGTATCAGTGCTCTTTAGAAATTCCGATGTCTCAAAAGTCTCCGCATTGTGCGCGAACTTTGCTGGCAGAGCTAAGCCTTCGCCCTTGGGGAAAATATATGACCGCTCTGAGGGCGGCATCTCATTGATCGGGAAATAGCGTTCCTGACGCACGAAATGATGCTGTTGATCGGCGCCGGTGAAAAGCGATGTCTGATACCGGTAGCGAGCGATTTCTTGTCGATAAGCGAATGAAACGAGGATGGCAGCAAAGGCCAGAAAACCAATGAGCCCCGCCGCGATGTAAAGAGCCGTTTTCATGCTGTTTCTTCACTCTCTTTAAATGGTCGGTGCTGGGTCGTGTCTCCATACGTATGAAACAATAACATTCCGGGGCGTTGCACAATTTGCCGGTGCCACACGCCTTTTGGCACCACACAGCTTTCGCCGGCGCGGAGCTGAACGATACGCGTCTCGCTATCAACGCGCAGCACGACGTCGATCTCGCCAGTGATCAAAGTGAGTGCTTCGTCACCATCCGGATGCATTTCCCAATCGGTATCTTTGAACATATGGACGCCCCCTATATAAACGCCCTCAATAATCTTGAACATGTCGAACAGGGGCTGCTTTGCCATTGCGCCCTCGGCGAGCCCGACACGTCTCATCAGAGAAAATACGCCCGACAGCACTCTTGCAACCACCTGACGAGCGCTCACTCTGCACCTCCTTCGTCGCGCGTTTTGACCGGCGAGATATGACGCGCAATGGCCTGTAGGGCGACTAAGGTCTCGTGATTCATCATGCCACCATCAACTGTGTAATTGGTGTAGGCGGATGTCTTCGCAATCACGATTTTCCGGGTCGGGTTGATGTATATGAACTGCCCATAGATCCCAATCGCGGAGTAATCACCGAGGTCAGGATAAAGCGGGATCCACCACTGATACTTATACCCGAAAGCAGAGTCAGATTCTGGGTTATCAACCATTGGTTGGAGGCGCGGCATATCAGGTGTCGTACTGATTTTGATCCAGTTCTCAGAGACTAATTGTTCGCCCAGAAAGTTTCGTCCGCCATTTTGATAGAGTTCGCCAAACCGGACCATGTCGCGCAACCGAATGTTCACGCCGCCAAACACGAGCGGCTCGTCTTTGGTGTCAACCAAAAGATAAGCATCATCTTCCGCGCCGAGCCGCGACCAGAGCTTTTCCTCGAAATAGTCTTTATAGGGCTTTCCCGTAGCGCCGCGCAAAACCATACCCAAGACATGGGTATCAATGCTGGCATAGCGATTATAAGTTCCTGGTTCATTTTCGCGCGGGACACTGGCCGTGAATGCGTCCAGCGACCCGAGCCGCATGGCAACGACAGACTGAACCAGATCGGAGTCAAGCCGGCCATAATCCTCCGACCACCTCACGCCAGACGACATTTCTAGCACTTGCTTTAAGGTCACGCCGTCATAGGCGGTTCCGCTCAGCTCAGGCACGTATTTCGTCACTAGATCGTCGACACTCTCAATCGCGCCGTCTTCAAGCGCGACGCCGATAAGGAATGAAGCCATGCCTTTGGAAACAGACATTTGAATGGCGAGGCTCTCTTGCGTGTTACCGCGATTGTATTCCTCATGGACCAGAACCCCGTCATGCAAAATGGCGAGGCCGGTTGTTTGAGATCGCTCTAGGAGTTCTCTCACATTTCGGGTTTCGCCCTCGAAAACGTAGGTTTCAGGCAGGACGTCCGTGTCTAGGTCTTCATTTAGCGTATAGACGGGACCTGATCTGGGTACCTGGATCGATCTCTCTTTTTCATAAAGGCTGCGAAAGTTCTTATCGATTTTATCCGGCGCGAAAATTTGCACATACTCCCGGAGCGACATTAGAACACGGATATCATTCCAGAAAAAAGTAATGGCACCAGCTCCGATGACAACAAGCCCGAGCAGTCCGTATTTGATATATCGTCCCATTGGATTCGTCCTTGCATTATGTTTGAGATTTTATGCTGGCAAGCAATGTGTTTGCTGCGAGCCTCGGTGCGCTCTTCTTTTTCGAAGACAGGTTGATTTCGCCGAACGAGGCGCGGCCATATGCGAGTGAGACCAGACAAAACGCAGTATCGCGCCGTTCACTCCGAGAAGCGCCGTAGCGCTCAGCTTTCATGCCATCAACGAGCAGATCGAAAATGCGCTCGTACAGCGCACGCAGCCGACCCTGAATAGAGTCGCTGTTGCGCGCGAGCGACCAGAGTTCGCTCACCACGACGTTAGACGCCGTGTTCGAGAACAGGTCCCCGAACAGTAAATCGAGCATGTGGTTTAGAGGCGGCGGGGTGTCTTTTTTGGCAATTTGCTCCAACTGAGCTTCGCCCCGATCAATCAGACTTTCAAATAAAAGCTCGATCATGCTGTCTCTATTGCCAACGAAGTGGCGTACAAGG
>JBCDCZ010000346.1:0-4418 GCA_039180865.1 Pseudomonadota bacterium | reverse complement strand
TCCAGTACGTTCACTGAAAAATTGATTCAATCCCGCGCCAGGCAGGTAACGGAAAAACAAGACAAACGCGATAGGGTGATTTTTGCTTAAACGCGAATGTTTTGTTGAGTGGTGCGTCGGCGATGAAATTGGGACAAAGTGCGTTAAACATCAAGAAGTTGACGCAAAGAACAATCACCTGGATTTACACACTTACCCTCAAGTTAGTGGCATTGACCGCGTTAACCATAGTTGCGCCGCAGGCCGCGTTTTCGGCAAATATCCTCGTCGTGCACTCGTTTCACACCGGGTTCGATTCCACTCAAATCTACCTCGACACGATCGATGACGCGCTGTCAGGCGAACACCAGATCCACGACGTTTTTCTGGATACCAAACGCATCGACCCGGAACGGGCGTTCCAACTCTCAGAAGAGGCTCTCGCCGACCGGGTGAACGTCACGAAACCGGATCTGGTCCTTGCGATTGATGACAACGCTCTCATTCTGGTGAGCAGAAACCGGGAAACGGTTTTTCGTGACATTCCGGTTCTGTTTGCCGGTGTGAACGGTCGCTACCTGTCACTGAATGCGTCGCAAAAATCAGATGTCGCAGGGGTTTTCGAGTACCTGTCTCTCGACAAAACAATCGCCCTTGCGCGCAACCTTCAAAACGAGCCCCTCCGCAAGTTTGTCGCAATCACGGATGAGAGCCGCGCATCGCAGGCTGCTCTCACGCAACTTCGTCTTTCCGCGGCAAACGTATCTGACTTTGAAATTGAGGAAATCCGTCTCAGCGATTACCTGCTCGAAGACCTTGCTGCAAAGCTCTCCCGCTATCCTGACCGTGACGCCGCCTTCATCCTTCTTGACGCCCATCGCGATAAAACCGGGTTGTTCCATGAAGAAGCTGACGTCGTTACTGCGATCGCTCCAAGCAGCACACGTCCCCTTTTTGGGATCAGCGGGCAATCCATAATCGCTGGTGCCGTTGCAGGTCACATCGTTTCGCATAACAACCAAGCGAACACGCTTGTCTCGATGGCGCAAAGAGTCCTGGACGGCGAACAGCCGGGTAATGTTGTCCCCGCAGACTTTCTCAAAGGCACGGCGTTCTTGAACCAACCCCAAGCCGAACGGTATGGCCTTGCCGTCGAGACTGCCTCAGACGATCTCGTCGTCGTTGGGATGGATCCCGGCTTTTTTGAGCGCTACTCACAATACTTCGTGATTGCTTTGATTGCAGGTCTAGCATCAGGACTCTGCGTCTTCATCGTGAGGCGTGCAGATCAGCGTTTGATGAAGTCACTTGACAGCGTCAACGAGGAATTGCGCCAACACTCAATGGTTGATGCGCTTACTGGGCTACCGAACCGGCTCTATGTTATCGAACACCTCAATGACGAACGCGGGATGAATGTCACGCGGGCCCTGTTTCACATTGATCTCGATCGCTTCAAGCAGGTCAACGATTCATACGGCCATGAGGTCGGCGATTATGTGTTGCGCACCGTGGCGAGCAGGCTGAAATCCGTCATTCCGCGCAACGGTTTTGCCGCCCGCACCAGCGGTGACGAGTTTCTTGTTATGGCGGACTTCCGGATTAAAGACGAGATCAAGGTGATCGGCCAACGGATCGTTGATGAGTTGTCAAAGTCGGTTCGATACGAGGAACACAATTGCCGTTTCGGAGCGAGTGTCGGCATTGCGGTTGTTCAAGATCGCGGCAAGGAAGAATTCACCCTGTTCCAAAGGGCGGACATTGCACTTAACCGGGCGAAAGGTGCTGGACGGGGACAATACAAGCTCTACACACCAGAACTCGGTGCCCAGTTCAGTGAAGAAAAGGCACTCGCGGACGAAATCGCCTGGGGCCTCGATAATCATGAGTTCGTCCCCTACTTCCAACCGCAGATCTGTGCCGAGACCGGTAAGGTCAAAGGGGTTGAAGCCCTGGCCCGCTGGATGCACTCCAAGCGCGGTATTCTCGCGCCGGAATCGTTCCTCAATGTTGCTGAACGTATGGGCCTTGTCGCCGAGATTGACCGCGAAATCCTGCTATGCTGCCAGGACGTACTTGCCGATTGGCGCGGGCGCGGGATTGAGTTGGAGAAGTTATCCGTCAACACGTCCGGAGATCGGTTATCGAGCGACACGCTCTTCTCAAGTATCGAGCCACTCGATCTCGGCAAGACCCAATTGTGCTTTGAGTTGCTGGAATCCATCTTCATGGACGACGAGGAAGATCCGCTCATTGATCGCCTTAATCATCTTCGCGAGCAAAACATCCGCATTGAGATCGATGATTTCGGCTCAGGTCACGCTTCGATCATCAGCCTCAACCGCTTAAAGCCGGACGGTTTCAAAATTTCGCGCCATTTGGTGGCCGCCATCGAAGAGGACGAAAGCATGGCTCAAATGGTGCGGTCATTGATGGATATGGGGCGTAAGCTCAATATGGACGTGATTGCGGATGGGGTCGAGACGGAAGAACAAATGTGGCTGCTGAAAGAAATGGGATGCAAGACCTTGCAGGGTTACGGCTATTGCCACCCGGTCTCTGCTGACCTTGCCGCCGAATTTATTCTGAAACGCAACCGCAGACACCAGGCAGCTTAATCGTCGACCCGGTGTATTGGCTCGCGCTTTAAAATGCTCCGTGGCAATGCTTGTACTTTTTCCCTGAGCCGCACGGGCAGAGTTCGTTCCGGCCAACTTTCCCCCAAGTCGCGGGATCGTTCGGGTCACGCTCTGTAGCCGCCACCTGGCCGGCACCGGTAATTGTACGCGATGCCGCCATCACCTGCTCTGCGCCTTCGAGTTCAGGCAGATCATCGAAACCCGCATGCGCCATTTCCATTTCAGGAAGGTCTTCATCTGACAGATCAGGCGCTTCCTGGACGATTTCAACCCTCATCAGCTGGCTCGTAACCCCCTGACGCAAGGTTGTCAGCATCGTCTCAAACAGGTTGAAAGCTTCCTGCTTGTATTCCTGGAGCGGGTCCCGTTGGCCATAACCACGAAGGCCAACCACCTGCCGAAGGTGTTCAAGCGTTAGAAGATGCTCACGCCAAAGATGGTCAAGCGTCTGCAAAATGACCGCCTTCTCGATATGGCGCATATTTTCGGTGCCGATCCGAACTGCGCGGCTTGCGGCCGCTTCGTCAGCAGCTTTGATCAAGCGGTTTCGAATCTCTTCGTCTGCAATCCCCTCTTCGTCGGCCCATTCCTGAACCGGAACATCGAGATTGAGATAGGTTTCGACCTCATTCTTGAGTTCATCGACAGTCCATTGTTCCACATAGGCTTTTTCGGGAATATGACGCTCGACGAGGTCGATGACAACGTCATGGCGCATTTCAGTGACAGCGTCCGTAAGATCATCGTCGCCCATCATTTCGATGCGCTGCTCGAAGATCACCTTACGCTGGTCATTCATGACATCGTCGAATTTCAGCAGGTTCTTGCGGATATCGAAGTTTCGCGCCTCAACCTTTTTCTGCGCCTGTTCAAGCGCTTTGTTGATCCACGGGTGAATGATCGCTTCACCCTCTTCGAGTCCGAGTTTCTGCAGCATTCCATCCATACGGTCCGTGCCGAAGATCCGCATCAAATCATCCTGCAGAGACAGGTAAAATTTTGAACGCCCGGGATCGCCCTGGCGCCCGGACCGCCCGCGCAACTGATTATCGATCCGACGGCTTTCATGGCGTTCCGTCGCAAGCACATAGAGGCCGCCTGCCTTGAGCGCCTCGTCCTTGAGCTTTTCGATCTCAGCCTCAATATCCGCAATTTTCTTGTCGCGATCCTCACCATCGGGAACATCCGCGAGCTCGGTTTCGATCCGCATATCCAGGTTTCCGCCAAGCTTGATGTCGGTGCCGCGGCCCGCCATGTTGGTCGCAATCGTAATGGCCCCTGGCACTCCGGCCTGGGCGACAATCTGAGCTTCCTGTTCGTGATAACGCGCGTTCAGAACGTTAAAGTCCTTGACCCCGCCTTTGCGAAGAAGGTCTGCAAGATACTCTGACTTTTCAATTGATGTGGTACCGACAAGAACCGGTTGACGAATGTCTCGGGAGACTTTGATTTCTTCAACAATAGCCTTGTATTTCTCTTCCGCAGTCCGATAGACCTCGTCGCTCTCATCAATGCGAGCGACGGGCAGGTTGGTCGGAATATCAACAACTTCAAGGCCGTAAATGTCACCGAACTCGGCAGCCTCCGTCAGAGCGGTACCGGTCATGCCCGCGAGCTTGTCATACATGCGGAAATAATTCTGGAATGTAATTGACGCGAGCGTCTGGTTTTCCGGCTGAATCGACACGCTTTCCTTGGCTTCAAGTGCCTGGTGCAATCCATCCGAATACCGCCGTCCGGGCATCATCCGCCCGGTGAATTCATCAATGATGATGATCTCATCGTTTCTTACGATGTAAT
>JBCDCZ010000345.1:0-4423 GCA_039180865.1 Pseudomonadota bacterium | reverse complement strand
GCGCACCAAGATCACCCCCGGACTTCGCGGTCTTTTTGAAGCTGCGCGAAAACAACTCCTTCTCGCCTGCAAAGTCAACGTCCTTTCTTAACGCCGTGACCCAAACACCCCGTCCGGGCAATGTTTGTTTCAAATCAGGGACCACTGAACCATCCGGCGCAAGGGCAAATCGGATCATTTCGTCTGCCGGTCTGACCACCCTGTGTACGATACAGCGGCGTTCGGGACCATCGCGGGTAGTCTCGCGTTCCGACTTGTCCTGACCATCGCCCTTGCGATGACCGCGACGCGGAACCTTTCGCGCAACAGACTGCGCAAGACCGCCACCGGCCTTTTTTCGCTCGTCACGCCCGCGATCCGCCATCGCCTGTTCCACTCGCCCCTCCGCCGCTTAATCGCAGCAAACGCTATGCTTCGGCCGCCTCGCCTTCGCTTTCGCTTTCGCTGTCACCTTCCTCTTCGACTTCCGGATTGAGGTCCTCTTCGGTGACCCAACCCACCTGGATGCGCGCTGTCATGATCATGTGATCCGCTTCTTCACGGTTCAGATCGAAACCTTCCAGGCTGCCCGGAAAACGTTTTACTTCGCCGTCTTTTCGCTCACTCCAGCCAAGCAGGTCATCAGCGACACAGCCTGCGAAATCTTCTAGCGATTTCACATCATCCTTTCCAAGCGCCACCATCATGGAAACAGTCATATTTGGAACCTGGAAGAGATCATCCGACACACCGAGTTCAATCCGCTCGTTGTTCAATTCCATATCACGGCGTTCAAGATGCTCGCGCGCCCGTGATTGGAGCTCGGTTGCAGTCTCGTCGTCAAATCCTTCGATAAAGGCAATTTCATCGAGTTCGACGTAGGCGATTTCTTCGAGCGATGTGAAGCCTTCAGAAGCAAGAAGCTGGGCAACCACCTCATCGACATCAAGGGCTGACGAAAAGAGTTCTGTCCGTTCGACAAATTCTTTTTGACGACGCTCCGATTCGTCCTCTTCGGTCAAAATATCGATGTCCCAGCCCGTCAGTTGCGATGCGAGCCGGACATTCTGGCCGCGGCGTCCAATGGCAAGCGACAATTGCTCATCCGGCACAACCACTTCAATGCGGTTCTGGTCTTCGTCGATGACCACTTTGGCAACCTGAGCCGGTTGAAGGGCGTTGACGATGAAGGTCGCCTGATCCGGATTCCAGGGGATGATATCGATCTTTTCTCCCTGAAGCTCGTTTACGACGGCCTGAACACGGCTGCCGCGCATACCAACACAGGCACCCACCGGATCAATCGAATTGTCGTTCGAGATCACAGCAATTTTGGCGCGCGATCCTGGATCGCGGGCAACGTGGCGGATCTCGATAATTCCGTCGTAGATTTCCGGAACCTCTTGAGAAAAGAGCTTGGTCATGAATTCCGGCGCGGTACGTGACAGAAAGATCTGGGGACCGCGCTGCTCGCGACGAACATCCTGCACATAAGCGCGAACACGATCGCCATAGCGGAAGGTTTCGCGCGGGATGAGTTCGTCGCGCCGCAGGATTGCCTCGCCGCGTCCAAGATCAACGATCACATTGCCGTACTCGACGCGTTTTACGGTACCGTTGACGATTTCACCGACGCGATCTTTGAATTCTTCAAACTGCCGGTCGCGCTCAGCTTCGCGCACTTTCTGCACGATGACCTGTTTGGCTGACTGAGCCGCGATTCGACCGAAATCGAGCGGAGGTAGCGGCTCGCCAATATAGTCGCCAAGGGTCGCGGCCGGGTTCTGGTCAAGGGCGGTCTGCAGGTCGATCTGGGTCGTCGGATCCTCCATATGATCGACCACTTCGCGCAGGCGCTGAAGGCGGATCTCACCGGTCTTTGGGTCGATGCGGGCATCAATATTGGTTTCAGCGCCATATCGCGACTTTGCGGCTTTCTCGATGGCATCCTGCATCGCCGTGATCACGATCTCACGGTCAATCACCTTCTCACGCGCCACGGCATCGGCGATTTGCAGCAACTCAAGCCGGTTAGCACTGACAGCCATTTCCTCTCATCCTCTCTTTTTCGATACCGCCCTTTTCTTCCCTTGATCCGGGCGGCGATCGGTTCGCCTTCCTCCCAAAAAGGTGAGCGAACCCAACTATTCGATGCCTGGTTGACCGTGGCTTACCGCCCATATCCAGGGGTTGCGCATTTCGCGCCAAATCTTCTTTAAGACGGCCTCAGCTTGCGTGCGGCTTCATCCATCAACTTGTCGGTCATAATCAACTTGGCATCGGACAAACCCGCTATGGGGAGCCAGACACGTGCTTCCTGGTCTTCCTGCGGTTCGGCGATCTCTACGCCCACCTCAATACCGTTTTCGGCAACCCGACTGCCAAGCAAATCGCCGCGAAACCGCCGCCTACCGTTATGCGGAACAGCCAGTTCAATCTTCGCCACGTGCCCCGACCAGCGATCAAAATCGCCCTGTCGGACGAGCGGGCGGTCTATGCCCGGAGACGACACTTCAAGATTGTACGCTTGTTTGATTGGATCTTCCACATCGAGCACAGGAGAAATGTTCTTGCTGATCTCCTCGCAATCGTCGATTGAGATCGTGCCGTCAGGTCGCTCAGCCATAATCTGTACGGTCATTCCGTTCAGCCCGGAGCTTCGGACACGTACAAGCCTGTAACCAAGATCCTCGATCACGGGCTCAACAATTGCGGCGATCCGTGCATCAAGGCCGGTTTCCAGAACAAGACGCTCCGTGCTTTCTCCGGTGACTACCGTGTTTTCGATATCCAACGTCAAATGTCTTTGCCTCGTTTCGCCCCACCATTGGTCGACAGCGTTCGGATCGAACCGGTGGAGTTGAGATGGATTGAGACGCCAGGCCGCTTGCCCTCTTGCGGAACAATCCGCCAAATAAAAAGAGCGGGTCCCGGGGGCCCACTCTCAAACCTGCGTCTGAAAATTTACGTGGGCTATACCAGCACGGGCGTCTTCTTGCAAGACTTTCATCACGGATGGACGAATATCGCTGCCCGCAGAAGTGTTAAAAAGTCTGTGTGAAGATTGCCGACGATCAAAGCCCCTGCGGCTCGCCGGTACTTGCCTTAAATAGGCAAATTGCAAATCTCTACAAGGCGTTTATTCTTCGCCCCGCTACAATTGGAAGACCGGCGCTTAATCATGCTCGACATTACCCATTCCGGCGACATCGCCATTTTGACGATCACCAATCCACCCGTAAACGCGCTCTCCCATGCGGTTCGCCTCGCGCTGTTTGAGACGTTCGACACTCTTTCGCACGAGAAAAAAGCAAAAGCAGTTGTTCTGACCGGTGCAGGCCGGTTCTTTGTTGCAGGTGCCGACATCACCGAATTCGGCAAGCCACCGAAAGCGCCGATCCTGCCTGACCTGATTGCATTGATTGAGGAGAGCCCGCTTCCAGCGGTCGCTGCAATCCACGGGGCCGCACTTGGCGGTGGTCTTGAGCTTGCGCTTGCCTGCAGCCATCGCATTGCAGTGGAAAAAACAAAATTTGCACTCCCTGAGACCCAACTCGGCCTCATTCCAGGCGCGGGTGGCACCCAGCGCGTCCCGCGTCTGTGCGGTATCGAAAACGCCATGAAAATGGTGACCTCCACCAAACCCCTCAGTGCAAAGGAGGCGCTTGATATCGGCCTCATCGACGAATGTGTGAATGAAGAACGCCTGATTGAGCGTGCAACAGAAATCGCCAACAGCCTGATAGGAGAAGCGCGAAGGCGCGTCGGACAATTACCGAAACCTGCCGTGGACCAGGAGGCGATCGACCGGTACCGCAAGACCTTTATCGCTGAGCGACCGGGCCAGTTCGCGCTTTCGCAGGCTGTCGAATCCGTGATTGCCAGCACGGAACTTGACCTCGACGAAGGGGCGAAACAGGAGCGTGCGCGTTTCATGACTTGCATGGAAGGGCCGGAACGCGCGGGCCTCATCCACGCTTTCTTTGCAGATCGGCGGGCTGCCAAAGTGCCCGAACTCAAAACCGGGGAAGCACGCGATGTTTCAGCCGCCGGTGTGATCGGCGGCGGGACAATGGGCGCGGGCATTGCCGCCTCCATGCTGCTGTCCGGGCTTTCGGTTACCATGATTGAACGCGATGAGGAGGCAGCCACCGCCGGTTTTGAGCGCGTGAAAGGAATTCTTGATGGGTCGGTCAAGCGCGGGAAGCTCGCAGAAACGGAGCGTGACGCCCTTCTTTCGGGCAAGTTCAAAGTCGGCTCCGATTACGCTCTTCTCGGCGAGGCGGATCTTACTGTCGAAGCTGTTTTTGAAGACATGGACGTCAAGAAGACCGTCTTCGCGGAATTGGACCGGGCGATGAAACCGGGTGCCATTCTTGCGTCCAACACCAGCTATCTCGATATCAACGAAATTGCCGGCGCAACGGCGCGTCCAGAAGCGGTC
>JBCDCZ010000344.1:0-4447 GCA_039180865.1 Pseudomonadota bacterium | reverse complement strand
AGTCCCCGTTCTCGCGTCCATCAACGCGGCTTACGGCCAGGCAATCGGCAATGTTCACTACGCCTCTTTGACCCTGGTGTTCGTCTCAACATTGACCGTGCTTGCGGTCATCTTGGTCAGCGGCACACCGATGCCATCGGCAGCCGACTTAAAGCAGGTGGCCTGGTGGCACCTCACGGCCGGATGTTTCATCGCCTATTACGTGTTGACGATCACCTTCGTCGCGCCGCGGTTCGGTGTTGGTAACGCGATCATCTTCGTGGTCGTGGCGCAGATCCTGACCGCGATCACCATCGACCATTTCGGCCTTTTGGGCGCGGCCGTTCAGGCAATCGACTGGAAACGTGCCTTGGGCGTTGTGTTTTTGATTGCGGGAGTGGCCCTGGCGAAGTCGTGAGCCTGACGCTCTGTACCAGATGTGGCTCACATCCCTTTCGGTGACAAAACCGCGTTTATCTTTCGAGGATTCCTTGAACCCTCTAAGACCATGCTTTTCTGCACTTCTGATAAAATATTCGTTGGCAAAGTGCGTCCGCTCCGCCCCGCCCTCATAGAGCTGCCATAGTGGAAATTGTTCTATGAATTCTGAGATGTCGGGTCGCTCGACGATCGATCGCAGGAAATGATATTCATCCATTATCCCCGGCCCACCTTTTCGCAAATCCCATATGTCACCCATGGCGTCAGAAAGAGGTCCCGGATTGCGTGGGAGCTGAATGAAGCGACCACATATAAATCGGAAGAAAGCCGGTTCTTCATAAGGTTCGTGCGTATTGCGCTTATACACGGTGAACGGAATGAACTGATGGACACCGGGATCGACTTCTTCGATGAAAGACTTGCATTTACCTGTGACGGTTACAGCAGATTCTGATGTCCAGAAGTCCGGAAAGCGCTCAATCTTTGGATCCTTACCACCGGCACTGGACAACAACTCATGGGGTGCATTTACTTTTTCAGAATCGATTGGATCAACTAGGTAATAAATTTTCACATCGGAAATCTGATCGCGTTCTCTAACTAATTTAGCATTGCTTCGGTTTTCAAAAAAAAACGATTTTATGTATTTATTGTCTCTGCAATGAAGATGAAAACCGAAGCGGTGGACATCGTTAGTTTCTATCCGATAGAGCATACCTTAGCCCTCAATTCATCCGAAAACGCTGCAGGCGAAGTATAGCCATTGGCCATCCATCGACTCGAAGGCATCCATCAAGCAATACAGCGGCGGCATCTCCAACAAGGCCAATGATTCTCGGCAAAATCGTCGATCCCGTGCAATAAAAAACACTATGCCTATCCGGCAAGTGCCCTGCACCATGCACCCGATGTAATGCCAGGCGGTTCAATAAACCAGCCAAGCGCTTTCGCCTGACCACTCGCACCGTCGCGGGTTGTCACGAAACTCCAGGTTTCGTTTTTCGGATAGTGGTTATAGGAAATGTCGTCCCCGACTTCGACCGTTCCAAGGACGCGTGAATTGGTCGATGGTCGGGCGCGCAAAGCGAGCTGCTGGGGTCCGTTGTAGCCGATACAGGTTGATCCTGCGATATCGCGGCGCGGCCATTCTTCAAGCTGCCAACGCAATCGAAGAAGCGGAATGATTTCCTGAAGATCGAAGCTTGTAAAATTCGGTCGTCCGCAACCGTTTGCCCGCTCTTCCCGCCGAATTTCACCCACCTGACGTTCGGCCTCACCGCTCAGTTGGACATTTTGCGATATGCAATCGGAATTGTCGAAGACGGTTTTTCCAAGCGAAGAATTGAAGCAGTACCCGGCTCGGTCGAAGATTGCGTTGCGATCGAACCAGAGTTCCAAGCAATAGGGATCTGCCCGCGCCGTTTGCATGAGAGCAAGAAGACCGAGGGTGAGACCAAACACCAATCCAAGGCTGCGCGATACAAATCGTGGCATGCTCACTTCTCCCGATAACGCTCAGAAATTACACCCTTTTATAAATCACCACTCTTTGGAAACCCCCGTAAAGTTACCTATCACGAAACTATTCATTGAAAGCGTCGCAAAAATAGATCAAGTATTTGCCTGCCTATCGCTGTCACGCGCGGGAGAGATCGGCTATCGCCGGCGCCGAAGGAGCAACGCCCCGGAAACTCTCAGGCCCAAGGACCGCGCATCGACATGGCATCTGGAGAGTGGCGGACTTAATCCGCCCACCGAAGGAGTAAGCGGTTCAGGGTGTGCGTCTCGTGATGTCACCATCCAAGACACCGTCAGTCTCTCAGGTTCCAAGACAGAGGGGGTTCGTCGGCCGCAAGGCCTTGGCAGACCCGCTCATGACAGGAAAGGAACCGGGATCATGCGCAAAATAGCTGTTATCGGCGCCGGGATAACCGGCATTACCACTGCTTACTCACTCATAAATCGCGGCTTTGACGTGACGATTTTCGACCGCAACCGCTATGCGGCGATGGAGACCTCTTACGCCAATGGCGGCCAATTATCGGCATCCAATGCAGAAGTCTGGACACAATGGTCAACGATCTTCAAAGGCATCAAATGGATGTTCGAACCGGGCGCGCCGCTGCTCGTAAACCCGCGTCCGAGCTGGCACAAATATTCGTGGATGGCAGAATTCATGTCCAACATCCCGAACTATCGGAAAAACACGGTCGAAACCGTCCGCCTTGCGATTGCTGCTCGCGAACACCTTAAAAGTCACGCCGATAAAGAAGGCTTCACCTTTGACTGCGAGGAGCGTGGCATCCTTCACATTTATACCAAAGAGGCAGATTTCGCCGCAGCGAAGAAGGTCAACGCCCTTCTCGCCCAAGGCGGCCTTGAGCGCCGCGAAGTAACACCGGATGAAATCCGCACCATCGAGCCCGCGGTCTCCGGACCGCTCCATGCCGGCTATTACACGAAAAGCGATTTCACCGGCGACATTCACCTTTACGCGCGCGGCCTGTCGGAGGCTTGCAAGCGCCGTGGAGCCGTCTTTCACTACCATGGTGATATCGTCGACATCCGGACCGAGCGCCTTGGCTTGACACTTGGCTGGCGTGATAATGACGGTGAAACGATCTACGAAGGGTTCGACGGTGTCGTTGTCTGTGCTGGTGTCGGCAGCCGCGAGATCGCCCAGAAGCTCGGCGATCGGGTGAACATCTATCCCGTGAAAGGCTATTCGATCACGGTCAGCCTTGACGATGAGCAAAGCCAGAAGGCGGCCCCGTGGGTCTCGCTTCTTGACGACAAAGCAAAACTCGTCCTGTCCAGACTCGGCGTTGACCGACTCCGGATCGCCGGAACCGCGGAATTCAATGGATACAACCTCGACATTCGCGATGATCGCATCAAACCGCTCATTCGGTGGTGCGAGCGCTTCTTCCCGGATGTCTCAACGGAATATGCCATTCCCTGGGCAGGATTGCGCCCGATGATGCCAAGCATGATGCCGAAGGTCGGACGCGGCAAACGTCCGGGTATTTTTTACAATACCGGCCACGGCCATCTCGGGTGGACGCTTTCGGCAGCCACCGCTGAAATCGTTGCAGAAGATGTCTTACAGGCCTCGCGGTCAAACGATCCGGCGATGGCGGTTGCAGCAGCAACCTGATCCGGTAAGGGCGTTGGCGACACGGAGGACCGGAAATGGATACTGGTTTGATTGCAATCGTCGGCTTTTATGCCGGCATCAACGCAATCCTGCTCTTATGGCTGACATTCCGTGTCATCTCTGTGCGCCGCGCCGAACGGATTTCCTTAAACTATGGCGAGAACGCTTATCTCGAACGACTTCAGCGCGGACATGCCAATGCCGCCGAAACGATGCCGATCTTCTTCATAATGATGGGAATTGCCGCCCTCATGGGGACACCGGCGCTGGTTCTCCATGGGGTAGGATTGCTCTTCACGGTCGGCCGCATCATCCATGCGGCCTTCTTCGTCAGGCGAAAATCAACGTTGAGGCCAAGGGTCTGGGGCATGCTGATAACGATCATAGCTATCGGACTCCTTGCAGTGGGTCTTGTCACCCATAGCCTGTTCCTCCTCATCACTTGACGCTCAGGCTGGCGGTCTAAGCATCAAGCGCTATTTATGGTTCAGCGTTGCGGTCTGACAGGCGGTTATATCGCACTGCAAAAGCAATGCTTGTTGCCACTTCTTGTCCATGCTAAGGCGAGCGCGACTGCCGCTTACGAGACGGCAGATCTCCCTGTTTCCCAAAGGCTATCTGAATGTCCCTGCGCAATATTGCCATTATCGCGCACGTCGATCACGGCAAGACCACTCTGATCGATGTGCTTTTGAAGCAATCCGGCGTCTATCGCGATAACCAGCGCATTGAAGAACGCGCGATGGATTCGAATGATCTGGAGCGGGAACGCGGGATCACGATCCTCGCAAAGGTAACATCGATCGACTGGAAGGGCACACGGATCAACATCGTCGATACGCCCGGGCACGCGGATTTCGGCGGTGAAGT
>JBCDCZ010000343.1:0-4467 GCA_039180865.1 Pseudomonadota bacterium | reverse complement strand
TGAAGAGTCTAAAGGAAGTGAAATGACGACAGCTGCTGAGGTTTTGAAAAACATTCAGGACGACGACATCAAATATGTCGACCTCCGGTTCACCGATCCGCGCGGTAAAATGCAACACGTCACAATGAGCACTGAAGTCGTGGATGAAGACATGTTCGCAGACGGCGTCATGTTCGACGGCTCATCCATTGCAGGCTGGAAGGCAATTAACGAGTCCGACATGGTGCTGATGCCCGACACAGAGACTGCGGTGCTCGACCCGTTTTATGCCCAATCTACCCTCGCAATATTTTGCGACATTCTTGAGCCCGATACCGGTGAGGCCTACAGCCGTGACCCGCGCATGACGGCAAAGAAAGCTGAAGCCTATGTGAAATCGTCGGGTGTCGGCGACACGGTCGTTTTCGGCCCGGAAGCGGAATTCTTCATCTTTGATGACGTCAAGTTCTCGGCAGACCCATACAAAACGGGTTTTGAACTGGACTCAACCGAGCTTCCAATCAATATGGACGCTGACTACGAAGCCGGTAACATGGGCCACCGCCCACGCACCAAAGGCGGCTACTTCCCGGTCAATCCGATCGATTCCGGTCAGGATATCCGCTCTGAAATGCTGTCAGTCATGGGAGAGATGGGCGTCTCAATCGAAAAGCATCACCACGAAGTTGGTGCTGCGCAACACGAGCTCGGAATGAAATTCCAGACGCTCACAACGATCGCGGATCATCTTCAGATCTACAAATACTGCATCCACAACGTTGCCCATGCTTATGGCAAGACAGCGACGTTCATGCCAAAGCCGGTTTTCGGTGACAATGGCACTGGAATGCACTGCCACCAGTCAATCTGGAAAGACGGTCAACCACTCTTTGCCGGGTCTGGATATGCAGGCCTTTCTGAAACCTGCCTCTATTACATCGGCGGTATCCTGAAGCACGCAAAGACGCTGAACGCGTTCACCAACCCATCGACCAACTCCTACAAGCGTCTGGTCCCAGGTTATGAAGCGCCAGTTCTTCTTGCCTACTCAGCGCGTAACCGCTCTGCGTCCTGCCGCATTCCACATGGCACATCTCCGAAGGCGAAACGCGTTGAGGTCCGTTTCCCGGATCCGACGGCTAACCCGTACCTCGCCTTCTCAGCGATGCTGATGGCTGGTCTTGATGGCATCGCGAACAAGATCCATCCGGGTGATGCGATGGATAAGGACCTTTACGATCTGCCGCCGGCAGAGCTTGCTGAAATCCCGACCGTTTGCGGATCGCTGCGTGAAGCTCTCACGTCCCTCGAAAACGACCACGACTTCCTGACAGCAGGTGGTGTTTTCGACAAAGATCAGATTGACGCCTACCTCGAACTGAAGTGGGAAGAAAACGAGCGCTACGAGCAGACCCCACACCCGGTCGAATTCGACATGTATTACTCAGTCTAAGCGCCGACAGGCCCGTTTGGGCGTATGTCAGCCAGACAGCTTTACGATTTGGAAAGGGCGCTCTTCGAAGCGCCCTTTTTTTGACATCAGCTTCCGATGTAAACCCGTGGCGGCTGCAAAAACATGATCGCGTAGCCGTTGTCGAAAAGAACTGATTTGACTGATCCGCATCTTGGTTTACTCCTAGTGCGAGCTTTCTAATCCCGGTGAGGAAGGACAAGATTATGGTTTCAAGTGCGTTCAGATCACTGGTTTTGGCCGGTTTTGTTTGCCTGTCGGCTGCGTCTCCATCGCTCTCTCAAACACCCGAGGAGGGAACAGGCGTGCCTGGAGCGGAAGGCGCAGGGTTACCGCAAAATATCACCAACGACGGTTGGAAACTCAACTGCCGGGAAGCCAACGAGACGGAACGCTGTGCGGCGCAGATTTCCCTGCGCGAAGCGCAGCGCAATCAACAGGTCCTGCGCGTTCAGATCCAAACCGACCCCCGCAATGACCGTAATCTCATGGTCCTGCAAATGCCGCTTGGGCTCTTCCTGCCTGCTGGTGCCGAACTCCTGCTCGATGACAGGCGGCTCCAGACGCTTCCCATACAGACCTGTAATCAGCAGGGTTGTTTCGCGACAAAGCCACTCTCCGAGGACGAACAAAACCTTTATGTCATTGGCGAGACGCTGTCCGTCGTCGTTCAGGATCTCAGACGCAGGCGTGTGCAATTGCAGGTCCCGCTCGCGGGCCTTTCCGATATGCTCAACGACATCAAATAACACAGACCAGTTGACTACCGCCGATCAGATAACGCCGCGAGACGAAAACGAGGCTAAGAGACCGTCAGCGCTAGCGGTTTCTTTCGGGTATCAGACCCTGCGGGCTAAACCGTAAAACCAGAAGCAGGATCAGTCCCATGGTCACAAGACGCATCTGCTGCGCATTTTGCAGGAGATGCTGCTTCAGATCACTTTGATCATCGAGCCCGGCAGTGATCGTTTCAATGAGCCAGAGACCGAGCGGCTCTGCCTGAACCCAGGCAAACCAAACTATAAAGCCACCAAGAATTGCGCCGAAATTGTTACCCGACCCGCCGACGATCACCATAATCCAGATAAGAAATGTGAAACGTAATGGCTGGTAGGACGATGGCGTGAACTGACCGTCAAGTGTTGTCAGCATCGCGCCCGCGAGGCCGACCACAGCAGAACCGAGAACGAAGGCTTGCAAGCGGCGTCCCGTCACGTTCTTCCCCATCGCATTGGCGGCTGTCTCATTGTCGCGAATGGCCCGCATCATGCGGCCCCAGGGCGATCTGAGCGCCGTCTCCGAAAGATAGAGGACGATCAGAAGGACAATGAGAAAGAGCCCAGCGTAAGAGAGCTTCACATAGAGCGAGGAGAACTCGATGACCGACATACCAAGGTTAGCGGCAAGCTCCTGATAATAGGGCGATTGCTGGATATCGACTTCGAAAGCGACCGGGCGTGGGAGGCCGTTGACGTTCTTCACGCCACGGGTGAGCCAATCTTCGTTACGAAGGATCGCAATGATGATTTCCGAAATTCCAAGGGTGGCGATAGCCAGATAATCGGATCTGAGCCCAAGCGCGATCTTGCCCACCACCCAGGCGACACCGGCTGCAAGTGCTCCCCCGACGATCCATGAAAACAGGATCGGCAGACCAAGGCCACCGAGAAATCCGGTCTTGGCCGGTTCCACCGCCTCAATTGCTGCAACTGCCGGATCATAAAAGAGCCGGGCCAGGA
The DNA here is from genome assembly GCA_039180865.1 of Pseudomonadota bacterium. Lineage (GTDB taxonomy): Bacteria > Pseudomonadota > Alphaproteobacteria > Rhizobiales > JACESI01 > JBCDCU01. The sequence goes on along the minus strand of JBCDCZ010000343.1, from coordinate 1,278 downwards.
AGTATCCGAATACAACGATCAAAATGATCAGGAACAGGCCGAAACCCGAACGGCCACGCCCACTGTAAAGGTGGCGGTACGTGAGGACGGACGCGCTGATGGTAATCACCATGATGAGGAGTGTGATCAGCACTCCTGTTCCGCCTGCGGCCCAGGCGTCGCCCACTGGAGCGACCGAAACGAGCACTGCCGCAACGCCTCCCAACGCCGCAAATCCCATAATGCCGGCGTTGAAAAGCCCGGCATATCCCCACTGAATATTGACGCCGAGCGCCATAACGGAAGAAATCAGGCAGAGATTGAGTATAGCAAAGGCGACCGACCAACTCTGCATAAAGCCGACGATCACAAGCAATCCGAGCATTCCGGCGAACAGGACTGAGTTGCGCATCACCCCGGTCATAGGCTTTTTCCTCCCATGATCCCGGTCGGCCGCAAGAGCAGGACGACCACCAGGATCACGAATGATACGGCGAATTTGTAATCCGTTGATATGAGCTGAACCAGGCCTTCCGGCGCCCATTGGTCAGGCAGGATGTGCCCTAGGAACCTCTTATAGGCATACGTCACGGTGACCTCGGAGAAGGCAATGACAAAACCCCCGACAATAGCGCCGATCGGGCTCCCAAGCCCGCCAACGATTGCGGCTGCAAACATCGGCAGGAGGAGCTGGAGGTACGTAAACGGCTTGTAGCTCTTATCGAGACCGTAGAGCGTACCTGCGATTGTCGCGAGAGCCGCCGCAAGGATCCAGGCAATCATTACAACCCGATCGGGATTGATGCCCGATAGGAGCGCAAGATCCTCATTATCTGAGTAAGCCCGCATACTCTTTCCTGCCCGTGTCCTATTGAGGAACCAGAAGAGCGCCGCAACGATAACGACGGCAGTGACCACGGTGATCACTTGTGACGTGCGGATCGCGAGCCCTTCGGTCAACCCGGTCATTTCCCTGAATTCCCGAACACGAAGAAGGAAACGCATACCGTCGCCCACGGTCTGATCGTCCGGTCCGATGATGAAACGGATAACACCGCTCATCAGAAACATGACACCGGTGGAGGCAATCAGGAAAACCACAGGGGCCGCCTTCTTGCGCCTGTAAAACCGATAGACGAACCGGTCGGTGAAAAGCACGACGGCGATTGTGATGATAATTGCAAATGGGAGCGCAATCAGCACGGTCGGTAGGGGTTGAATTGAGATCCCGGACGCTTGAAAAGCCCATGTGAACAGGATGGCGAACATCGCACCGAAGGACATCGTCTCGCCATGGGC
>JBCDCZ010000342.1:0-4468 GCA_039180865.1 Pseudomonadota bacterium | reverse complement strand
CGTTTCGCTTTCGTTTTCAGATAATGGTCGTTGTTTTGGTTGACGGGCGCCTGGTGGGCGATCCGTTTATCAACCTCAATCCCATATTCTCTGAGTGATTCCAGCTTACGAGGATTATTCGTCAAAACTGAGACGGAATCGAAACCAAGTGCGCGTATCATTGCGGCGGCAACGGCGAAATTGCGGCGATCGTCAGCAAAACCAAGCGCATGGTTCGCATCCACTGTATCGAGCTCCTGATCCTGCAGGTCGTAGGCCCGGATCTTGTTGACCAAGCCAATACCGCGTCCTTCCTGGTCCAGATAGAGCACAGCTCCGCCATCGAGTTCATGGAGTTTTTCGATCGCCATGCGGAGCTGATCACCGCAATCGCAACGCTCTGAACCGAATATATCACCAGTTGCGCATGAGGAATGGATCCGGATCGCAAGCGGTTCGGCAGGATTAGGGTCACCCACCAGAAGGGCGATCTCATTTTCACCCGTCGCATACTGGAAAACGATCATGCGGGTCTTGATACCACCGCGCACCGGGATAGGCGCTTCGCTCTTTTTGGTGAGGCTGGCGATTTTCGCGGCCTCGAAATTCAGGATGCTCTCCCGGTCAATGACCGGAGCTCCATGCTGTTGGGCCAGGATCTCTGCGTTCGCGATATCTGCGTAAAACAGGATCGCAGGCAGCATTTTCGCATGGGCAAGAAGTTCAAGCGCTGCACTTGCCTCGAACTGTTCCAGGATCGGACGCCGATTAATCTGAGCCGGATGACTCGCCGCGACCCCCGCGAGGGCCTCCGGTGTATCATTGGCGGTCACCGGCATTGAGATTGGCGCCGACTTCGAGAAGCCAAGCATTTCACCGCGCTCCGGTGTTAATACCAGAAGGGGTGCGCGATTGGGCTGAACCTGGTGAAATTGTGCAAGGCTTTCGTTCGAAAGGCCTTCTACGGCCATACAGAAATGATGCCGCTCTCCGTCTTTGAGCACGAATGGTTTGCCAAGGCGTAAAGTGGCAATCGCCATTTGAACACCCACCAGACATTCTGCATCGGAAATGGAAGGATAGGCATCAAGAGCCGAACGTGAACTATCGATTACAGACGTCATGACTTCAACTAGCCTCGAACTTTCGCAAATTGGTTTACTGGGACTACACGAAGTTGTCGATTGAAAAAAAGGCGAACCCATTCCCAATTTAGTGTAGCGATTGCGATGTCAATTTTCTTTTTGAATTTGATTTCCACGACTGGGATTCACTGAAAGAGTGTCGAAGTTAAGGCGTCGACAATAGCCGGACGTTAGAGAGACGGTTCTGAATAAACCCTGAATGTGATAGTTCGTCTTCGTTCACCCATCACTTGTGTTGACTGCTTATTTTGCTATGAAACGAAGACGGTGAGGGCAGTTTGGACGCAGTTTTGAGTGACGGATTTCAACTTGGCGCGGGCGATCCGCTTGATTGGATCAAGAGCCGCGATGAGGTCGTGATCGGTCAACTCGGCCAATCGCTCGACGGACGTATTGCGACCCATACCGGTCATTCAAAATACATTAATGACGAGAGCGGGCTTGCGCATCTTCATGCCCTCAGAGCCTCAGTCGATGCGGTTTTGGTCGGGGTTGGTACGGTGAACGCCGACGATCCATTATTGACTGTACGCCTATGCGGCGGCCAAAGTCCGGTCAGAGTGGTGATCGATCCAAACGGGCGGATTTTCGCAGAATCCCGCCTGTTTTCGGATGATGGTCCACCAATCGTTGTCATAACGGCGCCCGAAACCGAATTGCCGCACATCAAGGCGGGAGCCGAGAGCAACGGCAAGGTTGACGTTCTCAGAATTGCGCGCAGTGGTGGCCGTATGTGTCCGCGAGAAATCCGGAAGGGCCTCGCTGAACGAAACTTGAAACGCCTCCTCATTGAGGGAGGCAGCCGGACCTTGTCCGCGTTCATGAATGCGGATTGTCTCGACCGGCTTCACATCATTACCGCGCCGCTGCTTCTCGGGAGCGGTTATCCGGGGCTGCAATTGTCCGCAGTCGGAAAGGTTGATGAAGCAAAGAAGCCGAAGGTCACGCTTTATAACCTCGGTCACGATCTTTTGTTCGATTGCGACCTGTCGTGAGATCGATCAGCCTGCACCGTTCTTGGGGCGCTCTTTCGGTATAGCCAGAAAATCGACATGCCCGACGAAGAGCCGTCCAGCACCTTCATCTATAAGGGCGAGACGTTCTCCAAGCCATACGACAAAGTCCGCCGTCTGCCGGTGGTCGATATCAGAGGCCGCGTCCTGCCAGCCGTACAAAAGTGCTTTTTGAAACGCTTTTTGATCTTTATCGGCCTCCCAGTCGGAACGACCGGAGAAAACCTCAAAGCCCGCCTGCTGAAATAGCCGAACGGCGGTCTCTGCGGCGTTTGGACCGAGCGCGTCACCAAAGCCCTTATCCGTGAGCTGGTGCCGATTGAAAAGTGATATGACGTTCTGATCGTCCGCAAGCGGCGGCATAACACCAGCCCGGCCGTCATAAGTGAGCGCCGCATAAAACGGCAGGCCTTCGACTGCGAGCAGATCGACGAGGCCTTTCAGCCATTCTTCGGATACAAGGTCCAGAAATGCCGACGTAGTGACCAGATCGGGATGGCCTTCAATCGTTCCAGACAATGATTGAGCCATATCGACCCGGCTGACCTTGACCGTTCCTGAAACAGGACGTTTGGCCGCCATCTGGAGCAAATCTTCGTCGTAATCCACCAAGTGCCATGTGACCGGCTTTTCAATGAAGGCATCAAGGGCGCTGACCGTCGAGCCCGTTCCTGCTGCGAGGTCTGTTATTGTGGGGCTTTCTTGTTCCGCGAGAAGGTCTTTCACTTTTGTGAGAACATCGCGATTGCGGGCGGCATGATCGATTGGCTCGCGCAAGCTGAGCCAATCCGCTGAAAAACCGCTCATGCCACACCCCTCAGTGTCTCAAGGAACAGCGCACCTGCACTCTTCCAGGTCGGAAATGCCGGTTCTGCGGCGAGGGCTGCCTGACGCATCGCCTGCCTCACGTCGTGGTTCTCGATCATGGTGCGCAAATGTTCGCTTAAGGTCTCTGGGTCTCCGGCTTTGGCAATAAGCCCGCAATCTGGCGGAATCGTGTCAGGAATGGCCCCGCCGTCCGTACCGATGACCGGAAGGCCACGAACAATTGCTTCCGCATAAACCATACCATAACCCTCGTATCGCGAGGCAAGCGCAAAGAAGTCGGCTGACGCGTAGAGGTGATCGAGCTCACTTTCCGTCACTGCGCCGTGAAATGTCACGCGTCCGTCGAGTCCGGCTTGAGTTGTTCGGTGTTTGAGGGATGCAAGAAGGCTGTCGTTTCCGAAGGAAGCCCCGGCAATATCGAGTCGAAATCGCAAATCTTTGATGCGGGCAAGGGCGTCGATCATCACGTCGTGACCCTTTCGTTCGGAAATCGAGCCAATCGACAGAATGCGGGCTTCCTCACCCATTTGCAGTTTGTTCTTTGGTCCGCGTTCAACTCCCGGAATAACGGTGTGAATATGCTCTGGATCAAATCCGAACATTTCCTGCACTGTCCGGGTGGTCGCCGGGCTCGTTGTGATCACGGCCTTGACGTGGGAGAGGCCGGCGGCTTCGCTTCCCCGCAAAGCGTCTGCCTCCACTTCGGAAAGTCCTGCTTCCAGGAAAAGAGGATGATGAATGAGAGCGACAACCGGCATAGTGCTGGCGAGATTTGCCAGTAAGCCGGGCAAGACGCCACCCGCCAAACCATCAACGACCGCAATATCCGCGGATTTCGCCTCTGCGATGACGCCATCGATTTTCGAAATCGCTGCCTCATCAGGAAATGGATAGGTCGATCCAGGCAGTGAAACCAGATCGACAACCGCACCGATAACCTTCATTTCCTCGATGATTTGGCGGTCGTATCTGTAGCCTCCGCTCGGCGTGTCGATTGCGCCGGGGATGATGAACCGCACCCTCATAGTATTGCCATCGAGCGCTTAGAGCGCTGCTTCGTATGTTGCCCGAGCCACGTGGCTCTCCGAAATGGTAATTCTGAGTGAAGAAAGTTCGCCGGAAGCTCTTCCCAGACCACCGTTCCGCGCAATCACCGCAAGCTCATCGAACACATATTTTGTGAGGAATTCTGTCGTCGTATTGATCCCTGAGAACTTCTCCACATCGTCAAGGTTCTTGTAATTGATCGGTTCAAGGACCGACTTCAGCGCTTTGTGTGCCGCCCCGATGTCGATAACGACATTATTCTCGTCGAGCGTTTCAGAGAAAAAACAGGCATCGATGATGAAGGTTGCGCCATGAACGGCCTGCGCCGGACCAAAGAATGCGCCCGTGAATGAATGTGCGATCATGATGTGGTCGCGGACTTCAACTGCGTACACGAAGGAACTCCTCATCGGTTTTATGGCGTGGCCGTATCAGTACTTCACTACCTGACACAGG
>JBCDCZ010000341.1:0-4470 GCA_039180865.1 Pseudomonadota bacterium | reverse complement strand
TGCCTGATCGGTTACGCCCATTCGGGTCATGAAAACCATCTCGCCACCGACCAAGCAGGGATGGATCATGGATCCATCAAGCTTGTCCATGACGATATGAGCCTCAGACCAGTCAATTTCCTCGGGCCGCTCTCTCTCGCCAATATTGAAAAATTTGTGGAATGGTCGAGCGATAACGTTCCCATCGGGGTCGAATTTCAGGCCACGGCATTCCTGCCTGACAGGGTTGGAGAACGTATTGTCCGAAACGAAGACATAATCGATGACAGTGTAGTTTTCGCGTTCTGAAACAATAATGCCATCCACTTCCCTAATGTGCGGAAGAACGTCGTCTATCGTTTTGATTTCAACAAACATGGTCTTGTCTCCAGACAAAAAAAAGCCGCTTCGAGGTGAAGCGGCTCCAGTGGGTGTGCGTGATGAATTTCTGTTACGTCATCACAGCGCGCGATCGGAGCCACTTTCCAGGATTGGGCAAAACACAGCCGTATTCCCGGCCAATATGATTGGCCGAGACGAACAAGATGGCTGGTTTTTGCTGACAAAATGCCATGTGCGGTACTCCGATGAAGCGTCGTGTAATGGATTTGGGATGATTGGTCAATATTTGTAAGACAGTGGGACTGGAGTACGTTCGCCTGGAACGGCCGTGATCTTGTGGAGATACCCGCGTTAATGCTTTTCGGCGCAATCAACTGGGTGAAACATGCTGATTTCGCAGATCCGGCTTTCACCCTAGACAAGCCCATAAAACGCTGATTTACTCTCGTTTTTAGGACAGGGTAAGCGCCGATGAGCGAACATAAACCGATTGTTCTCACCTCCCATCCGCCGCAGGGAAAAAACAGGCCGCCCGAAATAAACTGGGGCGCGCGCGATCCGCATGAACGGGGTCCGGTGATCGGCGGCATCCGAGACGGATCAAACCGCAATGTGGTCGGCACCCATTCAGGTTCCTATGGGCTTTACCGCGCGCTTGCGATCGCAGCGGGCACGCTCGATCCGGTCCACCGGCCAGATCTCACCAATACGCGTCCTTCAACCGATATCGGTCCGCATCCGCAATGGGGCGATCCGACGAAGATCGTCTCGCTCGATCCATGGGGCCACATGGTGGCGGATGTTTTCGCGGATGAGATCGCTGACGGTGCTGCGATCCAACCGACAATTGCTGTTACGAAAGCGCGGATCCAGTTGCCGGAATTCAAGGAGGCGCTCGCTTACGGACGGCTGCAACCGGACGACCGTGTGCTCTCTGCCGAGGGTGATGCAAACGTCACGAAAGCTGCCATCGAACCCGTCTGGTATTTGCCTGGAATTGCCGAACGCCTCGAAATCAGTGAGGGCGCGTTGAGACGCTCCTTGTTTGAATATACCGGTGGCATGTTCCCTGAACTCATTACCCGGTCCGACATCAAGGTCTTCCTGCCGCCAATCGGCAACATCACGCTTTATATCTTCGGCGAACCGTCCGCCATGTGGGAGGATGATAAGAAGCTCACCTGCCGGGTTCATGATGAATGTAACGGCTCGGACGTCTTCGGCTCCGATATCTGCACCTGCCGCCCCTATCTGACGCACGGCATTGAGGAATGCGTGAAGAGCGCCCAGGAAGGCGGCGCGGGGCTGATCGTCTATAACCGCAAGGAAGGGCGCGCGCTCGGGGAAGTGACGAAATTCCTTGTCTATAATGCCCGAAAGCGCAATCCCGAAGGCGACAGCGCGTCCGCCTATTTCGAGCGCACCGAATGTGTCGCTGGCGTTCAGGACATGCGGTTTCAGGATCTCATGCCCGATGTCTTCCACTGGCTCGGTATCACGCGGATCGACCGCTTCATTTCCATGAGTGACATGAAGCATGATGCGTTGGCCTCACAAGGGATTGTTGTCGGGGAACGGGTGCCGATACCCGACGAGTTGATCCCGTCTGACGCGCAGGTTGAAATGGACGCGAAAAAGGCCGCCGGTTATTTCACTGACGAGAGCGTCTCCACGCCGAACGATCTTTCCAAGACGAAGGGGCGTGCGCTTGAAGACTACTGAGGTGAGTGCCGCCGAGGAAGCCGATTGGCTTTTGACGCCGGACGCCGTGCGCGAACGCGCAGGTTTGCTTTTCGAACTTGCGCAAAATGGCAAACTCGACCACTTCCGTCTCGTTCCCGAAAAGCTTTCCGATGCTGCCGAATACGTGGCCGCGACGATCCGGGAGAACTATCCCGATCTCAATGTCCCGCCACATGCCCGCTGGCGGCACTTCGTATTCGAGGGAACCGACCGTTTCCGGGCTCGCAGCCACCTCCTTCCCGCCGACCCGCTTGAGCGGGCACGGGTCGAATGTGAACTTGCGATTACATCCGTGCTTCTTGATGCGGGAGCCGGAGCGGCATGGGCCTATACCGATCCCGAAACCGGCAAATCCGTGGGACGCTCGGAAGGCCTCGCGCTTGCAAGCCTCGCTATGTTCTTTGATGGCGCCTTTTCATCGGATCCGGCAGCCCCTTTGCGAGCCGATGGCGAACGGCTCGCCGGGTTCTCCGAAGACGATTTGCGGTTCGGGTTTCAGATATCGGACGCCAATCCGCTCGAAGGCGCTGAAGGACGCGCAGCTCTCCTTAAACGTGTCGGCGATCTGATCATCGCCAGGCCCGATCACTTTCCAGGCGGCAGGCTCGGCGGGCTTGTCGATTTCATGATTGGGCATGCAAGCGGCAAAGCCATGCCGGCGAATCTGATCGTCCTCACAATGCTGCACGCGCTCGGACGGATCTGGCAGGACCGGATTATCCTTGAAGGCCGCAATCTCGGCGACACCTGGCGGCATGGCAAGATCCCGGGGTCGGGCCTTATCCCCTTCCACAAACTCAGCCAGTGGATTTCCTATTCACTGTTTGAACCCATGGAGCGCCTCGGCTACGAAATCACCGAACAGGACCGGATGACCGGCCTTGCGGAATATAGAAATGGCGGCCTCTTCCTCGATCTCGGCGTCCTTGAACTCTGTGATCCATCCTCGGCGAATATTGCTTTTGCGCCGAGCGACGAGATCATCGTCGAATGGCGCGCGCTCACGATTGCCCTTCTCGACGCGATTGCGCCGCTTGTGCGCGAGCGGCTCAATGTCAGCGCCGACGCGTTTCCGATGGCGGCAGTCCTTGAAGGCGGCACATGGGCAGCCGGGCGCAAAATTGCGAAAAGCAAACGGACAGGCGGTCCTCCACCGCTCACGATTGTCAGCGACGGATCCGTCTTCTGATCGAATGGACTAGGAGTATTTCTGAAATGAGTCATGTCACCGTGGTCGATCACCCGCTGATCCAGCACAAGTTGAGCCTGATGCGTGAAGTGAACACATCGACGGCGGTCTTCCGGCAACTCTTGCGGGAGATCTCGACGTTGCTGACTTATGAAGTGTTGCGCGATCTTCCGCTGACGACGAAGAAAATCAATACGCCGATTGAAGAGATGGATGCGCCGGTCATCGAGGGTAAAAAGCTCGTCTTTGTCTCGATCCTCAGGGCCGGAAACGGGCTTCTAGACGGCATGCTCGATCTCGTACCGCTTGCCCGCGTCGGCCACATCGGCCTTTACCGCGATCCGGTGACCCTTGCCGCCGTCGAGTATTATCTCAAAGTACCGGATGACATCTCCGAGCGTCTGGTGATCGCCGTCGATCCAATGCTGGCGACCGCCAACTCCGCAGGCGCTGCGCTCACCCGCCTTAAAGAAGTTGGCGCCCGCAACCTGAAATTTGTGAGCCTTCTTTCCGCCCCCGAAGGAATCGAAGCGCTGAACAAGGCTCATCCTGACATTCCAATCTATACAGCCGCCGTCGACAGTCATTTGAACGATCATGGTTATATCGTTCCGGGTCTTGGCGATGCAGGCGACCGTATGTACGGGACGAAGTAATGACCTATCAACCCTCAAGGCCAGATGGCGAAAACCTATCGCTCACCGCACCGATTTCGCCCACCGGCAGGGCCGAGCCCGGTATCGACTACGAGATTCCGGCACGCCAGGGCCGGGCCGTGCGCCTCAAAGCCGGAGAGCGCCTGACCATCGTCAATGTGAAAGGCAATCAGGTTTGCGACTTCTTTGCGATCGCAGAAGAATCACCGCACGAGTTTTTGTCTATGGAGCATTGCCGCACCTCGCTTGGCCGCATTTATGTGAAGGAGGGTGACCGGCTTGTGACAAATCGCAGACGCGCGCTGATTGAAATCAGCGAAGATACCTCACCCGGTGTCCACGACATCCTGATCGCAAGCTGCGACCACCCGCGCTACGTCGAACTCGGCGCTGATGGCTACCACGACAATTGCGCTGACAATTACAAAATGGCGCTTCTTGCGATTGGAGAGCACGCACGGCATGTGCCAGCGCCTTTCAATATCTGGATGAACATTCCGGTTGCTGCGGATGGCAGCTTCACGTTCGAGCCACCTGTTTCCAAAGCAGGTGACTATGTTG
>JBCDCZ010000340.1:0-4475 GCA_039180865.1 Pseudomonadota bacterium | reverse complement strand
GGCTGGGTCAGGACTTCGTGAGACGTTGCTTCGGGCAGCGGTTTTGCGGCGCAGGCAGCAAGAAAACCCAGGACAACAAACAGACAACCAACAAAAAGGGCACGCATTGGCGTTCCAGCAGAAAATGACACTGGAGCCTTTATCGTCCATTATGGTTAATCGGCGGTAAAGTGATGCAGAATCCGAGAATGCGGCGAGTTATCGAGATTTATTTGTCGTCTCGAACATTTGGAGTTCATCCACAAAACGAGATAAGATGGTTGTGTAATTTGCGTTTTTACCGTTTGATTACCATGTCTGTGCTCATTGGATTGATGGGAATCGGAATTGGATTCGCTTCATGGTGATTGACCCGCATTCGGCGGCGCGCGACACAGAAATCGACCTGTCATCGCTTTTGCGCGCGCTTTGGCGGCGTAAGCTGATCATTGCGTTTTTCACTCTTCTGGGTCTTGGAACCGGTCTGGCTGTTCTTTTTCTTGTCGACCCCGTTTTCAATGCCCACGCAAAGGTTCTGATCGAGCGGCGCGAGACGGTCTTTACCCGGCCGAGCGACGAACAGAGCCTTTCGCAGCAGACCGATTTCGATCGCCTGTCGATTGTGAGCCAGGTCGAGGTGATGCAGTCGAGAAACATCCTGCGTACGGTGGCCGAAAGCCTGAGGCTCGCTACGATTGAAGAGTTTAATCCGCCTCAGAGCAACTCCCTGAAACCGCTCGAATCGATTCCGTTGGTCGGCGCGCTTTTCGAGGAGGACGAACCGCTTGCCCCCGAGGCCCGCAATGAACGGGTGCTCTCGATACTGAGTGAGAAAATCGCCGTTTATGCTGTGACCGATTCACGGGTGGTGGCGATTGATGTTCAATCGAAGGATCCCGCACTCGCTGCTGCGATCGCCAATGCTATTGCGGATGAGTACATTCGCACGCAGCGGGCCGATACACGCGAAGACACCGAAAGCGCTTCGGAGTTTCTCGCAAGCGAGATCACGGATCTCAGGGAGAAGCTTGCAGAGGCAGAGCGAAAGGTTGAAGCATTTCGGGCGGATGCCGGCCTCATTGCCGCAGCAGAAGAAGCCAATCTGGTGAAGCAGCAACTCGGAGAGACGCTGACGCTGTTAAGTGAGGTCAGCGCGCAATGGGGCGAAGCTGAAGCAAAAGCCGATCAGATCCGCCGTCTCATTCAAACGGGCGGGGCGCTCGATAGTTCGAGTGACGTTCAAGGCTCTCCGCTCATTCAACGGCTGCGCGAGCAACAAGTGGCGCTCAAGGCCCGGATTGTTGATCTCTCCACATCACTCCTGCCTAGCCACCCGCAGGTGCGGGCCGCACAATTGCAGCTCGATGATCTTGAAGAGGAGATCAACCGACAGGCAATCCTGATTGCCCAGGCGCTTGAGGGGGACGCTGAGGTTGCCAAAGTCCGACAGGAAGAGTTGCAGCGCGAAGTGGCCCGGCTCAAACAGGAAACTGCGCAGGCAAATAAGAAAGAAATCGAATTGCGGGCGCTTGAACGGGAAGCACGCGCGCAACGCGAACTCCTGGAGACCTATCTGAACCGGTTCCGCGAAGCGACCGCACGGCAGAACACGGAACTCCTTCCGGTCAACGCACGTATTATCTCGCCTGCTAGCGTCCCGCTCGAAATCCATTTTCCGAAGAAAATACCAACACTTGGGGTCGCGGCTTTCGCTGGCATGTTCGCGTCCAGTTTGTTTGTGCTTCTCGGCGCGCTCCTTTCAGCTGGTCCCGCAAGGCGCTTGGAGCCATTCCCAGAGGCGCATACCGGTGAATGGAACGGCCATGAGCGACGGGAGATTCCACTTCTCGCCGATCATACAAACCGGACGACGATCGATGGAAAGCCCATGCGGCGACGGTCCGATTTTGTGGAACGCCGCCAATCGGCAAGCCCTGCTCAGCCTTCGCGGGAAGAGGCTGTTATCGCCATGCCAGGACCGGTAACCTTTGATGGTGAGCCGGAACCAGCCGTTGAGATGCAGGCGAGGGGACCAGAGGAACACGAACCTTTCGATCCCGCTGTTCAAAGCACACATGATGAACGGTTTGAGAAAGACGAGCGAAATGAGAGGCAAGTGGCCACCGCGGTTTCCTCCGTTTCGCGTCCCAACCGTGTTGCTCGTAAAGGCCAAAGGTCTAACGCGCGCCCGGCGCGAAAAGCTGAAACAGATCTTTACTCCGCGGGTGATGTCATTGAAACAATTAGAAAACACAAGCTCCAGCACATCGCTGTAAGGGCGGTAGAGGCTGGCGCGGATTTTGGCAGCTTTGCGTTAAAGATCGCGAGGAAGCTTGATGAGCAAAACGCGTCTGTCTGCTTCATTGATCTTAGACCTCCTCAACGCGGTGACGGCCTTGCGCCTGAAGGTCTGAGCGATGTTCTGACAGGCGATAGCGTTCTCGAAGACGCGCTCCTTCCGGATCCTGAAACAGATGTCGATCTTTTGATGCATGGACGGGCTTCCCTTTACGATGAGGATTGGACCGACGGCAACATTTCGGAAGTTCTCGAACTTCTCACAGACACCTATGACCACATCATTCTCCATATCGCTGCTCCAGCCGGTCGGGCGGCTCGTAAGGAGATTGATAATGTGATGGAAATGATTGTCTACACGGTCGATAAAGCCATGATGAAGGCCGATGTTGCGACGCTTCTGGAAGAGCGTTTGGGTGAAAAGGTTCCTGGCCACACAATGTTTGTCATGGCGAGCGGCAAGGATGCCATCGACAGCGCTGCGTAGTTGATTGACTAATGCTGGATTGCGGGAACTCTAGCGCCCGAACAATGATGACACTTTCCGGGATGTGTCGGCGAGCCGACGGTTCTTCTTCAAAAGGCGCTTTAGGTTAGTCGTGCAGACAAGACCCAATGCTGCCGCGCGACCCTTCACGCTGACTGCGTAGTTCAAGTCGTAGAGATCATGGTGCTCATCGCACCAATGGGTTTTGTACCGCTCCGTACCAACACCAAAATCAAACCGTCTCAGACCGCTTTCAGCCGCATATTCTATGCTTCTGTAAAAATTGAGCGCGCCAGGAGACGCGGACCTATATTCATCATCCGGGTTAATCGACGTGAAGTAACTGAAATGCTGACCGTTGAAGACACCGGCTCCTAAAAGCGCGATGACCTCGTTGTTGGCCCGAACGAAATTGATTTGCAGAAGCGATTCATCGTCCTCGCAAAGCGCATTGTCTTCGGCGAGGCGTTGATAAAAAGCCTGTTCGGCCTGACCTTCAAACGGGTTCTTGATCCCGCGTTCATGGAACCAGTTGTTCTTGTGGGCTAGGAAGGTTGCGAACTTTTCGATGACCTCGTCAGGCTTCAAAACCGTTTGAAACCCATAATCGGGATACACCGAGAAAATGCGCTCCTGCCGGTTCAGAATCTTGCGTTTCCGTTTTGCATTGCCACGCTTGAGAAGGGTTTCGAAACCGTCATTCAAGCCTGCTGAAGAGCCCTCGACAATGGAGTGTAGGCTATTGGGAAGGCATAATGGATTTGGAATCCCGTCCCAGTTGCAGGGCATTCTTTCAAGACGAAAGAGATCTATCGGAACGGTTGACCTTTCGGCAACAGACTTCAAGAGCGTTGTGATATCGGATTGTGAAAGGTTATGGTCAGCATGGAACAAGCCCATTTTGTAATTCGCGTGGCTGCCGCCAAAGAAGCGTGCCACCGAGAGGCCTGCTTCCTGGGTCACTGCAAGGGCGAGGAGGAACGTGGGCTCGCTTGCGCGGCTACCCATCACAAACAAGGGATGGACGTGCTCTGATTTCCCGATGGTCTCGAGCCATGCTCTTTGCCAATAGAAACGCTGGTATATCGTTGAGGGCGCTTTGCGCTCAAGTTGGAGCCATTCCGCTTTTACATCGTCGATATTATTCGTAATGCGTACGGACACACCGCTGCCACCCAAGGCGAATTTGTTTTCGCTCGGTTTGATCGCTGGCTGTGGACCTGTCCGCGTTAGCATCGTAGCGCCCGGTTCTTGAAATAGCCCTTGAGTATGAAGCGAACCTTGGTCTAAAGCGCCACGATTCTGCGCGGCAAATAACCAAATGGTCACCCCTTTTCGCTAGGCTAGCATGGTCGTGTTAAATAAATGCTAGCTCGTAGGCCCATCGAATTTGAAATCAATTTGCACATTGCTGATGCGCACAGGGCTTTCCGTCATCGGGATGAGTGGCGTTGCACGCGTGGCAAAACCTCTGCTTGGCGGGGAAGGTGCCTGTCTGATGTTTCACCACTGCCGTGATGAACCACATCAGGACGGTGCTGACGCCAGCATATTCGGTGCAAATGACCATTTGAGCGTTACGACTGGCTTTCTGGAGCGTTTGCTCGAAGAGTTCCGTCGTGAAGATGTCGATTTAGTCACGCTGGATGAGGCGCTTCTCAGGATGAAGTCCGAGCCTTCAGGGCGTCCCTTTCTGGCCGTGACATTCGAT
>JBCDCZ010000339.1:0-4497 GCA_039180865.1 Pseudomonadota bacterium | reverse complement strand
GCGTTTGAAAAATTGTCTGCTAACGTCCGATTTTCGAAACGCGGTTGCGGTATAGGGAAATGGTTCATCCATGGACGCACTTGCGACAAAACCATCGGGTCTGACAAAGAAGCATTTCGTCTTCTTCCTGGCACCGAATTTCTCAATGATCGCCTTTGCAATGGCGATGGAACCGCTCAGATTGACCAACCGGTATTACGGCAGGGAAATCTATACATGGCGGCTGGTTTCCGGCGACGGTGAGCCCGTTAGGGCGAGCAACAATGTTGTCTGTTCCGTCGATGGATCGCTCGACGAGGAGCGTGGACGCATTCATGTGGGCGAACGACCCGATATGATTTTCGTTTGCGCCGGGGTCGGTGTTGAAAGCTACAAGAACAAGACGCTGAACGGCTGGATAAAGGCATCACTTGGGCGCGGCATTTCCCTTGCCGGTCTTTGCACCGGCGCCTGGATTCTTGCCGATGCCGGGCTCTTGGACGGGCGGCGCTGTGCGATTCACTGGGAAACCCTACCCGGCTTTTCAGAGCGCTTTCCGGAAGCCGATGTTTATGCCGATCTTTTTGAGTATCAGGACAACATCTACACCTGCGCGGGCGGGACGGCGGCGCTCGACCTCATGCTCCACCTGATTGACCTCGATCATGATGCTGCCGTCGTGAACCGGGTCTGCGAGATGTGCCTCACTGATCGGGTGCGCAATCCGCGCGATCGTCAACGGCTTCCACTCCGCGCACGGCTCGGTGTCCAGAATTCGAAGCTCCTCACGATCATCGAACTGATGGAAGCCAATCTTTCGGAACCGATTTCACTTCTTGAGATCGCAGACTATGTGGGCTTGTCCCGGCGTCAGATCGAACGGCTTTTTCACAAGAATCTAGGCCGATCACCGGCGCGCTATTATCTGGAGTTGAGGCTTGATCGCGCGCGTCACCTTCTTCTTCAGTCAAACATCCCGATCGTCGAAGTCGGGGTTGCTTGCGGTTTTGTCTCAGCATCGCATTTTTCGAAATGCTACCGCGAACTCTATACACGCTCGCCGCAACAGGAACGCCAGCAGCGCGAAGCGGTCGCCGTTTGAGCCAGAATTTATCGGACTTTGAAACTTGAGACCGGCCATGCAGCGCGGCGCTCAAGCACCTCAAACTCATCACCGACGTAGATTGTGCCTTCATTGCGCGGCACGAGGTTTTCACCAAAGAGTACGCCCGGAACACGACGGTCGGCTGAGCGACGGATCTGGGTAAGCGCCCGCACCGGCTGATTTTCCGGATTCGTCGCTCCGGTCAGCTGGTCTCTCGTGGTTACGGCACAGCGGGCGCAAGGCTTCACACAATCGAAGAGAACATCGCCAATGCGGATTACCTTCCAGGTATCCTCGTCGAAGGCGGGAGCACCGGTTACTGCGATATTGGTTCGAAAGCGCTCCATCCCGACCGGCTCAGCACCCGCCGCTCCAGCACTTGCCATGATGTGATCGTTGAGCGCGGTGAGAGAGTTCTCATTGGTTACCAGGTAAGGGAAACCGTCGGCGAAACTCACCTCTTTGCCATCGCCGGCAAATTCCGGATCCGCGCTGCGACGCGCAGCATCGTCCATATAGACGAGCTTCACTTTTCGTCCAAGGGCAGCGGACAAAGCCTGATTGATACTGTTATCGACGAGAGCTGCATGGACCACTTCGCCCCACATCATGGCGTTGACCCGCTCTGAACCGTTGGGGGTATCAACAGCAATCTCCTCCCCTGCGATCGACAGGAGCAACCCTGTCTCCGATGGCAGAACGGCAATTGTCGCAAGATCGGAGATTTCGCGCTGGCTCAAAAAGTGATTCTCGCCATCAACCACCATAAATCGCCGGTCACCGGATGCGCCGGATTGCTCGATAGACATGGCGTCGTGAGAAAGCCCGCGCATGGCTTTAATGGGATAGGTGTGCAGCGATATGACGTTCATTGATAACCTTGTTGTTTCCTTGACCGCGTATCTTGGAGTGTCCGCTATCAAGCTCACGGTGATGCGGCCACCCGAAACTTGTCCGTTGCTCGGGAACTTAGGACTGCCCAACTACTCAGTTGTGACCGCCTTGCTCGTAAGATCTTCGAGCACACCGCGATAAAACTCGATGTCCTTCTCCGGATAAGACAAGCCATGGCGCTCGAAGATCGTGCGGTAAAGATATTCAGCAGTGTTATAGGCGATCCAGACCTTACCTTCGCTATCCTGATAAACGATCGCTTTTGGCGGGAAATCGATCCCGGCAACTGGGTTCTCAAGCATGAACTGTGTGCCGTATTTGGGGTTGCCGACCGATAAAACGACAGACGGCGGCATCGTCCTCTCAAACTCCGCGGCGGCAGCAGCGTGATCAAATCGCGGAAAAACCTTCATACCGCGTTCGCGGGCAGCGGCTTCAAACCGGTCAGCAGTCTGCGCCACCGAATGCGGGCTCTCTTTTTTCATGAGCCCATCGGTGGCGGTGGCACCGAATGCCAGGAGGAGTGCAGAAAAGAACGCGATCAGTGCAGTTTTCATAGTTTCGAACCCTTTCTCAAAAAGATGTTTGATAGCGGGCTTGGAGCCGGTGCCCTGATGATCAGAGCAGGAAAATGCGATGTTCCGATTGCAAATAGATATCGGTAAGTGGATTTCCATTGTCTCTGATGCCGGTTTTGAGTGTTTCTTATTGGCAATCTTCCGGATTTTTCCGATCTGGCCTTTGCCGCCAGCCTTGCCTTTTAGAGATCGCTCCTCAATGATCCGCTCCAGGCAGATGTTTCGCGAAGATTTCACGAAATCGAGCCGTAGGGGCAATCAGGGGCGCAGAACCATGCCTTCGAGGCGGAGTTTTCTCTTTTTGGCGAGCGGATTGGCGGCGCTTTTAACGACCGGTCCGGGACTGGCGCGCCGCGGCAACTATATCGCTGTGCGGGGATGGGCCAAGCGTCGACGCGGTGGCGTCGAACTCACAATGCGCCTTTCGGCCGATGTGGATGGTGGGGCAGCCCGAAGCCGAAAGATCGGTCCCTATTTTATTCCTTTTGGCGGCCATCTTAAGCGAAGGGTTCCAATCCGCGTCGGATCGAAAACCGAACTCATCGAGTTGGACATTTTGCACGACACGACGGGCTTTGTCGGCAGCGCAGTCGACGTTATGGCCTGTTCCCTGACAACCGCTAATCTCGAGACGCGTGTCCGCATTCCGGTTCAACGCCGGTAGCAACCAGCGCCGTCAGGCGACCTAGACCACTTTGTCTTTGGTCGCCGTTTTTGGCTTAGCGGGTGCGATCAAGCCGCCCGCAAACGCGCATTGTCAGGATCGAACGGGCTTTCCTGGATCACCGTCGCCTTGTGAACGTTACCGAGTATCTTGATTTCAAGCTCTGAACCGATTTCGGCGAGTTCCGGCTTCACCATGGCAAGCGCCAGTGACTTCTCAAGCCGCCAACCATAGCCTCCCGACGTTGCCCGTCCAACCAGAACGCCATCCTTGTAAATCGCTTCGTTGCCGCGCGCATCGGCATCGGTCACGCCATGGACTTCCATCGTCACAAATCGCCAGCTCCGACCGCGTTCTTCCCATTCCATCAAAGCGTCACGGCCGATGAAGGTCTTATCCGGTTTGATGAACCGATCAAGCGCCGATTCATAAGCGGAATACTCAATTGAAAGCTCACGCGGGATCAGACGATAGGACTTTTCGAGACGCATGGCATCCATTGCGCGGATGCCAAACGGCTTGATACCGAATTCCGCACCCGCTTCCATCAGAGTGTCGAAAATCAGGTTCTGCTGATTGAGCGGATGATGGAATTCGTAGCCAAGCTCGCCCACGAAGTTAACACGCAAGGCATGGCATCCGGCGCGACCGACATTGATCCGTTTGCCAGCAAGCCAGGGCAGTCCTTTGTTCGAAACGTCGGCAAACGTCACTTTTTCAAGGATGTCGCGGGCACGCGGGCCTGCGAGAACCAGAACACCATATTGTTCAGTGATAGACTGGAGTTGCACTGATCCATCGTCCGGCAAGAGTTTGCGCAAAACGTCATGGTCGTGGAGTTCAAAGGCACCGGCAGAAACCAGATAGAAAATGCCGGGCTCGCGTTCATAGACCGTAAACTCAGAACGTACACCGCCTCTGCTCGTCAGAAGATGACAGAGTGCGATCCGGCCTTGTTTCTTCGGCAGCGTGTTTGCAAAGAGCCCTTCGAGCCAGTCGCGCGCACCCGGCCCTGTTACAAGCATCTTTGCGAAGGCCGACATATCCAGAAGACCGGCATTGGCATGCACGTTCTTCACTTCGTTTCCAACATGCTCGAAATAGTTCGAGCGACGGAATGACCATTTCTCAACGATCCTGCCATCTTCCAGGGCGGGAGCATGGTTTTCGTTGGTGAGCGTATCGTCCTGATTGAGATCGTCTGCCGTCAGCGCATAATCGCCGGACGGCGTGAACCAATTTGGCCGCTCCCACTGATTGGCAGAGCCAAAGACGGC
>JBCDCZ010000338.1:0-4498 GCA_039180865.1 Pseudomonadota bacterium | reverse complement strand
CTTGCTGGTGACATCTTCTTCAAATCCCCGTCCGGCAACATTCATTGCATGCTCAGCGACGATCCAGCCTATGCCGGTGCCCGGTGCGATATCATGCGGGTCACACGATTGAGCTTCCCAAATCCGCCCTTTGACTGCGACCTTGATTGGGGACATGCCTTCTTTGTCGGCCCTTATGGGGGTGGCCGACCGGTTTGCGCCGGGGATACGGTCGCCTCACCCAGTGCGAGCGTCCTTCCTTATGGAATGATGGTGAGCGCCGGGTCCGTTTCCTGTCTCTCAACACGTGAAGGTATGGACTGCTTTAATCAGAGCGGTGGTCGGTTTCTTCTACGCCGCGCCAATCAGATCGTTCAATAACCAAAGCTTCGGCAGCACCCTCTTAAGCGACTGCTACAATTGAGTAGCGAGTCGGCCCGTAGTCGTACTTAAGCAAGACCAATTGACATCCGACAGCCTAGATTTTAAACATGAGTAATTTACTCAAGTTATTTAGAATCATTCTAAATCAGAGGGTTAAAGAGGGCCAGTATGCGTAATTGTCCGGAAAACGGATATCTCAGCCATCCAACGGAGATGCTGGTTCTCAAAGGATACCGGCAATGGATGGCAGGGATTGCAACAAAAGACATCTCCCACTGGAACGAGACGTGGAACATGTTTTGCCGCACGCTTGGACCGCCGCATGCGCGCGCTTGTATGGATGCGCTGGTGGCTTTTGTCGGAACTCTGAGACTGTGTGCAAATTGCCCGCTCAAGACGCTCGATCCGACCTGCTCCGGGCTTTGCCGTGACGAATGCCTTGTTGTCGGGCTTCTCGCAGCCCTTCAGCACGGAGACGAGGCCGCGCTCAATCTTTGCCTGAACAAACTGACGAGCGGACCGCGCAGTCAGGAGGTGACCAATGCCGCTGGAGAATTGGCTATTGCACTGAAAGCTGCAGGTTTCGTTCTGTGTCCGGTACCGATCAACGTTCTCTACGATATCGCGTTCGATGAGATGCCTTCGCAATCCGTCCACTAAGTCTCGACACCAAGCCAGCCGTCAGCCAACCATCGTTTGCAGCATGTTTTCTGTCACTTCATCGGATGGAAACATCGTTTCCACTCTGAGTTCCTGGGCGAGCGTCGCGGTCGGTACCGCAATCGACGCCATCACTGAAAAGAATGAAAGCGCTCTGCCAGCGATCTCCATGCGAACGGTAAAAACCGGATCCAGCGCGTAGCTGACATCAAACGCCCACCAGTCTTCCGGAAGGTCCGGGTAGACCGATATCCGGTCGAGCGCGGCGTCGAGATCTACGGGACTCAAAGCTTCGCGGTGGATACGCTGGATCGATTGGCGGGCGTAATCTTCCCAATTCACCATAAAACGTCTGAAGCCATCCGGGCTATAGGTGGCATCAAGCATGTTCGGCGGCAGCTTCGGATTATCGAGCGGAAAAGCTTCGGCAATCGGCGCCCACATTTTGCGGCCCGACGCGTTCATGTCGCGGAGGTTCCAATGCCGGTCGATTGCAAAGGCCGGATAAGGATCATGTGCCGTCATCATTTTGAGAACAGCCTTCTGCAACATGCGCATCTCGTGATCTGAGATATCTCGTTCGCCGTAAAGATCGGCAAAGCCCGCAGCTTTCATAAGGAGGTTCCGCTGGCGGAGCGGGATTTCCAGGGCAGCGGAAAGACGCGAGACCATTTCCCGCGACGGATTGGCCCTGCCGGTTTCCAGAAAACTCACATGGCGCGGCGGCGTTGCGATTGCGTGGGCCAGATCGGCCTGCGACAGGCGTCGTTCGGTCCGCCAGGAGCGCAGCAAAGGCCCGAATTCGAGAGCGTGGGTCGGAATGTTCATAGTGAAAGCTTAGTCGGATCGGGTGCGCGGAGCCATTCCCTCTGAGGGAATTGTCGAATGCGTAGCGCCTGCGCAAGTCTTGTGGAGAAACACAACACGAGGTTTGTCGCCATGACGTTCTGGATTCTACTCGCCCTTCTTGTCTACTTCGTCCAGACCCTCCTTCCCGCTCTTTTCCGGTATGTTCTGCGTGCAGATCCGCAAATTCTCGCGACACTCGGCGCTCGAGACAATCCGCCGGAAACCAGCCGCTACGGCGCCCGTTCCGAACGCGCGCTCCAAAACTCGACTGAGCAGTTTGTGATTTTTCTGCCCCTTGTTTTACTCGGCCAGTCTGTCGAAGGCGCAGTTTTCGGGGCGCAGATCTTCGTCATCGCCCGCATCGCCTATTTGCCCGCCTATATCCTCGGCGTTCCGGTTCTCAGATCCGTCATCTGGACCGTTGGACTAACCGGATTGACCCTTCTTGCGATCGCAGTTGCCGGGTCATGAATATCGGCCAGGCTCATGCCTCGGGCCTTGTCTGACACAGGCTGATTGATGATGGCACCGCGTGATTGCTGACACCCAATACATAGTCGATTGTCCGGGTCATATCGGCCATGGGGATCGGCATCTGATCGCCGAAAAGACCCGTTGCGATGTCCTCCTCGACTTCGGGCGTTGCGACATTATCCGGATTGATGACGGTCACCGTTATACCGTGTTCGCGAAGTGAGAAATTGAGCGCTTCGGCCGCACCTTGCAGTCCGAACTTCGCGGCGCTGTTTGCAACCTCCCGAGTGGCTGTATTGGGTAGGCCGGACATGGATCCCATCAAAACGATACGGCCGTTTTGCGATCGGGCCAGGTTTTTGGCAAGCCCTTGTGCCAGGAGGATCGGTGCAGTCAGATTTACGGCGATCATCTGAAGGGTCTCTTCTGTCGTCGCTTCAAGAAAATCATAGTCTTCGGTAAAAGCGCCCTTTTCCCAGACGCCGCCGAGAAAGAGGAGCGCATCCAGAGTACGCTCGCCTACAGCCGTCACCACTTTGTTGATCCCTTCAACGGATCCGACATCCGCCTCAATCCAGATGCCTGCCTGTGACGCGCTCCGCGAGACTGAATAAAGGTCCGCACCCTCGGCTGCGAGATGGGCGGCGACCGCTCCACCGATTCCACGGCTGGCTCCGATTACGAGATAGGTCGGCATGATCGTGTTCCCTGCTTTTGTTCTGAGATTGGCGTAAGAAAGATGTCCGCTTTCGAAACCCAAAGACGGAGGTTGTTGCTTGAGGGCCGAGGCATGCCAAGGGCCACCTTCGCTGTCCCGCGAGCCTTGAAACGCCAAGGTGCACCGGAATATAGTGTTGCGCTAGTCCCGACAGATTCGACGCAGTGTCATGATTTACTCTACAATAATGCATGCTTGATATCGAACGCCTTGACGGGCTGACCGTCTTTCTCGCAGTCGCTGAAGGCGGAAACTTTGCCACCGCCGGGGCGCAACTTGGCCTTTCACGATCGGCAATCAGTCTCAGCATCCGAAAGCTGGAAACAAGGCTTGGTGTCACGCTTTTTACACGCACAACCCGCAGTGTCGGGTTGACAGAGGCGGGACAACGTCTTTTCGAACGCGCCAAACCGCTTATGGATGATCTTGACGAAAGCCTCGCTGAAGCGGCTGATTTCGGCGCCGGTCCGTCAGGCACACTTCGTCTCAGCGTTCCCCGTGTCGCAGTGCCTTTGGTGATCGAGCCGATTCTAAGCGCCTTTCAACGCGCCGCCCCGCGCGTAACTCTCGAGCTTGTTGCCGATGACGGGCTTGTCGATATTGCTCGCGATGGTTTTGATGCCGGCATCCGTCTTGGTGATCAGGTCGACGCCGATATGGTCGGGCTTAATCTGACGGGGGCGATTTCCTGGCAGATCGTCGCCTCGCCTGACTATCTGGCAGAACATGGAACACCTGAGACGCCGGACGACCTCGTCCGCCATTCCTGCATCGGATACCGGTATACCACCTCGCCAAGCACCTATCGCTGGGAACTCATGAAAAACGGACGGCTCACGCCGTTCACGGTCCGCGGCTCGGTCATTGTCAACGATAGCGCAGCCAAGTGCGCAGCGGCGCGCCAGGGAATGGGACTTGCCTATGATCTCGCTCCGGTTTTTGAAGAGGATGTTCGGGAAGGTAGACTAGTGCCTGTCTTGGAAGCTTATGTCCAAACCTCTGCGGGGCTCTTTCTCTACTATCCGCACAAGCACCAGGTCATGCCGAAGCTGAGATCCCTGATCGATGTTTTCAAGAAACGGAAGCGAAGATCAGAGTGAAGGAGCGGCAGGATCAACCCGTCAGATCCCAAGTGTGTGGGCACTGCGCAGTGAAAGCATTCTTGAAAGGAACGTGCCGGGACTATCGTAAACGCAGGAAGGCTTTGTCGTTACAATGAAAGCTCGGTTTTCACGGATCCGCGGCTGCTGAAAGACCAGTCGATCGGTTGATTTTCCAGAAGATAGATGATCGCGTTTTCGGGATCGAAGCCGATTGCGCCGAGGCGCCTTCGAACGTCTCTGTAAAGCCTTTCTTTCTGATCGTCGGTGCGACCGGCCAGAAGTGCGGTTTCGATGATGATGGTGGCGGCGGGATCTCTCACTCCAAAAAATG
>JBCDCZ010000337.1:0-4521 GCA_039180865.1 Pseudomonadota bacterium | reverse complement strand
GACCGGCTCGTGAATCTGGAGATGGAGGCGGATTTCATCGGCAAGGCCGCCCTCACCCGGATCAAACAGGACGGCGTGAAACAGCGACTTGTCGGTCTTGAAATCGACGGCGATCCGTTGATCGGCTCCAACGATTCCTTCTGGCCGGTTTTAAAAGACGGCACACAAGTCGGCTATGTCACCTCAGCGATCCACTCCCCGCGCCTTGAGAAGAACATCGCCCTTGCGATGATAACGACTGAGCATTCAGAAACCGGCACGGCGCTCTCGGTCGACGCGCCGGGCGAGCCCCGCGGCGCATTCATCGTCCCAACCCCGTTCTACGACCCGAAAAAGGCCCTTGCGGCGGCGAGTTAAGGGGGATGGGCTGATCCCGTTCACAGGCGTTAGCGATGCCGCTCTGGACCACTCTCAAGAGTGTCATCGATTGCGGCAGTGATTAATCTGAGAATCAACCTGCGTCCTTCAGATACGCTCATCGGTTTTTCTGGTGGAGTTTTTCTTCCTTTATTGTGATGGCGCCCGATAGTGTTTGCAGTATGAGTAAACAATTGTATTTGCTTTTTTGAAATGTTTCCTTTCGGGAACTTCTCTAGTGCCTCATAGGCTTTGAATAGATCCGTCCAATCTGGATTGCCGGCGATGTAAGCCATAGCGCTTTCAATATCTGAGTTCAGATATGCTGCTTGCGCCCATAATTGTGCTTGAGATGGACCTGGAGTTTGCCATTTCACATTACCGTCAACATCTATTCCAACCCCCTCGGCCCGCGAAACCTGCGGTGAAGCAACCGAGTGACCGACGCCAATGTGTATCTTTCTCGGCTTCTGATTCCCTAGAAATTCAACTACCGAACCAGGCCAGATGTAATTTGTTTGATTGTGTTGAAGCATTTCAGCATTCAGGCCCCGAAACAGCTTTTGCGCGGCTTTGTATACCTCGCTTGGATCGGTCATTTCGTGGAAAGACGAAGATTTTACCACGAAATAAGTACCAGTCTCGTCCTCTACCTCTTCAACAAAGGGGTCAAAAGGTGACCTGAGATTGATCCGCCACTTTTTCTCGTCTTCTTCCGATGCGTTCAACACGATGCCCCAACGGTTACTTTCGTGTCTCATGCCGCCTCCTGGTTTTAATGCGCAAGAATGGATTATGCCGCAAATTCAATGCCGTATAGCATCCTGTTAGAATTTTGCCTCCACCCATATTGCTAAGATGTATGCAATCACGGCTTCCCATGCAAAAGAGCAGCTACCTC
Organism: Pseudomonadota bacterium; assembly: GCA_039180865.1. Lineage (GTDB taxonomy): Bacteria > Pseudomonadota > Alphaproteobacteria > Rhizobiales > JACESI01 > JBCDCU01. The sequence goes on along the minus strand of JBCDCZ010000337.1, from coordinate 3,263 downwards.
GTCTCTCACCGCCTGAAGCGTCATGGGTGAACCGTCGGGTCCTTCGGCGCTGAGATCGACGAAATCTGGGAAGAGTGTGTCGAGACGGACGAGCATTGCCTCAACCCTCTGCCAGTCGCCAGTGCGACCTGAGCCTTTAGCAATGATGTACGATGCCTTTGCTTCTGCCAACGCGATTTCACGATCCCTCGGGAAACTCCGGCGTAGCCCATCCAAGCGCGCGAGCATGGCTTCAACTCGCTGCCAGTCGTGAACCTTATCGACGTTATGAACAATGTTAAAAGCTGCCTGGGCCTCTCGCAATGCGATTTTCCGATCTTCAGGAAAGCTTCGCCGCAATACGTCAAGGCGTGCAAGTATGGCTTCAACCCGCTGCCAGTTGTGAGCCTGACTGGCGTCGTTGGAAATATTAAGCGCCGCCATCGCCTTTACCAAGGCAATCGCTCGATCCTGAGGAAAGCTCTGGCGCAACAAATCGAGGCGAGCGAGCATCGTCTCAACCTGTTCCCAGTCGTAAGCCTTACTCGCGTCAGCGGCGATATTGAACGCGGCCCTTGCCGCTTCCAACGCAATCTCTTGGTCCTTGGGAAAACTTTTGCGCAAAACATCTACGCGATTGAGCATCGCCTCAAGCATCTGGCGGTCGCGGGCCCTACTCGCGCTAGCGGCAATATTTACTGCGGCGCCCGCCTCTCGTAGTATGATCTCTCGATGCTCGGGAAAACTATTTCGCAACGCGTCGAGACGTTCGAGCATCACCTCGACCAGTTGCCAGTTGTTAGCCTCCCCCGCATATCTGGTAACATTACGTGCTGCCTGCGCCTCAACCAATGCGATCTCCTGATCCTTGGGAAAACCCCTGCGTGCGGAATCGAGGTGGGCGAACATAGCATCAACCTGTTGCCAGTCGTGAACCCCACCGGCATAGTTAGCAATGTTGAAAGCGGCCCTAGCAATCTCTCGAACAACCTGCGGATCTTTGGCCCATTGCTGGTTGCGAAAAATCCGCGAGAGGACCGCGGCGCTAATATCCGTTTCGGCGATGTTGCCAGAGAGTCCGATTGCCAGTCCGGCGAGTGTTAGAGCCATTTCTTTCGAAACAATTTCAAGGCTAGTTAGCGATCCGGCAAATTTCTTGAAACGGTTCGGAAAATCGCCTGCAAGACGCAAAAACGTGGTAGCTGGCTGGTCCCCATTGAGCGAAAAGGCCCCATTTAGGAGTGCTGCTCGGTTGTCCGCTGACAGCGCATCATCCAGAAGTATTTCGGAAAAGAAAAACTCACCCAGAATGTCAGGCTCCATTGGCGGCCAGTGACCATCGCGATAACCGAATACGGAAAGTGCTCTCAAATCATGATCGGGCGGGATCGGCGGCAGCCATTTGATCGCGTTACCAAAACGACTCCCAGTCAGATCGCTGAGGGTCATCCCTTGCACAAGGGTCGCGATGGCAAACCCCACCTCATAGCGGCGCCGCAACCCTTCATCTTCGACCGCTTTGGACCAAAGCGTATCGCGGTCCCGCTTTATAATGTCTGCGAGCACCTCCTCCCGGTCGAGCCGTTCCGGCGGATCTTCGCCCCGCTGCAAAGCGTCTATGATCGCGTCTGCTGTAGCGATCGCGAAGAGAGCGCGGGGAAACGGAACATCAATAAGTTTTCCCACGTAATTCATAGTCGCATAGCGTGGATCCACGTTCGATGCTAGGTTCAGAAGAGCCTCAGGACTGGGTGTTTCAACCCGAGCTTGCTCAAAACGTTGGCTCATAAGATCGATGATTGCATCGGGAAACAAAGGCGTGACTGAGGTCCCTTCGATCCCGTTGGCAAACCCGTGCTGTGCAATCGCCGGTTTGTCCGCATTTTCCGGTAAAACTTTGTCCGTCCAACTTCCGTCGGCGCTTCGTTCCAAAAGTAGAAGCCGTACCGGAAATTCAAACTCATGGGAATTTGAACTGAAGGCCACAAGTAACAGATGGATATCGTCGGGTACCGTCTGCGCGTAGTCGATCACGATGAAAGTAGGTTGCACCGGCCTCCATTTGTGGGGCGCTGCGAAACACCGCAATCCCGCAAGATCGAGCTTTCCGCAGTACCAGAACGGCCCGAGGTGCTTAAGAGTGAACTCATAAGCTAGACGCGTCTTGCCCTCACCGCCCGGCCCCGTTAGAAGCATCCAGCGGAAATTATAGATCCGTCCGCCGAAAGACGGATCGCCTGCAAAACGCCTCAATAAATCAAGTTCCACCTTCCGGCCTACAAAAGGATCAATACCGGACGTATATTTCAACCGATCGAAGGCCGATAGTTTTTCAGGAATCACCGCTTCGGCGGGCCACCGCAGATCCGGCTTCACCAGATGATCGACCGCCGCCGCAAGATCTGAGCGGTAAGCTTCTATCACCATTTTGCCGACTGCTTCTATTTGATCGCTGAGTTGATCGAGCCCCCGTGCAGTGTGAAGCGCAATGACAAGCTCCAGCGAACTTGCCTCGTCGACTTCAATGTCGGTTGATACCCTTGTCCCGATACGCAGCGCTTCCAGAAGCGAAACTTTCAAATTGTCCTGAGCCTTGGCACCGTGACGGAGGTTGACAAGGTTCTGAATTAGGCCAGCGACCTGGGGAGATCGATCAATTGTTGCCTCAAGCCGAGATCGAATAGCGCCACCGAGAAATCGCTCACAGCCGCCAAGGGCTAGGACCAGTAGCCTATAAACCAGCCCGGGCAGCGGCACCCCTTCGTCCCGGAGAGCCACAATGAGAGCAGTTTTAACCTCCTTATCGCCGAGCAAAGCATGGAGCGACAAGCCATCGACATCATCTGAGAGAAGTTCTGCAATAAGAGCGTCTGCGGGCGAGCTTTTGTTCCCTGCACTATCCGACATCAGCACCCTGCAATCTGAATCAACAATAATCAAAGAATACCGATCCAACCGATAGTTCATAGAACCAACCGGCGGATCTTAAGGTCACGATACGGTTGATCAGTCAGAAGTCAAAGTGGATCAATCCATTGTAGTTGGATGATCCCCCCTCAACACCCCAGCATTACGTTCCTCAGCACCCACGCACTCTTGTCGCATTCGGCGGATTGGCGGCAGGCGGCGTCGAAACAGTCAAGGGCCTTGCCGAATTCATCGCGGTGGGCGGTAGAGCAGAATCCGACCCGGAGGCCGCGATATTGCAGCGTTGCGTCCTGTGAAATCCGCTTGCCGCTCCACGGGCAATAGCGATTGATCGGAATGCGCGTGTCCTGATCCGG
>JBCDCZ010000336.1:0-4557 GCA_039180865.1 Pseudomonadota bacterium | reverse complement strand
CGGACAAAACATTGTTCCGCACGATCTCAAGGCGGAATACGAACGCCCCGTTACCATTCCTGCACCGGACACCAATCCTGTAACGGACGCCAAGGTCCGCCTTGGCGAGATCCTATTCTCCGACCCTCGTTTGTCGATAGATCAGACGATGTCCTGCGCCAGTTGCCACGATCCTGATTTCGGCTGGGAAGATGGACAACAAATGGGATTGGGACATGATGGTTCTCGTCTCAAGCGGCATACGCCGACCCTCCTCAATCTTGCGTGGGCGCCGTTACTCGGATGGGACGGGCGGTTCGAAAGCTTCGAAGACCAGGCAAAGAGCCCGATAATGTCCGGCGCTGAAATGGGCATGACCTCGCAATTGGCAGCCGATAGGGTACGCGCGATCGAAGGCTATCGAGCCATGTTTGATGAGGCTTTCCCCGGAGAGGAAATATCTCTTGATATAATCGCGAAGGCGCTCGCCTCTTATCAAAGAACACTTGTTTCTCGCGAGGCGCCATTCGATCGCTGGATTCAAGGCGATGAAACCGCAATCAGCAATTCTGCAAAAAACGGCTTCCTGCTCTTTAACGGAAAGGCGCAATGCGCCATCTGCCACACGAGCTGGCGTTTCACCGATGACGGTTTCCACGATATCGGCCTGCCGGACGCTTTGGACTCTGGTCGCGGGGGCATTGTTCCAGGCGTTACAACCATCCAGAACGCTTTCAAGACACCAACGCTTCGGGATATCGCAAAGCGCGGTCCTTTTATGCATGACGGTAGTCTGAGGACGCTGGAAGACGTCATCCACCACTATCAGAACGGGTTCACCAAACGCGAAAGCGTGTCCTGGTCAGTAAAAGGCTTTGAGCTAACAGGCGGTGAGCAGAAAGACTTGGTGGCATTCTTGAAAACGCTGACCAGCGAAACTCAAACGGCGCTTCCCACACTACCCTTCTGAAATTCTCCAACCCATCGAAAAGACCATGAAAAAACTGCTTTCACCTCTGATCATCCTCTCGTGTCTCGCATCGGCGAGCGCAATCGCCGCCAACAATATTGTTGATCAGCGAAACCTGCAGTTTGTTCAAGAATCCATAACAATTCAGGCTGGTGAAACCGTCATTTTCAAGAACAGCGATCGCACCGCGCACCACATTCAGACAACGGATAACGGAATTAATCTGAACAGCCCGCTGACACCGCCGGGGCATGAATTCAGCTACACATTCGACAAAGCGGGCCTTTACACTATCGGTTGCTTCATCCATCCGAAGATGACGATGACGCTGACCGTCCAGTAGGTCGGGGCCTTTCGATTGTGTTCGCTCGTGTACACGAATGATCGTCAGAACCGACGGCCAATTCTTTTCGCGTTCGGGTAGTCACCCAACGATTATCAGGATGACCCATCTCCACAAGGATTGGTGTTGAAGGCGGCATCGGCGATTTGGGTCGCCTTTTTGTTATGCTCAGGGATGCTTCCCTCAACAGTGCCGATCTGACAGGCGTGGTCACTGCCGAACTTTAGAACCTCAAGACGGTTTTTCAGCTTCCAGCCGTCGCCATGGATCTGGTTATAAGTCGTGCGATAGATCAGGGCGAAAGGCGAGAACTGACCGCTCTCTTTCACGCCCCTCACTTCTATAGTGAAGACACCATCCTTCAAAAAGACATCTCCAAAATGTCCGGACCGAGACGGTTGGAAGGGACCGCCATCCCGGTAAGCGCCTTCGCTTGTAAAGTACGCGCCGTCGCTATGGGCGGGTTCGACCAAAACGTCAACGCCGTGGTCGGAAAAGATCAGAGAGAGCTCGGGTCCCTTTTTCAACGGGCAGCGAAAGGTTGAATGGCGTTCGCCTTGTTCAACAACCGGGCAGTCGTTCTTCAGATTGAAACGCTCATAAGCGCTTGTGAATTGCGGGCCTGCGAGTGCACTGCCGGAAGACATCAGTCCCGCAAGCATGATTGCTGCGAATAGTCTGGAACCCATCTCAAAATCCTTTTCTAGAACTGCGCGCGACCCGTCATAGTGTTAGCTGAGCTTATAGGAAGGCACTCTGAAAAGCATCAATTGAAAAGAAATGGCGACGTCGTAGCCGACGCGGTCTCCAGCATCGAGGTCAAATCGGGCGTATAGTAGCGTGAGAGAGCCGTCCAATTCGATAATTTAAAACTTTATCTAACAAAAAGAAAAAGAATAACTCTATTTTAGTTAGAATTTCTGACGGTTATAACGTGCCACATGGCGACAAATGAGAACATTGCGAGCGAGGATCAGCATACGCTTTCGGTCTCAGTCTGGCGCGGCACTGGTGAGACAGGCCGCATGGAGAACTATGATGTGCCATCGCGCGAGAGCCAGACCATTCTCGACGTTGTCACCTACATTCAGCAGGAAATCGACCCGACACTCACCTACCGGTTTTCCTGCCGGGTCGGCATGTGCGGTTCTTGTGCCATGATGGTGAACGGCGAGCCGCGCTGGACCTGCCGCACCCATGTCATGAAGGTCGCAAAGCAAGGCCAGATCGAAATTGCACCGCTCAGCAACCTTCCTGTCATCAAAGATCTCGCGACCGATATGACCGAGTTCTTCGACAAATGGGTCAAGGCGGAAGGTGTCTTTCAGGGTAGAGCGACACGCGATGATGCCATGGCCGCAATCAAACCCGAGAGCGCCAAAAGACAGGCGGCCAATGCGGGAATTGAATGTATCAATTGCGCGGTCTGTTACGCAGCCTGTGACGCGGTCTCACAAAACCCGGATTACCTCGGACCAGCGGCCCTCAATCGGGCGTGGACCCTTGTCAACGACGAGCGGGACAGTGCCAGGACCGAAAGGCTTCGTGCGGTCTCGGAGAAAGGCGGCTGCCACACCTGTCATTCCCACCAGTCCTGCATGACCTATTGCCCGAACGAACTGAACCCGACAGCGTCAATTGCCGGTCTGAAACGCGCCAGCCTCTCCGCTTACCTGAAAGGAGATCTTTGATGCTGACGGTCCGCCTTTACATGGCACAGCGGCTGACGGCCCTGATTATGGCACCGCTGGTGATCGGGCATATCGCAGTCATGATCTACGCAGTGCAGAACGGTTTAAGCGCGGAGGAGATCCTTGGCCGTACGAAGGGAAGTCTCGCTTGGGGGCTCTTCTACGGCACTTTCGTCGTGGCGGTGGCGATCCACGCCGCGATCGGGTTTCGCGTCATTGCCTATGAAGTCTTCAAACTTCCCGAAAAAGCGCTGACACCCTTCACAGTTTTGGTCTTTGTGACGTTGTTCCTGATGGGAATGCGCGCGGTCCTCGCGGTGACCTTGCCATGATGCGCCCGGCTCGCACTCACCCACTTTACGCAGCCTTTCTGCTCCACAGGATTTCGGGTATTGGTCTGGCACTTTTCCTGCCGTTTCATTTCTACGTTCTCTCTCTCGCGTTGACGAGCGAAGAAGCTCTCGACGGTTTCCTGAAATGGACCGATAATCCGATGGTGAAATTTGCGGAATTCGGCCTTGTCTTCCTTCTTGCCGTCCATTTTTTCGGGGGGCTCAGACTGCTCGCGCTTGAATTCCTGCCCTGGTCGCCGCACCAGAAGACCTATGCTGCTGCAGCGGTCGCGGGCGCGTTTTTCCTGTCGGGAACCTTTTTCCTGAGCGCAGTCTCATGAGGTGCGAGACATGATGCCCCCGCTCGAAGAGCACGAAACCGATATCCTGATCCTCGGATCAGGCGGGGCCGGATTGTTCGCAGCACTTCACGCACAGCAGGCAGCACCCGATGCCCGCGTCACGATCGCTGTTAAAGGCCTCGTTGGAAAGAGCGGCTGCACCCGTATGGTCCAGGGCGGCTACAACGTGGCACTTGGTGTAGGCGACAGCGTAGAACGCCATTTCATGGATACGATCGAGGGTGGCAAATGGCTGCCCGATCAGGACATGGCCTGGCGCTTATGCGAAACCGCTATCACCCGGATCCGGGAACTTGAAAACGAGATCGGCTGCTTCTTCGACCGCAATCCGGATGGATCCATTCACCAGAAGGCTTTTGCGGGGCAAACTTTCGACAGAACCGTTCATAAGGGCGATCTGACGGGGATTGAGATCATCAGCCGCCTGATGGAAAAAGTCCTCTCAAAACCGGTCGAGAAACTCTCCGAACACCGTGCTATCGCACTCATCCCGACGAGGGACAAAATCCGGCTCGCAGCGGTTCTCTTCATAGATATGCGGCTCGGGATCTTCCGGCTCGTCAAGGCGAAAGCCGTTTTGATGGCGACCGGCGGTGGACCGACCATGTACCGCTATCACACACCATCAGGCGACAAGTCGATGGACGGGCTTGCGATGGCGCTTCGCGCCGGTCTGCCCTTACGTGACATGGAAATGGTGCAATTCCATCCGACCGGCCTTCTCGCGGGCGAAGGAACACGGATGACCGGAACCGTTCTTGAGGAAGGATTGCGCGGCGCGGGCGGTCATCTTTTGAACGGCGACGGCGAACGCTTCATGTTCGACTATGATCCGCGCGGCGAACGGGCGACGCGCGACATTGTAAGCCGTGCCATCTAT
>JBCDCZ010000335.1:0-4575 GCA_039180865.1 Pseudomonadota bacterium | reverse complement strand
GTTAACCGTTCAACCGACAAACGCCGCAGAGTTTCGGATGGTCAGATCGCCTTGAGCGGGCTAAGGAAGGAATCGACGCACCCGCAATCCGGATAACCGTATTGTTTTGGCGTTCGAAATGGAGTTGTTGATCATGAAAGACCTGCTATCGCCCCGCCCTCTTCACACGGTAACACGCGCAGGAACATTTTCGCGACCGCTTCCAGAACGCCAGCATCATCCGGATTTCGACAAGCTTCAGCTTCGCGGCTGGAAAGCTGCGGAAAAGGAAGGAACGCTTCCCTCAAAAGCCTGGGAGAAGGAAAAGCAATGGGCTTTGCGGATGGGGCTTACCGGCTCTGACAGTCTTGAAGACAAGTCCATTCCAACATTCGCACGCGGAGAGCTTCCCCATTACGCAGGCATCAACACGTTTCTAAAGGCACCTTATATTGAAGATGCGACCGAAGTTGGCGCCTATGACGCGGCCATAATCGGCATTCCCTTCGATGGCGGGACGACTTACAGACCTGGAACACGGTTTGGTCCGCAAGGCGTTCGCCGGATCTCGGCACTCTACACTCCTTACAATTATGAGATGGGTATCGATCTGCGAGAGCAAATGACCCTTTGCGATGTCGGCGATGTCTTTACGATTCCCGCCAACATAGAAAAGACGTTCGATCAGATTTCCCGCGCGGTTTCCCATGTGTTTTCGTCCGGTGCCTTGCCGATTATGATTGGTGGCGACCATTCAATCGGGTTTCCTTGTGTGCGCGGGATTGCCGAATGTACATCGAAACGGATCGGCATTGTCCATTTCGACCGGCATATCGACATTCAGGAAAAAGACCTCGATGAGCGGATGCACACGACGCCTTGGTTCCATGCGACGGATCTCGCCAATGTTCCCGCCGTGAACCTCGTGCAGGTGGGTATTGGCGGGTGGCAGGTGCCACGAGAGGGTGTAGCGGTCGCCCGTGAACGCAACACCAACATATTTACGATGCGCGATGTCGAGGAGCTTGGTCTCGCTGAGACTGCTGCGCGCGCTCTTGAGCTTGCCTGGAAAGATGCCGACGCCGTTTACATCTCATTCGATGTTGACAGTGTCGATTGCGGTTTTGTGCCTGGCACCGGATGGCCCGAACCCGGTGGGTTCCTCCCAAGGGAGGCTCTGGAGCTTGTCTCCCTGGTTGCCAAGGAAGGCATCTGCGGGCTTGAAGTCGTCGAAGTCTCACCGCCTTATGACACGTCGGACATCACCGCGCTTCTCGCGACTCGCATCATCGTCGATGTGCTTGGCACGCTCGTATCGCACGGCAAGATGGGAGCTCATAAAGCGATCATCGACAAACCCGTATCCATTCCGCAGGGACCGGAGTTTGAATGAACCACAAGGTTTAAATGCAGTCGATCATTACCGGGAGCACCAGATGCACGATCACCCTGATCACATGACGACCACTGGCGGCACTGCGAATGGCGGGGCGCCAAACCTGCCGCGCGACCACAACGCTCACAGTCATGACCATCTTCATTCGCACGTTCATGGCCCCGGCGAAGCTGATCGGGCTGGTGAGATTGGTGTGCTTGCTGCAAGCTTTGTCGATGGTTTTCGGCAGGCCGAAGACAAGACCAGTTATCTTCGGGTAGCGGCCGTCCCCTTCAAACGCAAAGGAACGGACGGCCTGACGCTGAACCTTGTCGATGTGGCGATCAATGCCAATTGGCAGGTCGGTACCGCGTCTCCCGCGTTCGGATCAAAGGAACTCGCCTATATGCCGTTTCCAGGAGAGATGGTGCGTGGCAGAGAAACCATGATCTTCACGTATGTGTCGCTCACAGAGCGTGTAGATTACGATCTCAGGGATTTTTTGGCAGATAAGCTTGCGCAGGATCCGCAAAGCTAACGCCAACTGAGCAAGGTGTGGCCGTCAGATTTCATAGGTCATGGGAACGCCCATGCGTTTGGCTTTGGCGACCCGCGGAGGTGGCTCAACAAATGCGCCGTTGCCGTTGACCTTGTCTTCGATCAGCCTGTCCACAAAGTGCCGCGCGCCGACCTCTCTGCCTTCCGGATTGAAGAAGTTCCCCTTGATCTGGATGCTGGCCTTCATCAGTTTTGAGAAAGCCTCCATCAGCGTCTTGTCGGGTTTTTCAGGGTGGGTCCAGAACGTATCGAGGCTGCCCTGGTGGGTGAGCCCGGCAATGTCATAAATTGCGATCCCAAGAACTTTGACCGGGATCTCGGCTTGAAGCGCTGCTATACCGGTGGTGCTGTTAACAAGGATGACACCCGCACAACTGCCGAGCAGCCGGTTCAGATTGCCGCCGTCGATCGTTGTGACGCGCTCAGAGCAATTGTGATGATAGGCCGTTCGTTCAATTATTCCTGCCCAATCCTCGATATTGTTGTCCAACGGATGAATCTTGAAGACGAGCTTGATGTCCTTCGCCGCATTTTCTGCAAAGGACCCGATCACCTCTTCAATCATTTCGCGCAAATGCGGATAATGGGAGCAGCGGCGAACCTGGTAGTCGCCCTGCATCTGCATTGGGACGACAAAGTATTGGGTATCGGATTCAGTCAGAGCTTCAACGGTGCGTCCGGCTTCGCGGTTCTTTTTTCCCGAGCGCAATAGTCTGGGAATATAGCTCGGATAATCGCGGATTGGATGATAGAGCCTGTCACGCCGGTAGTGGTGAAAGAGGTATGGAAAGAAAACGGGTATGAGATTGTACACGACCTCGTTGAACGCTTCTGCAAAGAAGGTGTGCGGATAAAAGCCGTCCGGATCATTTGCTTCAAGATCTTCAGCCAGTCGTCGAATGAGAGCCGGGTCTTCCGGGAAGTGAGAGAAGACGCCCATCCCGGAGCGTTCAAGCGTTATCCAGTCTGGCCGGAAATACCCAAACTCATACGCGAAGGCGCGCAGTCCGCGCTGATAGGCTACGGCCCGGGCAATTCGGTGATACGGCCTCTGGTCTGAATAATAGACAATATCGGTGATGCCGTGTTCATCGATGAATGTTTCCAGATATGTCCGCCAATTCCGGACCTTTCCTATATAATTCGTGGCCTTGAAGCCGAAGCGGTAGATGAAATCTCCGAGCGAAACATTGATGATGCGATACGGTATGGTCCGGCGGTCCATATCGCGCAAGATCGCGCGACCGAAACCTGAGGGGTGCGGTTGAAGAAACAGAAAGCACCGATCTGATCTTAGCGAGGATTGGTGCGCCCCTTTTTCAATCTGACTATTCAACCCAACCACTTCCTGTTTTCGGGCACGCAGTTCCAAACCAGTCCGTCCGCCGCCAAATCCTGTAGCGCAGAAAAGGCGTCACGCCTAGCTGCTGCCTGCATTGTGTCGATGACAGCTCTAGTTGAAGGCCGAAAGGGTGCGCAAGCTCGGATTGCTGGCGCCGGTTAGGATTTGAATAAATTTGCCAACTTCCGTGGAATAAGAATTTGCGACGTAAAGAACATCGTTGTCACGCATCTTGAAGGCCTGAGCATGGAAGAAAGAGCCATTTTCACGCATATTCAGGCGGTAGATCACTGGTACTTTTTTCCCGGGCGAAATGATGAATTCCGGATCAATTGCACCAACAAGCTCTGGTTCTTCGTAGCGGAAGACGAACAGACCCAGTGTGTTTGCTCGCAAGTCATCCAGGCCACCTGCCCGACCCAAGGCTTCGATCAATGAGAGATTTCCTCCACTGATCGGATATTCGTTGACCTTTGGAACCGCACCAAAAGCAGTGTAGGTTTCTGGTTTATGCGAAAGGTAAATCTGATCACCTGGGCGAACGAATATGTTCTCCGACAAATCGTCGTAGATCCGGTTTAAACGTTGTGTACCTTTGCGTTCGTCGCGAATAAACGTGATTAGGACCTCTGCTGGCGGTTGTGTTACTCCCCCAGTAAGCGCGATCATATCGAGGATCTTTGCACCGCTCAGCGGGACTGGGAATACCCCCGGACGGCGTACCACGCCATTCACTATAACCGAAGCTGCGTTGCTTTCAGTCAGGCCAACAACAACCTGTGGATCAATGGCTTTATCTTGCAGGCCCTGCTGAATTGCGAAACGCAGCTCAGGAAGTGTGCGGCCGCGGGCCGTCATCCAGCCAATGTAAGGAACAGATATCTTGCCGGTTTGATCCACTAGAAACGGACCAAGTTCGGTTCTTCCTCCGCCCTGGACGCCCACAAAGAGGCCGTCCTGACCGGATTCCCAAACGACAACCGAAAGCACATCACCAATGCCGATTACGTGGCGTGGTTTGACGCTATTTCCTTGAAAGGATTCGCTCAACCTGTGTGGCTGATAGGCAAGCACTGTCGAGATCGTGTCTGAGTCAATCTCAATGATTTTAAAGGGAACACCGTCTATTGTATCCGAACTATTAAGGGTCACTACTTCTGAAGATAATGGGCCGGCGGCCGGAAGGAATGTGCAGCCTCCCAACGCGACAACCGCCGCTAACAGGACAAACGAGAGTGCCCTTGTCACCAAGTGGAAAAGGCTCGTCAAATCCGAAAATTCCTTTGTTATTATGCGCTTCAATCGAAAGCATACAGCCGCG
>JBCDCZ010000334.1:0-4599 GCA_039180865.1 Pseudomonadota bacterium | reverse complement strand
GCGTCATAAATGTGAAACTTGACAAGACCGGCGGTTTAACGGAGGCAATGGCCCTGATTTCAGAAGCGCGTGCCCGCGACCTCACTATCATGGTCGGCTGCATGGTCGCTTCCTCCCTTGCGATGGCGCCTGCTGTTCTTGCAGCCCAAGGAGCCGCTTTCGTGGACCTCGACGGCCCACTCCTGCTTGCCGAGGATTTCGAGCCCGCGTTGCGATTTGATGGCAGCCTCATTGATCCGCCTGATCCCGCACTTTGGGGCTGAAAAACATCAGGAGCGGTAAGAGGCCCAGGCCCGCAAGTCCTGCCATAAAAACAAACGCACCTGCCGCATATTCGCGATAGAGAACGCCGGCAACAAGTGTCGTGGCAACCGTAAAAATGCCGCTCACAAGCACGATGGCGGCTTGCGCGCCTGGCGTTGCCGCGTCACTTCGGTTCCGGGAAATAAACGATTGCACGCCGAAGTGGGTGGCACCGAAGGTGATACCGTGCAGCAACTGCAACACAAGAATCGACACGAAGTCTGTTGTCATGGGATGCAACCACCAGCGCACCATTGCGAACGCGCCGCCAAGTACGATCAGCGCGACCGACGGGACGCGTGATAGGAAAAACCCAGCGGTTAAGAACAAGAGGATCTCGGACACGACGCCTATTGCCCAGAAGGAACCGATTTCAGCCGTAGAAAAGCCAAGCGTCTGCCAGTGGACACTGCCGAATGTGTAAATCATGGCATGAGATGATTGAATGGCTCCGGCTACAAGAGCGACACAGAAAAACTGCGGGTCTCTCAAGTCTTGGCTGATGCGGGGTTTCGCCTGAGTTCGCGTGCTGGTGAGATCAGAACTTGTAATTGGAGGCGGGAGGACACGGGCGGTCGCGCCAGCAGAAAAAATCAGCAATGCGATCAGCAGAAGCCCGCTCGTCGCATCAAGATCTGCGATGACGACACCCGCCAGTAAGTTCGCCACAATAAAAGCCAGAGAGCCCCAAAGGCGGATATGGCCGTAATCGGCAGAACTGTTGCGTACTTCATATAGCGCGAAAGAATCGCCAACGGGGATGAGTGCATTCCAAAATGCCCCGAACACCGCCAGGCAGATGAGTGCTGCCAGAAAACCATCGCTCACTGACAGGGCCAGAAAACTGAAGGCGGCGGCCAGACAATAAACGAAAGCCCCTTTGCGGCGGTCTTTGAAACGGCCAAGGGCAGCGGTTATCGCAGGCGTTGCGATGAGTTTCGCGGCAATCGGCACAGCCACCAGGATGGCGACTTCCTCGGGTGCGAAGCTCTTCTCGCTAAGTAACAGGGGAAAAAACGGTAAATATACACCGAGCCCGAGGAAAACCGTGCTGATGAACGCCGCGACTCGGATATGCCTGAACGTCATATGGATAACGATTAAACGGTTGTTCGGGTTTCGAAAGGCATTCCTTACGTGTTCCAGGAAATCTGCGTCACTCGAAATCGGACGTATTCAGCATGGCGGACCTGATTACTCCACAGCAAATCAGCGAGGACGACTATCGCGCGATCGAAGAAGCCGTGATGGAAACGGCTCGTGGACGATGGTTTCTGGCTGAATATGCAAGACGCAATCGGGTTTCCGACACGGAACAGGTGTTGGAAGCTGTTGAAGGTTTGAAGTCTCACTTCAATACACAATCGTCAGAGAACACCGAAAGCCCCGACACAGGGGTTGATACCGACGTCCAACAGATGCGACTCGATATCGTTGACATGACGCACACCATCGAGCAGCTGAAATTCGAGATCGCGCATATGGCACCGTCGGGCGACGACGGTGATGTGATGGATGCCAAGATCCAGCTTGACGCCGTGGTGGACGAAACGGAAACGGCAACCTCGGACATCCTGGCGGCGGCCGAGGAAGTTCAGGAGATCGCGTGGGAAATCCGCGACGCTGGAGCACCGGAAGAAGCCTGCGAAAAGCTTGATGCACTCGCCACATCGATCTATACGGCCTGTTCCTTCCAGGACCTTACCGGGCAACGCTTGCGAAAAGTCGTTGATATTACAAACGTTATCGAGAAACGTTTAAAATCCATGGTGACCCTTTGGGGGGACGATGATCAGTCTCCGGGATCCGGGGCCGGTGAACAGGGTGATCGACAGGGGCTTTTGAATGGCCCCGCCCTTCCAGGCACTGCTCAGAGTCAGACCGAGATTGACGAAGTCCTGTACGCCACACCAGACGATCCGGCCTCCGATGAGGTAGACCTTGCGGCACCGTCCGAGATCCTTCCGGAGGATCCTGAGGATTTATCAGATCCCCAAGGTACCTATCCGTTCGACGTCGAATGGGCGGAAACAGAATTCAGTGAGGAAACTCCACCTGAAGAACCCGTATACTTTGTCGAAGACGACGTTTCTTTTGCTCCGGAGGGTTCCGACACTGCATCTGGACCACCAAACGAACTTCAATTCGGTTTCAATGAAGACGGATCGCCTTCGGGTGACACGGATGACGATGATGATCCGGATGAAAGCAACCTTGCTTTCGTCATTGCCGAAGACGATGTCGGCGACATCGATCTGGTCGACACGAGCCCTCGTGTTGAACGCAACACAGTGCTTCCGAGTACGGAGGTTCCTTCATTATCCAATGATGCGGAGCTGATACCGCTCGCGAAGCGCCAGGCGCTTTTCAGCTAGTCGGTCTTTCAAAAGCCGCTGGATCGTCTTGCTCAACCTGCAAGATCCGTGAACGCCTATCAGGCGGCTTCGGTGAGATTTCCGTTCCGGCTTTTTACGATATTGTCCAGGAAGAGCTCTGCCGTTGCCCTCCACGAATAGCTTTCAGCGAAGCGTCTGCAGGCAGCCCGGTCGAGCTTGAGTGCCTCAGAGATCGCGTCATCCAGATTGTCGCGCAGGATCCCCACATCGCTGTTTTCCCCGATCACGTCGATGGGGCCCATGACGGGAAAAGCCGCCACGGGTAAGCCGCTGGCAAGAGCTTCCAGCATAACGATACCGAAGGTGTCCGTGAGGCTTGGAAATACGAACACGTCTGCCGACGCATAGTAACCAGCGAGTTCCTCCCCCATCTTCTTGCCCGCAAAGACGGCGTCTGGATATTTTGCCTCCAACTCGGTACGCGCCGGTCCATCGCCGACTATCAGTTTCGTGCCTTGGGTCTTGCAGGATAGGAACGCTTCGAGATTCTTCTCGATTGCCACCCGTCCGACATAAAGCTGGATCGGCCCCTTAAATCCGAGGTCTATCTTTTTCTCCGGGGCGTAGAGGGACGCATCAACCCCACGCGACCACATTCTGAGCCTGTCAAAACCGTGCCCCTCCAGATCTCGACGCAACGTCGGTGTCGCGACCATGCAGCCAACGCCGGAATTATGGAAACGCCGCAAATAGGCGTAGGTCCAACTGATTGGTATTGGAATGCGCGCCGTCACATATTCCGGGAAGCGGGTGTGATAGCTCGTCGTAAAGAGTTTTTCGCTGGCAAGACAATAACGGCGCGCGGCGTGCCCGAGCGGTCCCTCGGTCGCAATGTGAATGTGATCTGGCGTGTGCTTTTCTATTTCGACACCCACTGCGCGCATCGTTGCAAGCGAAAGGCGGATTTCAGGATAAGTTGGAAGCGGAACGGTAAAGAACGGCTCCGGCGAAACGATTTCGACCTCATGGCCCATGGAGATGAGCTCCAGCCGCGTGCGCTCAAGCGTTCGCACGACGCCATTGACTTGGGGATGCCATGCATCTGTGACAATCACAAGCCGCATTGCCTAACCCCTCGCTTTCCGGTCTTGATCCACCCAGGAACCTGAGGGATCCTAAGCAGCCACCTTGCCACCGGATCCGAGATTATCAGATTCGGTTACGAGATCCTGATCGACGAGATGGTCGGGCTTCTTCACTTCAGTCCACCGGATCATCTCGAAAGAGCCATCATGGTTTTCGGCAACGGCTGTGCAACTTTCCACCCAATCGCCCGTATTGACATACTCAATGCCGAATTGGTCGTGCATGGTCGCGTGATGAATGTGGCCGCAAATGACACCATCCACTTTGGAGCGTTTGGCTTCAGCGCACAGGGCATTTTCGAATTCCCCGACGAAGTTCACAGCCGATTTCACCTTCATCTTGGCCCATGCCGACAACGACCAGTACGACAACCCCATCATCCGGCGGATCCGATTCAGGTAGGTATTCACCTTGATCGCGAACGTGTAGGCGTGATCACCCAGGAAGGCGAGCCATTTAACGTGGCGAACAACGACGTCGAACTGGTCTCCATGAATGACGAGAAAACGACGTCCATCCGCTGTTTCATGAACAGTACGGTCAACGACTTCGACACCGCCGAAATGAGCGCCGAGATAAGACCGTAGGAACTCATCATGGTTTCCCGGCAAATAAATGATTTGCGTGCCCTTGCGGCCAAGGCGCAGCAATTTCTGGACGACGTCGTTGTGCTTCTGCGGCCAGTACCACGCTTTCTTCAATCGCCAGCCGTCAACGATATCGCCGACGAGATAAATTCTCTCAGCGGAATGAAACCGTAGAAAGTCGAGGACAAGATCAGCCTGACACCCTTTGGTGCCAAGATGGATATCTG
>JBCDCZ010000333.1:0-4609 GCA_039180865.1 Pseudomonadota bacterium | reverse complement strand
GTCTATTATCTCGGTCGGATTGAGGCCGCCGGTCTCAACACCGCGTTGTTCGAAGCGCAACAGGCACGTCCCGAGCCGCGTGACGAAGACGGGCTCTAGAGTCTGGTGAGAATTTAAACACGATAAGGGCGGGCTCTTCGGTGATCCGGAGAGCTCGTTCTGCATTGGAAGGGGATGGTGTCGCGGGCCGATAGCAGAAATAGCGCTTTCCGACCGTTCTACAGATGAGCGCCTCGGGCTTGCCAGGCCGCCAACTCGTCGTCCGCGATTGTTAGCGAGACCCGCAATCGATCGGTCTTGCGAAGGATGTAAACATGTTCCCACTTGGCAATCAGTCCACCGTGATCATCGAGCATGCGATAGGCCATACGGGCTTCGGCGACACCGGGAAAGAGCTCTACGGCAGATAAGAGCTCACCTGTTGGCTTCGCGACACCTTGTTTTCGGTAAAAGTCGAGAAGCCCTGTGCAGTGATCGCGAAACGCTGACCGCTCCATAGAGAAGTTTCCGGAAGGAGAGGGGAACAAGCCGACCGGTTCCCATAGTTCGGCAATTGCATCGGCGTCGCCGTTTGCGAACGCTGCGATGTAAGTCTTGAAAAAATCATCAATTTCTTCCTCGACCGGCATTTTGTTTCACCCACTGAGATCCTTGGTGCGCTTGAGTATCTTCGATCGTGACGGATGGTCCAAACAGTTTCACTGCTAGCCAGTGTAGCGCCCTTCACCACGCAGGTTTTTCAACTTTCTGCAATCTGACACTCAGGCGACCGGTAATGCGTTGAAGCGTCAGATCGAGGCGGCGACGATCTTCTCCAATCTGGTCAAACAGATGGAGATCCTGGCGAACGAAGGTCGGGAACTAACCATGATCAATTCTTCATTCTTTGTCTTTGATTTCATCTTCCGAGAGGATGTGAATGTGATGCCGGTTGATGCTGAGGCGAGGGCGAACGCTATCGCAGAATTCGTCTCTTATCTCGGGCGGATTGAGGCCGCCGGTCTCGATGCTTCGTTCTTTGAAGCGCGATAGGTGCGCCCTGAGCCGCGCGACGAAGACGGGCTCTAGGGTCCGGTCAGAGTTTGAACACGATAAGGGCGGGCTCTTGGGATGACCGGAGAGCCCTTTGCCTTTTGGGGGAACAGGGTGGAAAGAACCGGAACAAGCGCCCGATGAGGCTCTCGATCAAGATACCATGGTTTTCAGAGGGTGAGGGGCTCCGCAGGCCTTCCAAAACTACGGCTCATCAGCCTTGCAGAGTCTTATGCCCGTCGCGATCGGAAGCTCTACAGGGTGGTGGACTGCGCAGATTGATGAGGTTCATCATCTAGTACAACTTCACCCTGCCACCCCCAAGACGATCAACCTTTATATCTACGAGAAAGGTTTCGGGTACGTAACGTTACCGGTGCCGGCGAAACGGAAAGGTTTCCAACGTTTTATCGGTAACAATACGACCATTCTGTAGCTTCTGCTAACATATGGAAATTACGTAAATCATGGTGTAATATTACCACACTGATAATTGGGCGGCGGACTGTTCATAGTATTAGGCTGTTCATTACATGACCATGATGCCTGAGGCTCTGGTGCCCGGGCTCACATGTCAACGTTTGTCTAAAAATTTACATCTTTTTTCCCTGAGGAGCATCCCCATGACTTCTAAGGCAATGATCAGTGCTGCGCCAATACTTCTGGCTCTTGTCATTCCAGCATTTGCGCAGACAACGACAACCATCGACAACACCGAAACCCAGGCTGAAATCACAACCCTGGACACACCCGAGGCACGCCGTGCCGTTCAGCCGCTTGATTGGAACGTGACACGCGGGGAGGGCCTGCGCTCAAGGGCGCTCGAAGAACCGGAAACCCTTGATCTCGACGCCCTCTCTCCGGGAATAGAGGGAGGCGGCGACCCGAATGCGCAGGCGAATGAAGAGGCGCAGACCGCCTTTCCGGACGCCTGGGATGACAGCGCGCTCCAGACCCAGGATCAGCCCTCAATCCTGGGTACGAAAGATATCTACACCCAATACAGCGCTGCACCTTACCGAACGCATTATCCGCGCCGCGCCATTGGCAAGCTCTTTACGAATTCCGGCTCGTGCAGTGCCTCCGTCATCAGCGGCAACAACGTGATCGTGACGGCGGCCCATTGTTGCTACAACCGTTCGTCGGGAAGCTGGATCGGTGGATTCCGTTTTGCACCCGCCTATGACAACGGGAACACGCCCTATGGCATGTTCAACTGGTCATCCGCGACGATCCTCAATCGCTGGATCAGTGTTGGCGACCGCAAATCCGATGTCTGTGTCATCAAGCTTCGCAACAATGCCCAGAACCGTCCGGTGACCTTTTATACCGGATGGCTTGGCCGCTCGTGGAATTTCGGCACCACCCAATCGCTCCATGCGCTTGGATATCCGGGCAATATCGGCGGCGGCAACAAGATGGAACTCTGCTCTGCGGAAAGCTTCAATCCGTCTTCGGGCTGTGGCGGCAGTTCCGTCCTCAATATGGGCTGTTCGATGACATTCGGATCGAGCGGCGGGCCGTGGCTCCGCAGCTGGCGTGGCGGCAACTGGGTGAACTCCGTTGTGAGCGGCTACGATAATACGAGCTGCACCGGAAGCTTCGGACAGACCTTCAACGGTCCGCGTTTCACATCCGACAACATTGTGAAGCTCTGCAACGCCATCGGTTGCTGAGTGCCGTTCGGCACCTGACGCAATCGCGAATGACGCACACGATCGGGGCCGCAATTACGCGAAGAGGCGGCCCCCACTTTCCCGACCGATCGATCAAGGAGACCTCTTATGAAGAGAGTTGTTCTATCCACTTTTGCCCTGCTATTTTCCGGAACGCTAGCGTTTGCGCAGCAACCTTCCTTCACAGCGCCCGATGAGCCTGAAATTGTGCCCGGCCAGTTCATTGTAAAGCTTGCGCCGGGTGTCGCCGCTACCGAATTCGACGAGGCGAC
Source organism: Pseudomonadota bacterium (assembly GCA_039180865.1). Lineage (GTDB taxonomy): Bacteria > Pseudomonadota > Alphaproteobacteria > Rhizobiales > JACESI01 > JBCDCU01. The sequence goes on along the minus strand of JBCDCZ010000333.1, from coordinate 1,629 downwards.
CTTGCCGGGTGACGCTGAAATTATTGAAACCCTGTCAGCGGTCGGCGTTGTGGTCGTTCAAGATGACAGCGACGCCATCGGCCAATTGACCGAGAGCGTCGGGACCGATCCGAATGTTGCTTATGTGGAACCCGTCTACCGGGTCTATGCGCTCGGTAATCCCAACGATCCGAACTATCCTCCGCAATGGGGCTTTCCGAAGATCAAAGCACCCGCAGCGTGGGATAAGAAGACGGATTCCGGCAAATTGGTGATTGCCGTCATCGATACTGGTGTCGATTATCGTCACCCGGATCTCTTCGCCAATATGTGGACCAATCCCGGCGAGACCCCGAACAATGGTGTCGACGATGACGGAAACGGCATCATCGACGACGTTCATGGGGCGAATTTCGTGCCCTCCACGCCTACCGGCGATCCGATGGATGACAACCAGCATGGGACTCATGTGGCCGGAACGATCGGGGCTGTCACCGATAACAATCTCGGCGTTGCCGGTGTGAACTGGACCACCAGGATTATGGGCGTCAAATTCCTCTCCGCGAATGGCAGCGGATCGACAGCAGGGGCGATCCGCTCAATCGATTACGCGATCAGGATGAAAGCGGACATCATGAACAACAGCTGGGGCGGGGGCGGCTTCAGCCAGGGTTTGAAGGACGCCATTGAGGCAGCCGATAATGCGGGCATTTTGTTTGTGGCGGCTGCCGGCAATGCGGGGACGAACAACGACACCAATCCGCATTATCCATCAAGCTATGACGTGCCGAACGTGCTCGCGGTCATGGCAACCGATCAGAATGATAACCGGGCTAGTTTCTCCCAGTTCGGGGCGGCAAGCGTCGATATGGGCGCGCCCGGCGTCGATATCCTGTCGACCACCCCGAACAGCGCTTATGCCTCCTTCAATGGCACGTCGATGGCAACGCCCCATGTGGTGGGGGCAGCGGCTTTGGTCTGGGCGGGAAATCCCTCGCTCAGCCATCTCGATCTCAAGAAACGCCTGATGGCGACCGCGGACGTTATCCCTGCACTCGCGGGGACAAGCCAGACCGGCGCGCGGCTTAATCTTGCGGCAGCACTTGGTGATCCAGATGGCCCCGGCGATCCGGGCGATCCGGGCGATCCGGGCGATCCAGCCCCAGGCCCAATTGCCTGCAAGGCGAAAAACCACACGCAGATTGCTTACGAGGAGTTCTTCTGGTCGGACGGCCTTGAGACCGATGAAAACAGCAACATCCTGAAGGTGGATTTCGTGTTGCCGGAGCCGATGGTCGTGGACATTTCAACAGACACGTCAGCTTCGCGGGTCAAGGGCGCTGGCAATACAATCGTGCGCACAGGCGTCTTCAATCAGGAAATCCCCAATGTCATGTGGACGGGCTCTTATCGGCGCGCGAATTTCGCAGGCGGCGATAGCGTCTACGAAGATCTTTCCTCCGATTTCAGCATTGCGCTCGGTCAAGGCGCCCACACGATCTACTGGAAAATCTGGGTGAGTGGCGCAACGCTCAGGTTCGATTCCGGTACGCTCACGGTGCGCGGCATTCCGTGTGTAATGGGCGGTAAGCTTGATATCGCTTCAGCCGCTGCCGCCTCGGTTGACCGCACGCAGGCGGATCAGGGAGC
>JBCDCZ010000332.1:0-4622 GCA_039180865.1 Pseudomonadota bacterium | reverse complement strand
TGTACCGATGAGCTACGAAATCGAAGCGACGGTGCGCGACCGGGTTGGCAAGGGGGCCGCTCGTGCATTACGTCGGGATAAGAAGGTCCCGGCCGTGATCTACGGCGACAAACAGCCACCTCTCCCGATCGCCATCGATTACAAAGACGCGTTCATGAAACTGCATGGCGGCGGTTTCATGTCGACGATCGCCACCATCAATGTGGACGGCAAGAAAGTCCGCGTGATCCCGAAAGCGTATGAGCTGGACCCGGTGCGGGATTTCCTCATGCACATCGACTTCCTGCGGGTGAGTAAGGGTGCGAAACTTGCTGTTGAAGTTCCGGTTGTCTTCGAAAACGAAGAACAATCGCCTGGCTTGCGTCGCGGTGGTGTTCTGAACGTTGTTCGCTACACCGTAGAACTGGAATGCCCGGCAGATGCGATTCCTGAAAATATCGTCGTTGACCTGACCGGCCTCGACCTTGGCGATGGTGCACATATTTCCGATGTGACGCTGCCTGAAGGTATCACGCCTGTCATCACTGACCGCGACTTTACGATTGCGACCATTGCGACACCTGCTGGATTGAAAGAACCTTCAAGCGAAGAAGAAGGTGAAGCCGAAGCAGAAGGCGAGGCAAACGGCGACGCCGAATAGCGCGTCCCTAGCCTGAACGATTTGGGAGACCCCGATGTTTCTGGTTGTTGGACTTGGAAACCCGGGCCCGAAATACGCCTCAAACCGGCACAATATCGGCTTTATGGCGGCGGACGAGATTGCTCGCCGCCATAGCTTTTCCCCCTATCGCTCAAAATTTCAGGGTGAAATCGCCGAAGGTCAAATTGGCAGCGCGAAGACGCAGATCCTGAAACCCGGCACTTACATGAATGAATCAGGCCGCTCCGTTGGCGAAGCCGCCAGGTTCTATAAAATCGATCCATCCGATATTCTGGTCATCTATGACGAACTCGACCTTGCGCCGGGAAAAGTCCGGATCAAAACCGGCGGCGGAAGCGGTGGCCACAACGGGATCAAATCGATCGACGCCCATATCGGTAAGAATTACCGGCGCCTGCGCCTTGGCATTGGACATCCCGGAAACAAGGCACAGGTTTCGAACTACGTTCTTAGCGATTTCGCCAAAGCGGACCAGACTTGGCTTGGCCCGCTTCTTTATGCCATCGCCGATTGTGCGGACGAATTGGCGAAAGGTGAGGACGCAAACTTCACAAACCGGTTGCGCCTGAAGCTTGATTCCAACGAACCGCCCGGTGCCCGTGGTCAGGATAACCGCGCCGCAAAACATGAGAAAAAGGGCCAGAGCCACATCCGCCAGGCCCGCCAGACGAGCCCGAAGAACCTCACGAAATCGGGCCCAATGGCAGATATGCTGAAAAAACTCTTCGGCGGTAACAAGGACTGACCCCGATATGCCCTGTCCCTGTGGCTCCGAAAAGGCTTATGAGGCCTGTTGCGGCGTGCTCCATTCCGGTGAACGCCATGCGGCAACCGCCGAAGACCTCATGCGGTCGCGCTATTCCGCCTTTGTGACGGCTAATGTCGACTACCTGCACGATACACTTTGGCCATCGGAACGCCGTCAATTCAGTCACGCGGCCTTTGAGGCCCGTGCGAAGGACAGTATCTGGCTTGGATTGATGATCCTTGCGACGGAACGAGGTGGCACCAGCGACCGCGATGGCACAGTCACGTTTGAAGCCCACTCACTGATCAACGGTACCCACGACACACACCGTGAGAAGAGCTTCTTCAAAAAGAAGGGCAGGCACTGGTATTATGTGAAAGCGGCGGCGGAGACCTAGATCCGAGTGTTTCGGTATAGGATACCGTGCGAACATCGCCGTGATGAGCCGGATTGGTTGCGCTTCATCGGAAGCCTCTTCATGATAAAAGCGTATCGATAATCCGCCGGGGAATCATAAGGTCGGCAAGAGCAGCATGGATCTTATCATTCGCTTCCGAGAGCGGACGGTTGATCACATCGAAATTCATAAAATCATGGGTAAGATCAAGCGCCATGTAAAACCGCCTCGCCTTGAACGCGGCCGAGACATGGTGCTTACCGCCCTGATAATCCTTCGAAAATTCGAGAAGCTTCTGCCCGAAAGACGGATCAAGCAGTTTTTGCGCACGGTCAAGATCATCGGTGTAAACCTCAAACACCTTCTCGAATTCCGGATCCGGGAAACTGAGTTTTTGATCAGGCCGTTTTTGGCGCGCTGCCCATGCAAAGAGCTTGTTCACTGTCTCTCCGTAGTCGGCAAGAAATACAACTTCCGGCATCTCGGTGGGACATTCAATCGAAAGCACAATCCCGCGAAACACGGTACGCCTGCGCGTATCATTGTCACTGTCACGATATTCTTCTTCAAGATGGGCTTTGACCAACAGGTAAGACACCTCTCGCCAACGTCCCGATATTACAGGTCCAAGATTGCTGCGATCCGCTCCTGGGAGCACGTTGAGATCGCGTAAGGCTGCCATTGAAAACGCTTCGAGCGCCGGCTTGTCGTGAATCCGCATCCCACCAAGAAAATCGCAAAGGATCGGACGGATATGGGAATTCATCTCTTGTTTGAGGTGGCCGCCACGCATGGAAAACACGAAGATCGTAGCAGCACCCACGAAAACAAAAGGAAACAATCCGAGCCACGGACTGATAAAAAAGCTTGTGAGAGCCGTGATCATGAGCGTTATCGAGAAAACGATAAGGACCCATTTTTTGTTTTCTCTGACCGCTTCCTGCCGTTTTCCCTCCATCACCCGAAAGTAAGGAGCGATCTTTTCGTCGTAGACCTTGGAAAACCCCCGCTCATGATCGTGCCGCTCGTCGAAAGAATAATCGCCCACGTAAATGCCCCTTATCCGTGTGCCCCTTGCTCAACCGCGTGTCTATTCGAGACCTACCCGTCGCCTCCCCTCCTCAGTTTTGAGGGAAAAGTCACCGCCATCGAATTCTCTCGCGGCTTTTGTTGCGAGAAACGAAATGGCCTTTCCCACCCATTCCGGCGGAATATGAACAGCGGGATTCAGTTGGCTCACAGGATTGACGCCGGATGCTTTAATGACAACCTGCATGTCGGTTGCAACAGTACCGGGGCTTAGCCCGACGGTACGGATACCATGTCCGGCATATTCCTTGTGAAGGCATTTGGTCAGCGACAACACTGCTGCCTTGGTGGCGCAATAATGGCTCCATCCTTCCAACGCACCGGTTGCGGCACCCGACGAGAGGTTGATGATGACGCCGGAGCCCTGCTTCAGCATATGAGGCAATGCTGCTCGAACAGCGAAATACACGCCTTTGAGATTGATATCGACGACGTTCGACCACGCCTCCGGATCGCTTTCATCGATCCGGGCAATTGGATCGATCACGCCTGCATTGTTGACCAGAATATCGAGCGCCCCGAAGCTGGAGACTGCTCGGACCACAGCCTTCTCCATTTCGTGAAAACGACTGACATCTGCGATGACCGCTTCCGCACGGCCGCCTCGCTCAGAAATATCTTTCGCGGCCCTCTCAATTTGGTCTCCCGTGCGCGCAACAAGGACAACCGAAACGCCGTGATCGCTCAAGTCCCGGGCGGCCACCGCACCAATGCCGCGGCTTGCACCCGTAATAAGAGCGACTCTTCCTTGGAGTTCTGTCATGATGGCCTCCTGCCCGTATCGCGAAACGTCTCGTTATCAAGAAAGCACACAAAAATCATCTGCAATGACAACAAGTTGCAAGTCTCCCGGAAGGGCTTAGATTTCCGCTTGCAACGCTGAAAGCTCTCAAATGCTCATTGAACGCCGTCGACCAATTGAAATTCCAAAGGTCAATCCTTTGTGGGAATATAAGGCAGAGGGCGCACTCCGCGCGGCTTACGAAGCCTACAAGGCACGCCTGCAGATCCCTTGGGTCGGCGTGGTTACAATGGCGTATGCTCACTATCCCACCTTCTTTGAATGCTGGTGGGCCGCGCTGAAACCGATTGTCGGATCTCAGGATTATGTCGAGACCGCAAGCCGTCTGCGCGCGCGCGCAGAATCAAACGCGTTCAAGCTTAATCCACCGCCCCTTCGAGAGAAACTCATCGAGGTCGGTTATTCGCCGCGTGAGCTTGATGAGATTCTCGACATGATCGATGTCATCAGCCACGGCAACTTCATGCAGGTTGCCGCCGTGTTTGCAGCTCCGATCCTTCTGGAGGGCGGGAGCCTGACCGGAGGAAATCACGTCAGTGCGGATGCGCGGACCCATAAGCCGGACATCAAAACCCCCTTTGTGCTGATTGAGCCGCACCACGCTCTTTCTGATCTCAATGCAATCTATGTCGATGTCATGAAGGTGTTGCGTCTCCCCTTCGTCAACACCGACTACCGGTGTTTTTCTCGCTGGCCGAGTTACTTCGATCTCACCTGGCGAGACCTGCGCAATCATATCGACACACCGACATATGAAGAGCTGGTTCTCGACATGCACAATGAAATCGCAAGTGCAACGGTAAACCTTCCGAACCCGAACGGCATTACGGCTGACGATCTCATCGCCGCCGCCGAGAAGGACGCTTCCGTCGCCGAAGTGCTTGCTGTGACCCGTCTTTTTCTTTGGCTACTGCCAGGGCTCGTC
>JBCDCZ010000331.1:0-4651 GCA_039180865.1 Pseudomonadota bacterium | reverse complement strand
GATGCCGGCAATCGAGTAAAGGCCGATGTTTTTCAGGCACTGCATGGATACGTTCTTTGAGCGAACGAGGCCCGCTTCGAGCATTGCGAAGCCAGCCGCCATGAACATGACCAGGAAACCACCGATCAGGAACAACAGTGTGTTGAAGATATATGCGACTTCGGGAGTAACCGCCGGTGGCGTCTCCTGCGCAAATGCGGGCGCAGCGAGCGCACTCAGCGCTAGTGCAAGCGGCACGGCCCCTGCCTTGAGAATTGTACGTTTCATTGAGATCCCCTTGAGATACTAGATGGGTTGATTGGCTCTAAAGCGCTTCAGCGCCCGTCTCCCCGGTGCGGATACGAACCGCAGTGTCGAGGTTGTAGACAAAGATCTTGCCGTCGCCGATCTGACCGGTTTGTGCTGCGTGTGAGATGGTTTCCACGACCTTATCGACCAGTCCGTCTTCAACGGCGATTTCAACCTTGATCTTCGGAAGAAAGCTCACCGCGTATTCCGTGCCGCGATAAATTTCAGTGTGTCCTTTCTGGCGGCCATAGCCCTTGACTTCGCTGACCGTCAGCCCCTGAACACCGATGCCCGTGAGTGCTTCACGCACATCGTCCAACTTAAATGGCTTCACAATTGCCATTACAATTTTCATATGCCTATCCTGTTTCAAGCGCGTGGCCCCGACGGCATTTCTGCCAACCCCGGCCACGGATTTTTCGCAGATGGGTTCGATACGCTACCCTGCATCCGGAAGACCGGATGAGCGCAACAACAGGCGGGCTTTCAACTTTTGTGCCACTTTTGTGACAAGGCCGTAAATTAATGAAATCGTTACAATTTATACGGGCGCCCTGGCGGGCTGCCCAAATAACGGCAATTGACTGGTGAAAAATTAGTCAAAACAGACGCAAATGGTGAATTTTTAACCAGATACAGTTTTCGGTGCATTCACTGGTGAAAAACTTCTTGGATTTTCAGCATCTTCGCGTCTTCGGATTAATCCCTCCTGAGTGACTGATGCAATTAGGATCCCGTTGCGTGTGTAAAGTGAGCCCCGGGTAAATCCACGGGCACCTGAAGTGCTTGGACTGTCCTGCGTGTAGAGAATCCAATCCGTAAAGTCGGGTCTGCGGTGAAACCACATTGCGTGATCCAGACTGGCAACCTGAAGCTTGCGATTGAAGATGCTTGTCCCGTGGGCGAAGAGTGATGTGTCAAGCAGCGTCATATCAGAGAAGTATGCAAGTACGGCGCTCGAGGTCAGGCGATCTTCCGGCACCGGTGCTGTGGTCTTTATCCAGATGTGCTGTTTGGGCTCCAGTTTGTTCTTGGTGAAATAATGCTCAAGGGAAGTGGGCCGAACCTCAATCGGGCGCTCCCGGCTCCAATAGTCCCGAACATTGGCCGGTGCGGCATCCAGAAAGCGATCTTTCAGCTCTTTCTCGCTTGGTAGATCTTCCGGCGCCGGAACGTCGGGCATATCGATTTGATGATCATAGCCCTCTTCTTCGATTTGAAATGAAGCCGAAAGTGTGAAGATCGCGCGCCCGTGCTGGATTGCCACCACTCTGCGGGTTGTGAAACTCGTCCCGTCGCGGATCTTGTCGACATCGTAGATGATCGGGATCGCAGGGTCTCCTGGCCGCATGAAATAGCAATGCAGCGAATGACAGAGCCTGTCGCTATCAACCGTACGCGATGCTGCAACCAGCGCCTGGCCGATAACCTGACCGCCAAAGACCCGCTGCCAACCGACCTGTGGGCTGTTGCCGCGGAACAGGTTGTGTTCGAGTTGTTCAAGATTGAGAATATTAAGCAGGTCTTCGACGCAATACCCCACGGTGCCACTCCTGATGTTACGTTCGGCGTAACCGAAATCCTATTCTGTGGGTGCGGTCAAGCAGGTGACGTTGGGTCACAGCTTTTCCTTTCTTACCGGCGCCCCTATAAATACGTACGACTGGAAAGGCAGTGTCTTATGGAAACTTTCGATATCGTTGTCGCTGGTGGTGGCTATGTGGGATTGTCCACGGCGCTTGCCATAAAATCAGCAGCACCCCATCTTTCGATCCTGCTTGTTGATCCTGCTCCGCCACTGAGCGAGCGAAAAGGTACGGATCTGCGGGCGTCGGCCATTGCCCTTTCCGCCAAACGGATGTTGAGCGAGCTCGACGTATGGCCAGCGCTTGAAAAAGACGCTCAACCCATAACCTCGATGATCGTAACGGATTCGAAGACGCAAGATGCCGTGCGTCCGGTGTTTTTGACGTTTGGCGGCGAAGTAGAAGAAGGCGAACCCTTTGCCCATATGATTCCGAATGGTGCGATGGTTTCAGCACTCGAAGAAAAGGCGCGGGCTGCCGGAGTCGATATCCGGTTTTCTGAGCGAGCGATCGACTTTCATGAAGAAGCGGTTTCGATGACGGTCGCTCTAGCAAGTGGCAATTCCGTTAGCACTCGACTGCTCATTGCAGCTGACGGTGTTCGATCCACATTGAGGGATCTTGCAGGCATTAAAACAGTCCATTGGGATTATGGACAGTCGGGTATCGTGACGACAGTGTCTCATGAGAAAGACCACGGTGGCGAAGCGATCGAACATTTTCTCCCGGCCGGACCTTTTGCCATCCTGCCCCTCACTCACAACCGCTCTTCACTCGTTTGGACGGAACGTCGCAGCGAAGCGGACAAGCTCATACATGGCGATGACTTCGTCTTCGAAGTCGAGCTTGAGCGGCGCTTCGGCCATCACCTCGGTGCAATAAGTGTGATCGGCGACAAACGTGCTTACCCCCTGGGCCTTACATTGGCGAAGGAATTCGTCGGGCAGCGCTTTGCCCTTGTTGGTGATTCAGCACATGGGATCCACCCGATCGCGGGGCAGGGGTTGAATCTCGGTTTCCGGGACGTTGCCGCCCTGGCCGAAGTGATCGTGGAAGCAGACAGATTGGGTATGGATATTGGAATGGTCGATGTTCTTGAGCGTTATCAGCGCTGGCGGCGTTTCGATACCTGGCTGATGGGCTTTACCACTGATGTACTCAATCGTTTGTTCTCGAACCGCAGCGACAGCTTACGGCTTTTGCGCACAATCGGATTGGGCGCAGTCGACCGTGTTCCGCGTCTCAAGGATTTTTTCATTGCCCAGGCTGCCGGTACGGTGGCGCCTGATCAGCCCCGCCTTTTGACTGGTGCGCCGATTTGAGCGCTCAGGTTTTCCGGATCAGCGCCAGAAGATCGGCTTCGAGATCGGTCAGAGCTTCCAACAGGACTGTTTCTTGCCCTGCGGAATGAGCGAGCACAATAGCGCCTTGCCATCTTGCGATTGCGCTGCGCGCCTGACGCACCGCCTGGCGGTGACCGGCTCGACTGAGCGTTTGACTGAGCCAACCGATAAGCGTTTCGAAAACATCATTGACCTTTTGCGAGGCTTGCGGCGCCGGATCTGAAAAATCCCGAACGCCCCTTGCTAGCGGACACCCGAGCTCGGCGCGGATAGCGGCGCTATCACGAAGGAGCGAGACAAACGCCCTCAAAGCATCAATCGGATCATCATTGGTCCGATCAATTTCGTCCAGAGATGCGAGTGTCTCAGCCATGAAAATATCTGCAACACCCTCTGCAATCTCGGCTTTTGTCTTGAAATAGTAATAGATATTTCCGAGAGGCACGCCGGAGCCGTTGGCGATGTCGGCCAGACTCGTTCCCGCGTATCCATCTTTCCAGAATATCTGCGCTGCGGCGTCCAGAAGCCGATCGCGTTTGTCCGATCTGCGAGGCACCTACTCAGCGCTCCCGCCATCCGGCGAAATCTTGGGCTCACCCCACCCATTTTCGAAAATGAGATCTTTCAAGGGGAGTCTTTCAGCCCATCCCCGCGCTTCAAGCTCAGGCCGAGTGTAGTGCTCGGAAACATATCCGACGCACAGATACGCGATAATGACGACGTGTTCAGGAATATTGAGGAGCTCTTTCAGATCGGCTTCATGGAAGATGCTTACCCAGCCGACACCGATACCTTCAGCACGTGCTGCAAGCCAAAGATTTTGAACGGCGCAGACGGTTGAGTAGAGGTCCATGTCCGTTTGATGGGTCTTGCCGAGCACGAAAGGTCCGCCGCGCGTGCGGTCGCATGTAACGACAATGTTCAAAGGTGCTTTCAGAATGCCCTGGAGTTTCAGTCTGCTGTAGAGCGTTTTTCGGTCATCTGCCAAAAGCGCTTTCGCTTCTTCGTTTGCCTTTTCAAAAAGGTCATGAACCGCGCTTCTGCGACCTTCATCGCGGAGAAGAATAAAGTTCCACGGCTGTGATAACCCAACCGATGGCGCGTGGTGGGCGGCGCCCAGAAGTCGGTGGATCATCGCTTCGGGAAGGGGATCGGGTAGAAAATCATCGCGGATATCGCGCCGCGTTTCGATAGCACGATAGACAGCTGACCGGGCTTCGTTGCTAAAGGCCCCGGTTTTCGTCCGGTCCGGGGTGTTGGCGGCCTCGAATTTACGTGTCATCGAGCTGGCGTGCTTCATCAGGCAGCATGATTGGAATGCCGTCACGAATTGGATAGGCAAGTCTTGCGGACTTGCTTATCAGCTCTTGCGCGGCTTCGTCGTAAATCAGCGTCGTCTTCGTGAGTGGACAGACCAGCATTTCAAGAAGCTTG
>JBCDCZ010000330.1:0-4660 GCA_039180865.1 Pseudomonadota bacterium | reverse complement strand
GCGGTCGAATTCTTCCTGCTCCCATTCGGCAGCACGGGTGTAATGGTCAATCACAGCGTTGCCCATCGCTTCCCGCAACATCGCTGAACCGCGCAGGGTTTCGGTCGCAGCGCGCAACGTGTTCGGGATTTCCGGAACGCTTTTGTTTTCGTACATATCGCCTTCCGCAGGCGGTGCGAGCGCCAGCTTGTCTTCAATCCCCTTGATCCCGGCGGCGAGAAGGGCGGCCTGCGTCAGGTACGGATTGATATCGGATCCCGGAATACGGCACTCGACGCGAACGGCTTTGGTGTCCGCCCCGCAAAGCCGGAAGCCCGCCGTGCGGTTATCGACCGACCAGGCCGCCTTCGTCGGCGCGAATGTCCCTTTCACGAAACGCTTGTAGGAGTTGATGTAAGGCGCAAAAAAGTAGGTGCAGTCGGCGGCATAGGTGATGATGCCCGCCATAAAATGCTTCATCGTCTCCGACATCGCATGATCGCCGTCCGGGTCGTGGAAGGCGTTGCGATCGTCCGCCCACAATGACATATGCACATGGCTCGCGCTGCCGACCCGGTCATGGTGCCATTTCGGCAGGAAGCTTGCCGAATGGCCCTTCTGCCAGGCGATTTCCTTGGTGGCGTGCTTCGCGATCGTGTGGTGATCGGCACAGGCGAGCGCGCTATCATATTTGATATTGAGTTCCTCCTGGCCGATTTCAGCTTCTCCTTTTGAGTTTTCAATCGGGACACCAGCGGCATAAAGGTGATTGCGCAAAGGGCGCATCACATGCTCTTCCTTGGTGGTCTGGAGGATGTGGTAGTCCTCATTGTAAGGCCCGAGCGTTTCAAGGTCGCGGTAGCCATCGCGCCGCATCTCGTCGAGCGATTTCCTGAAGAGGAAGAATTCCAGTTCGGTCGCCATCATCGGTGTCAGACCGCGCGCTTCGAGCCGTTTGATCTGTTCTTTCAAGACCTGGCGCGGCGCGTGGGCTACCGGCGCGTGCGTATGGTGGTCGAGGATGTCGCAGAGCGCCATTGCCGTTCCCTCAAGCCACGGCATCAGGCGCAGCGTTGAAAGATCCGGCTTCATGACATAGTCGCCATAACCCTGCCGCCAGCTGGTCGATGCGTAGCCGTCAGGCGTTGCCATTTCGAGATCGGTCGCCAGAAGATAATTGCAGCAATGGGTTTCTTCGAAAGCGCTTTCGATGAAGTTGGAGACATGGAAGCGCTTACCCATCAACCGCCCCTGCATGTCGACGAGACAGACGAGCACAGTGTCAATGGACCCGTCAGCAGCTTTTGCCTTCAGACTATCGAAGCTCAACAAACCGGACATCGTGGGGGACCTCCTCTGGCAGGCATTCTCTCAAGAAGAAAGCGGGAGAGGGCGCGCTCGGCGCCCCGCTCCCTGTCGTTTGAAAACAGATTAGCTGTAGCGGTAAGGCCGTCCGGCCTTCTGCATATCCGAATTGTACTTGCGGAAGATCTCGACGATCTTCGCCTTGGTTTCGGATTCCGCTGCGATTTCGTCCCAGAATTTAACGGCGGCTTCTTCGACCTTCGCCCATTCGTCATCGGGAATTGAGGTGAGCTTCATTTTCGTGCCGTTGACGCGAAGATTGGCTTCGCCGCCCCAATACCACCATTGGCGGTAATAATGGCTCTGCTCCATGCAGACCGTCAGAAGCGTTTTCATGTCTTCCGGAAGCTCGTTCCAGCGTTCCATATTGGCGAAGAAGTGGCCGATCCAGGCGCCGGAAATGTTGTTGGTGAGGAAGTAGTCGGTCACATCCGCCCAGCCGACGGTGTAGTCTTCGGTGATGCCTGACCAGGCGATGCCGTCGAGTTCACCGGTTTGAACGGCAACTTCGATATCCTCCCAGGGAAGCGTCACTGGAACGACGCCGAACTGCGACAGGAAGCGGCCTGCGGTCGGGAAGGTGAAGACCTTCTTGCCTTTCAGATCCTCAAGCGAGTTGATCGGATCTTTGGTTGCGAAATGGCAGGGATCCCAGGCTCCCGCGGAAATGTGTTTAACGCCGACTTTGGAATATTCGGCGTCCCAGATTTCATTAAGGCCGTACTGGTTGAAGAGAACCGGCACGTCCAGCGAGTAGCGTGAACCGAACGGGAAATAGCCTCCGAAAACAGTCACTTCCGTCGGGGATGCCATGGAATCGTCGTCCGACTGAACCGCATCGATGGTGCCGCGTTGCATTGCCTGGAAGAGTTCGCCGGTCGGAACAAGCTGATCGGCGAAGAACAACTCGATCTGCATGCGGTCGCCTGCGATCTTGTTGAAAGTGTCGATGGCCGGTTTCACGACGTGCTCCGCAAGTGCCGCGCCGGCATAGGTCTGCATGCGCCATTTGATCGTGGATTGGGCAAGCGCTGGCGTTGCGAGCGCTGCTGCTGGTGCCGCAATGGCAGCACCTTTGATAAAACTGCGTCTTGTGGTCATGAGTGTTGCTCCTTCTCGATCACTCTCGGTGGTGGGGTTTGCGCTTCTTCATGGCGCCTAGTTTCCGTAAATCGTCTGCGGCAGCCAGAGCGCAATTTGCGGGAAGATCATGATGATCGTCAGCGCAAGCGCCATGACGGCAACGAACGGAATGATGGAACGGTAGATATCGCCGAGCCCGATTTCCGGCGGGGAAAGGGCGCGCATGAGGAAGAGGTTGTAGCCGAAGGGCGGCGTCATATAAGCGATCTGGGTGGTGATTGTGTAAAGGACACCATACCAGATGAGATCGAATTCGAGTGCGCCGACAAGCGGGATGTAAAGCGGCGCCACGATGACGAGCATGGCCGTATCGTCAAGAAACGTGCCCATCAGGATGAAGCTCAACTGCATCAGAATGAGGATCGTCCAGGGCGAGAGGCCAAGCTGGTCTGTAAAGAGACCCTCAATTGCTTTGACTGCGCCGAGACCGTCGAACACAGCGCCAAAGGCAAGGGCCGCCAAGATGATCCACATGAACATGCAGGTAATCCCGAGCGTGTTCCGGACCGAGGTCTCGAAAACCTGCCAGGTCATGCGGCGCTTCAGAACCGCAGCGAGAAACGCCGTGATCGCGCCGATGGCGGAGCTTTCGACAAGCGAGGTCCAGCCGTTCACGAAGGGGATCATCATTGCAAAGAAGATGCCGAAGGGGAGGAGCCCGGCGAGAAGAAGCCGGTACTTCTCAGCCTGCGGCATGTCGCGATCGGCCTTGGGGAGAACGGGGCCGAGCTTCGGGTTCATCTTGCAGCGAATGGCAATGTATAGGATGAACATCCCCGCCATCATCAAGCCTGGAATGATCCCGGCAAGCCAGAGCTGACCGACCGGCTGACGGGCAATCATCGCATAAAGAACAAGCACCACCGATGGCGGCACAAGAATGCCGAGCGAACTTCCCGCCTGAATGACCCCGGTCACCATGCGTTTGTCGTAGCCACGGCGCAGCAGTTCCGGCAGCGCGATCGTCGCGCCAATCGCCATACCGGCGACGGAGAGCCCGTTCATCGCTGATACCAGCACCATGAGCGCGATCGTTCCGATTGCAAGACCACCGCGCAAGCCACCCATCCAGACGTGGAACATGCGGTAAAGATCGTCCGCAATCCGGCTTTCCGACAGGATGTAGCCCATGAAAACGAACATCGGCACTGTCAAAAGCGGATACCAGCGCATCAGCTTGATGCTTTGCGAAAAGGCGATGTCGAAACCGCCCCGATCACCCCAAAGCGCAAGGGCGGCGATCACTGCCACGAAGCCGATTGCGCCGAAGACGCGCTGGCCGCTGAAGAGCAGCACCATCATGGTCACGAACATGAGAAGGGCGATCATTTCATAGGACATGATCAGATCTCCTCACCGCGCAGCCGCAAAACGTCTTTGAAAAGCTCTGAGAGCGCCTGAAGCAGCATCAGAAGGATGCCGATACACATGATCGTCTTGATCGGCCAGAGATAGGGCCGCCAGATGGTGCGGCTTCGCTCCAACGTGCCGAAGGAGGACTCGCCGGTAATCAGCCCGATGAAAAAGCCGAACGGATCGGAACCGAAATATCCAAGCGAATAAGCGGTTGAACTGAGCCCGCCCCACAGGAGCACGACGAGATAGGCCATGAGGCAGAAGACGGTGATCCCATCGATCAAAGCTTTGCGCCTGAGCGACCAGTTTTCGTAAAAAAGATCCATGCGCACATGGGCGCCCATCTGGATTGCGTAGGGTCCGCCGAGGAAAAAATAGGTGATCATCGCGAATTGCGCGACTTCGAGCGTCCAGAGCGAGGGTTGATCGGCAGCCTTGCTGATCGTCGACCACAGAAGAACAGCCATCATTCCAAAGAGGCCGAACATGATCACCCGGCCGATGCCGTAATTCATCGTGTCGACGGCTGCTATGAAACCTCGCATGGCTCTCATTTTTGCGCCTCCTGAAGGCGCGGAGCGGAAAGGGGTTCGAGGCTTTTGACGAGCCAGGCTGCGAGCGTATCAGCCATGGCAGCGCACTCTTCGGGCGTTTCAATGAGATCGCTGCGGATTTCAATCATCACATTCAACAGATTGCGCGGCAGGGCATGGCGTTTCAGCGTGTGCGTCACGCCATCTTCAGGGCCATAGGGCTCGTTCCGCCTAATGTCATAACCTTCGGCAATGTTGAGCAATGCGTCAGCAAGCCGCGCGTC
>JBCDCZ010000329.1:0-4665 GCA_039180865.1 Pseudomonadota bacterium | reverse complement strand
CTTTGCTTCGTGTGTCATGGGGGCCGTCTTTGCTTTGCAATGAACCTTTTTTTGAAGCTTGCAAGAAAGCAAAGATTACGGGTTTGCGTGAGTACGGCGCAAAGCGCTCCACGTCTGGTGATAATGTCATGGGCTTTTACTGCTCCTCCTGACACTCCGAAATAGCTGATGGCGCTTGTCTGCCTAAACGTTGCAATTCGAAGAACGGGCTGGGGCGCCAACTCAAGGTTTCCGCCCAAAAGCGCGGCAAATGCCACGAATATGTGTGTTCCGGAAACCGAAAGCCCGGATTTTACACTCATGCTACACACCACCTTTTTATCGAAATCCATCCGCCTATCTCGTGATTTGCGCTTATACTGATCGCATTCGAGGAAAGTCATTTGGGAGGAGATCCGATGAGCGATACTGCAACATCCGAAACGGAAAAGAACCGCGCCATTATGAAGGAAGCCTACAGGAAATGGCACGACACCAAGGGGGGCAGTGTCGATCATTGGCTGGAGATCATGAGCCCGGATATCGAATTCCTGTCGCTCGCTAACGGTGCGGGCGATGCCGGTTTCACAAAAGCGGCGAAATCAAGCGCGGATATGAGAGGTTATTTTGACGCGATCTCCAATAACTTCGACATGATCCATTACACCATCGATCAGTTCATCGCAGAGGGCGATATGGTGGTCGCGGTTGGAAGCTGCGCCTGGACGGTGAAAGCAAACGGTATGCGGGTTGAAACGCCAAAAGTGGATGTCATCCGCCTGAAAGACGGTAAAATTATCTCATTTTATGAGTTTTACGACACGGCGGGTCTGCAAACGGCGATGGCGTCTATCCCGGTCGGGTGAGATCGCGAGGGTATCAGTTCGACAATGCCAAGCTTTGTCAGAAACTGAAGATCTCGCCAATATTCTCAATAATCGCGACGAGGATCAGCACGCCGCAAATGAGAAGCGCCAGCCACCAGAGGTATTGGAAAACGATCGCGGAGGCGCCAAGGCTCACGCCATAAACCGGATAGCGCCAGTTTTCGCGGAAAACACCGGAAACGAGCGATAAAACGACGGCGACAATGCCAAGGATTGGCGCTGCGAGCGCAGAGTAATCCCAGATACGGGTGGGTTCGACCTGTTGCTCTTCAGACGGCAGGCCAAGGAAGCTGCGCCATGCCGATCGTTTGATTTCTCCCGCAATTTCACCGATCTGCGTGGCGGCGGAGGGCTTCGGCTCGAAGCTTGGCCCGACGATTTGGATAAAGACCAGCGCAAGCGCGAGGGCGCCGATTAACACTGACCAGAAGCCCCATTGCCTTAGCGGGTAAGGCGAAGTTTGAACCGACATATCGGGTTCTCGATCCCAATTTCTGTTAACTCACACTATCTTCACACCGAAAGATCAAGGATGTATTGAAAGGTTAAGTTATAGAGATCTTACCGCGCTTGCCGACCCTTTCGTGATTGAATAAAGACGAGTTCCGGAATTCATCAAACAGACCGTCATGTACCAGCCCCCGATTTTCCGCGAAGACCGCAAGGATGTCATGCATGCCCTAATGCGAGCGCATCCCTTTGCAACCATCGTATCTTCGGCGATCGGTGAACTGACGGCCGACCATGTGCCTCTGATTTTGCAGGAAAACATCGGTGAATTCGGCACGTTGCAGGGTCATTTTGCTGCGGGAAACCCGCTCTTTCGGCAAGCCAATTGCCCGATTGAGGTTCTGACGATTTTTCAGGGGCCGCAAACCTATGTGAGCCCGTCCTACTATGCTTCAAAGGAAGAGCATGGAAAGGTTGTTCCGACATGGAATTATGTGGTGGTCCATGCACGTGGGTCCCTGCAGTTCGTCCGCGATACGGATTGGCTTCTCGACCATCTGAACGCCCTGACCGGAGCGCAAGAGGGGCGCCGTCCGGCACCATGGCAGGTGTCCGATGCACCATCTGATTATATCGCGCGTCAATTAAGAGGGCTCGTCGGTTTTGAAATTGCGATCAATGATCTCGCTGGGACATGGAAGGTCAGTCAGAACAAGAGCTCGGCTGATCGTGCCGGTGTGGAAGCCGGTTTGCGCGGCGAGGCGGATCTAAACAAGGCCGCAATCTCCGATCTTGTCAGGGACCGGGGAGCCTAGAGGCATTCAAGGCGACAGAGTTACGCATCAGCTTTCCGGGCGCGAGATCAGATCGCTAACGGTTTACCGGCTCAGTAGAATTCGCAAGCCAAGTGCCCCCAAGACGACTGCCGCCATCCGATCGATATAGACCTTGGCTTTGAGATATCCGGTCTTCACCGTTTCCGTGCTCATTCCGAAGGCGAGGGCAGAGTAAAACAGGATCTCCACGATGAGGTGGTTGAGAACAACGACTGCGTTCTCAAAGAGGCTCATATTGGCCGGGAAAATCACGACGAGAACGGCAGCTGCGAAGAGTACGGACTTGGGGTTGAGCACATTGATTAAAAACCCTTGCCGTAAGGAATGGCGGGCAGGAAGGGTCCGACTTTCAATCTTGTTGCGGGCGCCGTGCCACATGCCCCAGGCGATATAGAGGATGTAAAGCGCGCCAACGATCTTGGCCGTGGCGTAAGCCCACGGAAAGAGCTGAAAAACGGCTTCAAGCCCAAGAAGCGCCAGCATCGTCCAAATCGCCGCCATCAGGCCGAGACCGCACCCGACTGCAATTCCTGCTTTTCGGCCGCCGCTCAGGGTCGTTTGTATCGCGACGAGAAGCGCTGGTCCGGGGCTTGCGATCGCAAACAGAAGGGCGATGTTAAAGGCTATAAGGTGCTCAAATGTCATGGGGCGGATCCTCGGCTGGCGGTTTCGGATTACATTTTACGAGTTCTATGGAGAGGCCAAGTCCAACGCAGGCCAGGGTAGATAGCAAACGGAAAAAGGCGGCTTTTGCCCTCGTTTGAGGCAAAACGCGAATATTTTTCTTGCCTAGAACTGAACGAAGGCTATGTCCGGCAGACGCGATCGGCACTCGCGTGCGATGGAATGACGAAAACGAGCAGAAACAATGGCAATTACTCTTTTGGATGGTGGCATGGGCCAGGAACTGGTCCATCGCAGCGGCGAGGTTCCGACCGGCCTCTGGTCAACGCAGATCATGATGGACCGCCCAGATCTTGTCCGTGAAATCCATGACGATTTCTTTGCAGCCGGTGCCGAGATTGCGACTACCAATTCTTATGCCGTTCATCGGGACCGCCTGAAGCCCAATGGACTGGACGATCGGTTCGAGGACCTCCATCGCACGGCTTGTGAAATTGCCTGCAAGGCGCGCGATGCCCACGGGTCCGGAAAAGTCGCCGGATCGCTCGGACCGCTCGGCTGGTCTTACAGCCATGACGGTGCACCTCCGGCGGAAAAGGGGGCGGAACTCTATGACGAGATCTGCCGCATTCAGAAAGATCTTGTTGATCTGTTTCTGATTGAGACGATTGCCTCCGTTGAACAGGTCCGGGCCGCTCTTTCGGGTACATTAGGCCATGGCAAGCCGGTCTGGCTGGCACTCAGCGTAGATGACGGAGATGGCACCCGTCTGAGGTCGGGCGAACCCTTGGAAGAAGCGGTAGCGGAAATTGAGAAGCGAAAACCGGATGCGGTCCTACTCAACTGTTCGAGACCTGAGGCCGTCAGCGAAGGTCTCGGTATCCTTGCTAAAACAGGTCTTCCGTTCGGCGCCTATGCCAATGGGTTTACAGGCATCAGCAGTTCGTTTCTCGAAAAAGGCAGCGCTGTTACGAAACTTGCCGCGAGAGCCGATCTCGGTCCCGAGGAATACGCCGATCATGTGGATAGCTGGGTCGGCGAGGGGGCGACGATTGTCGGCGGCTGCTGCGAGGTAAGCCCGGCGCATATTCGGGAGCTCGCGCGGCGATACCATGGCACTTCATAGTCCTGACCCAACACTCTTCTAGCTTTCCCGATCTGGTACATTCCATAACGCTGCCCCCTATTGACACAGTTGATCATTCCTCCGGTAATGCAACGCATACAGGTTATGCTCGAGGCGAAGGGGCATGCGGCAGGTTTCAAAACATTTCATCGTGGGGATGATCTCTCTCTTCATCCTGATCGGTTCCGTACAGCCTGGGCCTGCTGAAGATGCGGTCCTGCAAGCTAATTTCCAGACTGTTTTGAAGCTCTTGCAGGAAGGCCGTAACGATGCCGCCTTCGCGGCGATCAAAGAGGGTCTGTCTCGCGTCGAAAGCGTTCGTGATGCCGAACCATTAAGCGCAGCCCAGACGATCGGCGCTTATGCCTTTCTTGCCATTGGCCGCAATCAGGAGCTTACCGAGGCCCACGGACTTGTAGAGGGCATGATTGAGGTCTTGAAGGAACAGAAACTTCAGGACAATGGGGCCTTTTTCGATCTTTTAACACAGCGGGCAAACCTCGCTGCGGCTCTAGGAGATATCGATGGAGCCGGGCGCAGCTTCGATAAGGCCGTTTTGGAAGCCCGTTCCGTTCCAGGCCCGAATAATCAATGGCTCGGTAGAACACTTGCCGGTGCGGCAACGTTTCACTTCGAGGGCCGAAGGTACGAAAAAGCAATCCCGCTCGCCAATGAGGCGTTTAAGGTCGCTCCCGATCTTCTGGCAGCTGTCGCCGATGAAAGCGCCCGGCTTTTCTTTACGGCAGCCGAGACAGAATGGGAG
>JBCDCZ010000328.1:0-4697 GCA_039180865.1 Pseudomonadota bacterium | reverse complement strand
GTCGCGCCTTCGCATCTTACGATGGCACGGGGATAGCCGGCTTTGACGTCAGCCGGATCGGTGAACGGAAAGAGTTGCGGCATTGGGATCTCCTCTGTTTTCAGCTTCACCGAAGTGTTGTGTTTGTCAATCCGTTCGTTTTGTTGCTGACAATCAAGCCGGTTACGGGGGTCTGGAGAGGGTCGCCGTCAGAAAAGATCGCTCTGGGCTCGAAATGAAATTGTCATGAAAACCGGATAACCAGTGCTCCCCCGGAGAACGAACATCACATTTGCGGTGTTGAAGTTGTACATTTTCCAAACAATGAGGAATTCAGTCTTGGAACAGAAAAATGTCCTGATCCTTTGTACAGGAAATTCTGCGCGCTCAATCATTGGCGAAGCGCTTATCAATCACCTCGGGAGCGGACGGTATAGAGGATATTCGGCGGGCTCAAAGCCGACCGGAACGCCAAATCCGTTCGCACTACGCCTGCTCGAAGAAAAGGGCTACGATACCGGTTTTGCGCGTTCCAAGACCTGGTCAGAATTTGAAGGGCCAAACGCGCCTGAGATGCATTTTGTTTTCACTGTGTGTGACAGTGCCGCCAATGAAGCCTGTCCTATTTGGCCAGGAACTCCGATGCGTGCGCACTGGGGAATCCCAGATCCGGCAGCCGCGACCGGATCTGACGACATCATCATGAAAGCGTTCGAAAAAGCCCATTCCCAAATGCACGAACGTGTTTCCGCGTTTATGGCGCTCAGTCCTGACGAGATGGATCCGAGCGATCTCATGAGCAAAATTACAGAGATCGGAAAGATGGGCGGGTGATCGCTTCTGCAATTGAGTGAGGAAGCGATCAGACTTTGATAAGTGGACGACTACGAAGCAATCTTCTGGAGCAGGCTATCCACTGACGACTTGGCATCGCCATAGAACATGCGCGTGTTTTCTTTGAAGAAGAGCGGGTTCTCGATGCCTGAATAACCGGTTCCTTGCCCGCGTTTTGACACGAAAACCTGTTTCGATTTCCAGACTTCCAGAACCGGCATACCGGCGATCGGGCTGTTCGGGTCATCTTGTGCCGCGGGGTTGACGATGTCATTGGACCCGACGACGATGGCAACGTCCGTTTCCGGGAAATCGTCGTTGATCTCGTCCATTTCGAGAACGATGTCGTAGGGAACTTTCGCCTCCGCTAAAAGGACATTCATGTGACCGGGGAGACGGCCGGCGACCGGATGAATCGCGAAACGGACCTCTTTGCCTTTGGATCGCAATCTGCGCGTGAGCTCGGAGATAGAAGTCTGTGCCTGTGCGACGGCCATGCCGTAACCTGGGACAATGATCACGCTGTCAGCGTCATCCAGAGCCGCTGCAACGCCGTCCGCGTCGATTGCGATTTGTTCACCGTCAATCTCTTGAGCCGGGCCTGCGGTGCCGCCAAAGCCGCCCAAGATTACGGAAATGAAATTCCGGTTCATTGCGCGACACATAATGTATGAGAGGATGGCACCGGATGCGCCGACTAGAGCGCCGGTCACAATCAGAAGGTCATTGCCAAGTGTGAAGCCGATCGCGGCAGCTGCCCAACCGGAATAGGAGTTCAGCATCGAAACCACAACGGGCATGTCCGCGCCGCCGATCGCCATGATCAAATGCCAGCCGATAAAGCCTGCGATGACCGCCATCAGAACCATAGTCCAGATGCCAGCATCCGCCAGATAGGCAATCCCGAGAATGAGGCAGAAGAGTGCCGCAACGAGGTTGATCGTATGACGGTTTGGAAGTGTCAGCGGCTTGCCGTCAATTGATCCGGCCAGTTTGCCGTAAGCGACAACAGACCCGGTGAACGTCACGGCGCCGATAAAGATGCCGAGGAAGATCTCGACCTTCATGATGTTGATTTCAACGGCTGTTTTCTTCGCCAGGATCGCGGCAAAATTCGCCAGTTCGTCGAGCGTTCCAGCTTCCCGCGCGGCTTCCATAACACC
Organism: Pseudomonadota bacterium; assembly: GCA_039180865.1. Classification (GTDB taxonomy): domain Bacteria; phylum Pseudomonadota; class Alphaproteobacteria; order Rhizobiales; family JACESI01; genus JBCDCU01. The sequence continues at coordinate 2,721 of JBCDCZ010000328.1, read as the reverse complement.
ACGTTCGATATCGGCGTTGAGGCCGATAAAGACAGCGGCGAGACCGACAAATGAATGGAGAGCTGCAACGAGCTGCGGCATCTCGGTCATTTCGACCCGCTTGGCGACAATGAAACCGGCAACGGCCCCCACAAGCATCATGGGGATCATTATGTAGTACTGACCAACACCTGGCCCGAACATTGTGAAGGTGACGGCAATTGCCATGCCTGCAATGCCATAATAGATCGCACGTTTCGCGCTTTCCTGATTGCTGAGACCGCCAAGTGACAGAATGAAGAGAATGCTAGCCGCAATGTATGCTGCGGTGACGAGACCAATGCTCATGGTAATGAGTCCTCCGGGCGGCTGGTGATCAGGATTTCTGGAACATGGCGAGCATACGCCGTGTCACCAGGAAGCCGCCGACGATATTGATCGTGGCGATCAGGACGGAAATTGCTGCGAGAAACGTCACTATGCTGGACGATGAATCGACCTGCAACAGCGCGCCGATAATGATAATTCCCGAAATCGCATTCGTGACCGACATGAGCGGCGTGTGAAGCGCGTGACTGACATTCCAGATCACCTGGAAGCCGACGAAACAGGCGAGCGCGAACACAATGAAGTGCTGCATGAAGCTCACGGGCGCCACGGACCCGATCAACAACATCAAGACTGTACCGATAGCGAGTGTCGTCACCTGGAATTTCGTCTGCGCCTTAAAAGCCGCCATTTCTTCTTCGCGGATTTCTTCAGGCGTTTTCTCTTTTGTCTTAGGCGGTGCTTTTGCGATCGCCTGAACTTTCGGAGGTGGCGGTGGGAAGGTGATTTCGCCGTCATGGGTGACGAGAGCACCGCGGATCACGTCATCTTCCATGTTGACGAACGGCTTGCCGTCTTTCTCAGGAGTGAGATCGTCCAGCATGTGACGCAGGTTCGTTGAGTAAAGCTGCGATGACTGCGTTGCCATACGGCTTGGGAAGTCGGTGTAACCGATGATCGTGACACCGTTTTCCGTTTCAATTTTATCATTCGGAACGGTCAGATCGCAGTTTCCGCCCCGCTCGGCTGCGAGATCAACAATAACTGAGCCCGACTTCATTGCCTTCACCATGTCTTCGAGCCAGAGCTTCGGTGCATCCCGACCCGGGATCAGCGCCGTGGTGATGACAATATCGACATCGGGTGCCTGCTCTCGGAAAAGAGCAAGCTGTTTTTCACGGAATTCTGGTGATGAGGGTGCCGCGTATCCGCCAGAGCCTGCGCTGTCCTGGCTATCCTCGAAGTCCAGGAATAGGAATTCCGCACCCATCGATTCAATTTGTTCGGCAACTTCGGGCCGCACATCGAAGGCTCGCACGATCGCGCCCATGCTTTGGGCGGCGCCAATTGCCGCAAGACCTGCGACACCTGCACCGACAACCAGCACTTTCGCCGGTGGAACCTTGCCTGCAGCGGTTATCTGACCTGTGAAGAAACGGCCGAAATTGTTACCAGCTTCGATAACCGCCCGGTAGCCAGCGATGTTCGCCATTGACGAGAGCGCGTCCATTTTCTGTGCGCGGGAAATGCGTGGGACCATGTCCATCGCAAGGCAGGTAACTTTCTTGTCGTTCAGATATTTCAGAAGATCTTCGGATTGGGCCGGATACACGAAACAGATGAGGGTCTGGCCTTCCTGAACACGCTTGAGCTCAGTTGCGCCTTCAGGTGCACGGACTTTAATGACAATGTCGCTCGCTTTCCAAAGCGCGGCAGCCCCTTTAATGACCTCAACGCCAGCCTCGCGATAGTCATCATCCGAGAAGCGAGCAGCGGCCCCGGCTCCGCTCTCAATTGCAACGTCATAACCGAGTTTTTGAAGCTGTGCTGCGCTTTGCGGCGTCAGTGCCACCCGCGCTTCGCCTGCGAAAGTTTCTTTCGGGCTGCCGATCTTCATAATGTCAAATTCCCATATGGTGAATTGTAGCCTGCGCCGGATGACGCCTGTGAATGGTGTTATGTGGTGTGCGTTTGGGGCACGCAGACCGCGCACCCGCATTCCTCCCGATTGGTCCTCCCGGCTCGCTTTTCAACTCGCCGTGCGCATTAAGCATAGGGCCAATCCATATCCACGACCAGCGCCTATATAATGCAATTTTGTCCGAGGGATAGATGGGAAATTAGGAAAAATCCTTATTCAAGAGTGCCTTCTCTTCAGATTTGCCCCATCCTACATAGACTTCGTCACCGTCTTCGATTACCGGGCGTTTGATCAGGGTCGGATAAGCGCCCAAAAGTGAAACGATGTCTTCGTCGCCCTCCGTGTTTCGATCTGCTGGATCGAGGCTCCGCCATGTGGTTGAACGTTTGTTGATCAGGCGATCTTTTCCAACGGCCGCGAGCCATCTCAACAACTGCTCCGGCCCCGGCGGTTCACTCCTGACATCTTTGAAGTTGAATGCGACTCCTGCTTGATCGAGCGCTTTCATTGCTTTCTTGCAGGTGTCGCAGTTTTTCAGTCCGTAAAACGCCAAGGTCATGACTACCCCGGAAGCAGAATGGTGGACCCGCTTGTCTGCCGTCCTTCCAGCGCTTTGTGCGCCTCGACGGCATCCCGCAGCGCATATTCCTGATTGACCGGTATCGAGATGGCGCCACTCATTGCAACGTCGAACAATTCCGCGGACATTGCGTCCAGATCCTCGCGGGCCGTTATATAGGTGAACAAAGTCGGTCTCGTAGCAAACAACGACC
>JBCDCZ010000327.1:0-4703 GCA_039180865.1 Pseudomonadota bacterium | reverse complement strand
CGATTGGCTGATCAACGCCTTTGCCACACTCTTTGTCATCATCGACCCGCTCGGCCTTGCACCGATATTTCTGGTTGTCACGGCGGGAATGTCTGCCGGTGAGCGGGCGAATGTCGCCTTGAGGGCAAGTCTTACCGCATTTGGTATTCTGGCGTTCTTTGCTGTTTTCGGTGCTGGTCTCCTGAATGCCCTCGGGATTACGCTTCCGGCATTTCGGATCGCGGGTGGGCTTCTTCTCTTTTACACCGCCGCCGAGATGATCTTTGAAAAACGGCAGGTACGAAAACGGGAGACGGCGCAAAAGTCTGTCACAGTGGAAGATCTCAAAAATATATCGATATATCCGCTTGCTATACCGCTTATGGCCGGTCCTGGAGCAATCTCAGCAACCGTTCTTTTGGCGAGCGAACGCGATGGCTATGCAGAACTCGCGCTCCTCGTCGGGCTGATTGCCGGAATTGTGCTGATAGCGTATCTGGTCTTCCGGCTCGCTGAACGTCTCGACCGTTTGTTGGGAGACACCGGGCGAGCACTCCTCAGCCGCCTTCTTGGCGTGCTGCTTGCAGCGCTTTCTGTCCAATTCGTCGTTGACGGGATCAGGTCTATCATCGCTGCGTCCTGAGCCGCGTACCGGTTCTCAGTTCCCAGATAGTCCTAAGTGCTTAGAACGGGATCTCATCGTCCATATCGCTTGCGATCTTGCCGGATTGTTGACCGCCAAAGCTACCGCTATCCCGCTGGCCGCGATCATATCCGCCGCCCATATCGCCAGAGCCAACCATTCCGCCCTCGCCGCGACCGTCGAGCATGGTCAGGTTAGAATTGAACCCCTGAAGCACAATTTCAGTCGTGTATCGATCCTGGCCCTGTTGGTCCTGCCATTTGCGGGTTTGCAGCTGACCTTCGAGGTAAACCTTCGAGCCCTTCTTCAGGTAGTTTTCCGCGACACGGCAGAGGCCTTCCGAAAAAATCACCACCCGGTGCCATTCCGTCTTCTCGCGACGTTCGCCGGACATCTTATCCCGCCAGTTTTCCGACGTTGCGATGCTCAGGTTCGCAATGGGACGGCCATCCTGCGTGCGCCGGATTTCCGGATCCGCGCCAAGATTGCCAACGAGAATTACTTTGTTCACGCTACCCGCCATAATGTCTCCCTTTCCGGCTGGTACGAAGTTCCCTACCCCGTGACCGCCCATAATATTCGGCGTGGACCCTAACAGCGACGCGGGCTCGTCGAAACGTTATGACCGCAAGCATTGACGTCATCCACAATCCACCCACATCAGTTCACAAAATCATCCAGCAAAAGCTGTGAGTCAAGATATTTGTTCCTTTTTTGTTCTTGCAACTGTATGGTGTGAGTGGTTTGTTCTCACGAATTCAGCGGGGAAAAGGACGGTGATGAAACGGACCTTGCCTCGACAAGTCCGGTCTGCGACTTAAGCTTTACTACAATCCGCCAATGCGAGGGAGCTTGCATGCCACGCGCCGTTGATAAAAACGCGAAAATGATATCGGTCCGAGGTGCCCGCGAGCATAACCTCAAAAATGTCGATCTCGATATTCCGCGCGATAAGCTTGTCGTCATGACCGGCCTGTCAGGCTCCGGCAAGTCGTCTCTCGCCTTCGATACAATCTACGCTGAAGGGCAGCGTCGTTATGTGGAAAGCCTTTCCGCTTATGCCCGGCAGTTCCTGGAAATGATGCAAAAGCCGGATGTGGACCAGATCGACGGCTTGTCGCCGGCAATTTCCATCGAACAGAAGACCACATCGAAGAATCCGCGGTCCACAGTCGGCACTGTCACTGAAATCTACGATTACATGCGGCTTTTGTTCGCCCGCGTCGGGATCCCATATTCACCCGCAACGGGTCTTGCGATTGAAAGCCAGACCGTGAGCCAGATGGTTGACCGGGTGATGGCCCTGGAAGAGGGAACTCGGCTTTATCTGCTCGCGCCGCTCGTGCGCGGACGTAAAGGCGAATACCGCAAAGAACTTGCGGAGCTCATGAAAAAGGGCTTCCAGCGGGTCAAGGTGGATGGCGAGTTCTATGAGCTTGCCGACGTGCCGCCCCTTGACAAGAAATACAAACATGACATTGACGTGGTCGTGGACCGCCTTGTCGTTCGCGATGACATCGGCACTCGGCTTGCCGATAGTTTTGAGACGGCGCTCAAAATGGCCGATGGCCTCGCGATAGCGGAATTTGCCGATAAACCGCTTCCTGTTGAGGCAACAGCAGGCGGATCGGCGAACAAATCCAAGAACGAGACCCATGAGAGGCTGCTTTTTTCAGAGAAGTTCGCCTGTCCGGTGTCAGGCTTTACGATTTCAGAGATCGAACCGCGTCTGTTTTCGTTCAACAATCCCTTTGGTGCCTGTCCGCGTTGTGATGGGCTTGGAACGGAGCGTCGCGTCGATCCCGATCTGGTCGTGCCGGACGAGACGCTGACCTTGTCAAAGGGCGCGATCGCTCCCTGGTCAAAGTCAACGTCCCCCTATTATCTGCAGACGCTTCAATCGGTTGCAAACCATATGGGCGCGAAGGTCACGACCCCGTTTAACAAGCTGAAGAAGTCCGTTCGCGATGCCATTCTGTTCGGTACGGAAGATCCGGTCACCTTTACCTATGATGACGGTTTGCGGTCTTACAAGACGAAAAAACCGTTCGAAGGCGTGGTCAATAATCTGGAACGCCGGTGGCGGGAGACGGAAAGCTCCTGGTCGCGCGAAGAGATCGAGAAGTTCATGTCGTCAACGCCCTGCGAGGCTTGTGGTGGCTATCGGCTGAAACCGGAAGCGCTTTGCGTCAAGATTGCGGACCTGCATATCGGACAGGTTTCTGAAATGTCGATCAAGACCGCGTATGAATGGTTCGAGGCGTTACCTGCGAAACTCGATGCCAAACAAAACGAAATCGCGGGCCGGGTCTTAAAGGAGATCAACGAACGGTTGACGTTTCTGAATGATGTCGGCCTCGATTATCTCACATTGTCACGTAATTCCGGCACCCTGTCCGGCGGCGAAAGTCAGCGGATCCGGCTTGCCTCGCAGATTGGCTCGGGTCTCACAGGTGTGCTCTACGTGCTCGACGAACCGTCAATCGGTCTTCATCAGCGGGACAATGAACGTCTCCTCGAAACCCTGAAACGTCTCAGGGACCTCGGCAACACAGTGATTGTCGTCGAACATGATGAGGATGCGATCCTTGCGGCAGATCATGTGGTCGACGTTGGACCGGCGGCGGGCATCCATGGTGGCGAGATCGTTGCGAGCGGGACGCCGGATGACATTATTGCGCATCCGAAATCTCTGACTGGCGGCTATCTGTCTGGGGCGCTCACAATCGCTACTCCAGAAAACCGGCGAAAGCCAAAGAAAACCAAACAGATACGAGTTGTGGGGGCGCGCGGAAACAATTTGAAGGATGTCTCGGTTGATATTCCACTTGGGCTCTTTACCTGTGTAACGGGCGTTTCCGGTGGCGGGAAATCGACCCTTCTTATCGATACGCTCTATAAATCAGTCGCCCGAAAACTGAATGGGGCTCGTGATAATCCAGCAGAACATGACCGGATCGAAGGGCTTGAATTCCTCGATAAGGTGATCGACATCGACCAGTCACCGATCGGCCGCACGCCGCGTTCAAATCCTGCCACTTATACCGGCGCTTTTACGCCGATCCGCGAATGGTTTTCCGGCCTTCCCGAGGCAAAGGCGCGCGGATATCAGCCCGGGCGCTTCTCATTTAACGTCAAAGGCGGACGCTGCGAGGCTTGCCAGGGCGATGGCGTCATCAAGATTGAGATGCACTTCCTTCCCGATGTTTATGTGACCTGCGAACAATGCTCCGGCAAACGCTACAATCGAGAAACTCTTGAAGTCATGTTCAAGGGGAAATCGATCTCCGACGTTCTTGAAATGACGGTCGACGAAGGCGTAGAGTTTTTCTCAGCGTTCCCGGCGGTTCGCGATAAACTTGTGACACTTCAACGGGTTGGACTTGGCTATATCAAGATTGGTCAGCAAGCAACGACGTTGTCAGGCGGTGAGGCGCAACGCGTTAAGCTTGCAAAGGAATTGTCGAAGCGGGCGACCGGCAGAACGCTCTACATTCTCGATGAACCGACGACCGGGCTTCACTTTCATGATGTTGCCAAGCTGCTTGATGTTCTCCATGAACTGGTCGAAACCGGTAACAGCGTGATCGTCATCGAGCACAATCTGGAAGTCATCAAAACTGCGGACTGGATTATCGACCTTGGACCCGAAGGTGGCGACGGGGGTGGTGAAATTGTTGCGGTCGGGACGCCTGAAGACATTGCCGCTGAAGAGCGCTCCTACACCGGGCGATTCTTGCGTGAACTTCTTGAACGCAGACCGGTGGCAAAGATATCCGCCGCAGAATGAACACTTTGTCCACAAAATGGCGCTCAGATATACCGTATAGGTATGACATGACGTATTTTTACCCACAAAGCGTTGTGGATATGTCACATAAGTGGTGGATATGCACCAGATGCAGTGCAGACATACGTTTTTCGCACTGCAACATGGGCCTGAATCACCTATATTGAGTATCAAGCGAGACACAAGCTCGCAAGTAAATGTGGTCTATATGACCCGCAAGGTACACATCACCCTCCTCCTCCCAGGTTGGTGTGTAACACGAGATAGGCACTCCTCCTCCCAAGCCTATCT
>JBCDCZ010000326.1:0-4757 GCA_039180865.1 Pseudomonadota bacterium | reverse complement strand
TTCCCTCTTCCATTGTCGGAGACAGGGCTGGCATCAAAATATCGATTGGCATTGTTTTTACTCCCAATCCCGGCCGTTCAATGTGGCCGTCGTTAAGCGGATTTTGCCGTCATCGGCGGGTATTCGGTTTGCGGCCTGCTGAATGAAGACCTGGATTTCGACCGCCTTCAGGACGGCGATATCGGGATCGAGCGCGACGGAAAAGTGGTCTTCCAGCGCTTGACGGGACACTTCGACAACGAGGGCCGGACTGCGTGCGGTTGTGTCGAACTGAACTCCGTCGTTCATTCGGTCGTAGCGGACTGATTTGAGATCGAGCCTGATCATGATCGCTGCAACCGTTTGGTCCTCCCTTGGCATTGGCTGGTTCGGCGGCACGAACCCTCCTCGTCCGCCCGCCGAACAGCGCATGTCCGTCAGGCCGTGTAGGTGACCGCCTTGACGGCGTTAACCACCTCATCGGTTGTGACGAGCGCTAGTTTTTCAAGATTGGCCGCATAGGGCATTGGAACATCCTTACCGCACAACGTGATCACCGGCGCATCGAGGTAGTCGAACGCGCGTTGCATCACCTGACTGGCGATATGATCACCAACAGACGATTGCGGGAAACCTTCTTCAACAGTGATGCAGCGCCCGGTCTTCTGGACCGAGGCAAGGACCGTATCAAGATCCATCGGGCGAATGGTCCGCAGGTCAATGACCTCAGCGTCGATGCCCATGGCACCCACAATTTCCGCCGCCTCGATCGCGTAACGCATGCCAATTCCGAAAGAAACGATGGTGACGTCATTACCCGGGCGATGGATGCGCGCTTTGCCGATCGGCAAAACGAAATCATCCATCTTCGGGACCTCGAAGGACTGACCATAGAGGATTTCGTTCTCAAGAAAGATGACCGGATTTGGATCGCGGATCGCTGCTTTCAACAAGCCTTTGGCGTCCGCCGCCGAGTAGGGTTGAACCACCTTCAAACCAGGGATATGGCTGTACCACGCCGCATAATCCTGGCTATGTTGGGCGGCAACGCGGGCTGCTGCGCCGTTGGGTCCACGAAACACAATCGGGCATCCCATCTGGCCACCGGACATGTAAAGCGTCTTTGCAGCCGAATTGATGATCTGGTCGATTGCCTGCATGGCGAAGTTAAAGGTCATAAACTCGACGATCGGACGTAATCCTGCGAATGCCGCGCCGACACCAAGACCTGCAAAGCCGTGTTCGGTAATCGGCGTATCAATCACCCGTCGATCGGTAAACTCGTCGAGAAGACCCTGTGTAATTTTGTAAGCGCCTTGATATTCCGCGACTTCTTCGCCCATGACAAAGACATCGTCACTCCGGCGCATTTCTTCGGCCATTGCGTCCCGCAAAGCTTCACGCACGGTGGTCGTCACCATTTCAGTACCCGCAGGAATATCGGGATCGCCCTGCACTTCGGCCTGCGGCGGACCGGATTGGATAACCTCGGCTGGCGCGGCAGCTGCCACCGGCGCAGCAGGGGCTTCGCTGTTAGCGGCAGCAGGCGCAGCCGGAGCTTCCACGGCGCTTGCGTCTTCTCCGTCAGCAGCGAGCAAGGCGATTGGCGTATTCACTTTGACGTTTTCACTGCCTTCCTGAACAAGAATCTTGGCAAGCACACCCTCGTCAACGGCTTCAACTTCCATCGTCGCCTTATCGGTTTCGATCTCAGCGATAACATCACCAGGGGCTACGCTGTCGCCCTCTGCCTTCAGCCATTTGGCGAGATTGCCTTCCTCCATCGTCGGCGAGAGCGCCGGCATCAAAATTTCCGTTGGCATGTGCGGCCTCCCTTAACGCAGAATGTCGGTATAGAGCTCGCTAATTGGCGGCTCCGGATCATTGGTCGCAAAATCAGACGCCTCATTGACGACCGCGCGAACCTCTTTATCGATGGCTTTGAGATCTTCTTCGGTTGAATCACCGCTTTCAATCAGCCTCGCTTTGACCTGTTCGATCGGGTCGTGTTCAGAACGCATCTTCTGCACTTCGTCCTTCGACCTGTACTTTGCCGGATCAGACATTGAGTGCCCGCGGTACCGGTACGTGCTCATTTCAAGGATCATTGGCCCCTTGCCGGAGCGGCAATGGGCAACAGCTTCCTCGCCTGCCGCGTGAACAGCCCGAACATCCATGCCGTCAACTTTCACACCCGGAATCTCAAAGGACGCGCCCCTTTGCGCGAACTCAGTCTGCGCCGAAGCGCGGGAAACCGATGTTCCCATCGCATAGTGGTTGTTTTCAATAATGAAAATAACGGGGAGCTTCCACAGCGACGCCATGTTGAAGGTCTCATAGACCTGCCCCTGGTTCGCAGCACCATCCCCGAAATATGTGAGCGATACTTTGCCATCGCCGCGGTACTTATTGGCGAAGGCGAGTCCCGCGCCGAGCGGCACTTGCGCGCCAACGATGCCATGGCCGCCGAAGAATTGTTTCTCACGAGAGAACATATGCATTGAGCCGCCCTTCCCTTTGGAAAGACCACCCATGCGACCGGTCAGTTCTGCCATGACGCCTTTCGGATCCATGCCACAGGCGAGCATATGCCCGTGGTCGCGATAGCCGGTGATCACCTGATCCTCGCCCTCATTGATGCACATTTGCATTCCGACGACGACGGCTTCCTGACCGATATAGAGGTGACAGAACCCGCCAATCAGCCCCATGCCATAGAGCTGACCGGCTTTCTCCTCAAACCTGCGGATGAGGAGCATATCCTTATAGGCCTGAAGCTCTTGTTCTTTATTGAATTTGGTGATCGATACTTTTGCAGCTTTCGATCGCGAGCGTCCGGTGGCCCGCTTCGCCTCAGTCGCCATGCCTCTCCTCCCATTTCGGTTGGTTTCGCAACCTATAGCAGAAGCACTGGCGAAAATAAACGGAAAAACTTTACAGAAAAATACGTGTAATCTCTTGATTTTTCGACAAAAGATACAGATTAACTGAATTAATGCTAATTTTTATAATTAGCTTAATTTTTGTTATTTTTAATTATCCTGCTGTGAAATCAACACAATGACTTCGTTGGGATGGGCGACATTGAGCTGGGCGCGGGCATATTCCTCGACAGTATCACGATCAAGTGAGCTTGAGCCAAGAAGAGCGACCTGTCGCTCGAGCCGCTCCCTTTCAAGGACCAATTCGTCAAGGACTAAACGGCGTTCATCGATCGTTGTGCGGATAGCCTGGAACCCGATCAGGCCATAGGTGCCGTGCAGGGCGTGAAAGCCAAAATATCCGAGAAATGCGAGGGTTAAGCAGGGAAGAACAAATCTTCCGACGACAGATTTCTTGCGCTGGCGTGTTGCCATGAAAAACTCGTTACTGGATCAATTTCACCAGCGCCACGATGACCAAACACCCTTATGAATTCGTAAATAACCCGACCATAAAATGGCATTCATTCGGCAAGACCAATGCCACAACTGTCGAACGTTCGCGTTGTTCAGGTTAAACCCGTTTGAATTGTCCTAGAGGAACGAGAGCGCTCCGCGTCCGGCATAGACCGACTGCCCGCCAAGCTCTTCTTCGATCCGAATGAGCTGATTGTATTTCGCCATACGATCCGACCGAGCTAGGGAACCGGTTTTGATCTGTCCGCAATTCGTCGCGACCGCAAGATCAGCAATTGTTGCATCTTCCGTTTCACCTGATCGGTGCGACATTACACTGGTGTATTTGGCGCGGTGTGCCATCTCCACAGCATCCAGGGTTTCCGACAAAGTGCCAATCTGGTTTACCTTAACGAGAATCGAGTTTCCACACCCTCGGGCGATTCCGTCGCTCAAGCGCGCCGTATTCGTGACGAAAAGATCATCGCCGACCAACTGACACCGGTCGCCAATAAGATCGGTCAGAAGCTTCCATCCCTCCCAATCGTCCTCTGCCATACCATCTTCGATAGAATAGATCGGGAAACGATTGACGAGGTCGGCAAGGTAATCCGCCATGGCCGCGCTATCGAGTGTTTTGCCTTCACCCTTGAGATTGTAGACGCCGCCTGAGAAAAACTCGGTCGAAGCACAGTCGAGCGCGAGACCGACATCGTCGCCAGGCTTGTAACCGGCCGTTTCGATGGCGCGCATGATGAACCCAATCGCTTCATCTGTTGAGGCAATGTTGGGGGCAAAACCGCCTTCATCGCCGACATTCGTGTTATGACCTGCTCCGGATAGTGCTTTCTTCAATGTATGAAAAATCTCAGATCCGATCCGGACAGCATCTGCCAGACTTTCGGCGCCGAGCGGCATGACCATAAATTCCTGAACATCAATCGGATTATCGGCATGTTCACCGCCATTGATGATGTTCATCATTGGGACCGGTAGAACATGAGCCCTGGCCCCGCCAACATAGCGGTAAAGAGGAAGCGACGCCGAGGCCGCCGCAGCCTTGGCAATTGCAAGGGATACGCCAAGAATTGCATTCGCGCCGATGCGACCCTTATTGGCCGAGCCATCAAGAGCGCACATCATCCCATCGATCTTTGATTGCTCTCGGGCATCAAGACCGCTCAGCGCTTGGAAGATCTCTGAATTAACGGCTTCAACGGCCTGCCCGACACCTTTGCCCATGTATGTTGGACCACCATCGCGGAGCTCGACAGCCTCGTGTGCGCCGGTTGACGCGCCGGAAGGGACGGCAGCCCGACCGAATGACCCGTCCTCCAGCCTGACATCGACTTCAACGGTCGGATTTCCCCTACTGTCAAAGATCTGGCGTCCAACAATATC
>JBCDCZ010000325.1:0-4788 GCA_039180865.1 Pseudomonadota bacterium | reverse complement strand
TCGGGTGCGCGTAATATCGACACCCAGATAATCGACTATTTGAGACACCGGCGCTGAACGCTTTCGGATAACAATACGAATAGCCTCGATGTCGTCATACCGCTGGAGCGCAGTCATCGCTATTTCGTGGCCGAACTTTTCGATCAGGCGAAATGGTCCCAAGTTTGAAACATCTTCGGCAATCTTGCAAAGAGAGCCGTAGCAAACGGCCGATTGGTAGTCGTCATCACCCGCAAAAGGGCGCGTGTCGAGTGTGCATTCGATATCGATATCGAATTTCTGACCGAGCGTGTTCTCTTCCGAGAACACCCCGTGATGTGCATGCAACCTCAGGTTTGAAACCAGGATTTTGTCGCTCATCGCGCGCCATGCCCCACGTTGCGGGATAAGAATCCCGAATGCCAAAGAGTAACGGTCAGCTTATTATTTTATCGTGCCGCGCCGTCAAGTGCCATCAGCACCTTGATCATATCGACATGCGGTTTGACATCATGGACGCGTATAATGTCTGCTCCTTTTGCGACACTGAGAAGGTTGGCCGTCATAGTTCCATGAAGGCGGTCGGCTGTGTCGGTATCAAGGATTTTGCCGAGAAAACTCTTTCGTGACAGACCGATCAACGTTCTTAAGCCTCGTTGCTGAAGCTTCTCAGGATGAGCGAGAACCACCAGGTTTTGATCAAAGGTTTTTCCAAATCCGATTCCAGGATCCAGAATGATCCTGTCATCGCAGATTCCGGCCTTTCGGGCGAGGTCGAGCGAGCGGTCGAACCAGCGCGCCATGTCATCGAATATGTCGATCGTATCGTCAGCCCCTTCGAAACGATTGTGCATGATGACAACTGAGGCATCACTGGCGCCGACGACAGACGCCATCCGTTCATCGCGCTGCAAGCCCCAGACATCGTTGATGATCCGCGCGCCTTTACCTAGCGCTTTTTCGGCGACCGTGGATTTGTAGGTGTCGACTGAAATCGGTAGTGCCTGTCGGTCCATAAGAGCGTCGAGCACCGGTAGAAGACGTCCGCATTCCTCTTCCGAACTGATAGATTGATGACCCGGTCGGGTTGATTCCGCGCCGATGTCCAGGATGTCCGCGCCGTCGGCTTCGCATAACAGGGCCTGCGCGACCGCTGTATCCACCGTGTCGAACTTTCCGCCATCGGAAAAGGAATCCGGCGTTACGTTCAAGATCGCCATGACTTCCGGTCGGGTTATCTGCCCGCTCATGGCTGTCGCCTAGCCGTCCATTTTAAGCGCGGCGATAAAGGCTTCCTGCGGAATTTCCACCTTGCCGAACTGCCGCATCTTCTTTTTACCCGCCTTTTGCTTTTCAAGAAGCTTGCGCTTCCGGGATACGTCGCCGCCATAACACTTGGCAGTGACGTCTTTGCGCAAAGCGGCAATCGTCTCGCGCGCGATAATCCGGCCACCAATCGCCGCCTGGATCGGGATCTTGAACATGTGCCGCGGGATGAGGTCCTTCAGCTTCTCACACATCACACGGCCGCGGGCTTCGGCCTGTGAGCGATGGACCAGCATGGACAGCGCGTCGACAGGTTCCGCGTTGACAAGGATCTGCATCTTGACGAGATCGCCAGCTCGGTGGTCCGTGATTTGATAGTCGAAACTCGCATATCCCTTCGATATGGATTTCAATCGGTCGTAGAAATCAAAGACAACTTCGTTGAGCGGAAGGTCATAGGTCACCATGGCCCTGGTTCCGACATAAGACAGTTCGATCTGAAGCCCCCGGCGTTCCTGGCAGAGTTTCAGAATTGCTCCAAGATAATCGTCGGGCGTCAGGATTGTTGCGCGAATCCAGGGTTCCCGGATTTCATCAATCTTGACGACATCCGGCATATCGGCGGGATTGTGAAGTTCCGTCTCCGAGCCGTCTGTCATCGACATTTCGTAAACAACGCTCGGCGCAGTCGCGATCAGGTCGAGGCCGAACTCCCGTTCCAGGCGCTCCTGGATGATCTCCAGATGAAGCAGACCAAGAAAACCGCACCGGAAACCAAATCCGAGCGCAGCTGATGATTCCATCTCAAAAGAAAAGCTTGCATCGTTGAGCCTCAGTTTCCCCATGGCCGCACGCAGTTCTTCGAACTCGGACGCATCAACCGGGAACAGCCCGCAAAAGACAACCGGTTGTGCTTCACGGAAACCTGCCAGCGGTTCGACCGGTTCGCCCTTGGCGAGACAAATTGTATCGCCGACCCTGGTATCGGCAACTTCTTTGATTGATGCGGTAATAAAGCCGATTTCGCCGGGATTGAGAGCATCGACCGTTTCCATTTTCGGCCGGAAAACGCCGATGCGCTCAACCGAATAAGTCGCATCGGTTCCGATCATTTTGATCGACTGCCCCTTTTTCATGGTTCCGTCGATGATGCGGACAATGACCACGACGCCCAGATAGGCGTCATAATAGGAATCGACGAGCATCGCCTTGAGCGGGCTATCCGGTTCGCCAGTTGGTGGTGGCAGCCGTTCAATGATCGCTTCCAGAACATCCTCAATACCGAGGCCAGTTTTTGCCGAGATCATGACTGCATCGCTTGCGTCAAGGCCGATGACGTCTTCTATCTGTTCTTTAACCCGGTCGGGTTCAGCCGCAGGAAGGTCAATCTTGTTTAGGACGGGAACGATCTCATGGTCGACTTCGATTGCCTGATAAACATTGGCGAGGGTCTGAGCCTCAACACCCTGCGAGGCATCGACTACCAAAAGAGACCCTTCGCATGCGGCGAGCGAGCGGTTGACTTCATAGGCGAAATCGACGTGTCCTGGCGTGTCGATCAGATTGAGAACATAGGTTTCGCCGTCCTTTGCCTTGAATTCCAAGCGAACCGTTTGAGCTTTAATGGTGATCCCGCGCTCGCGCTCGATCTCCATATTATCGAGCACCTGATCTTTCATTTCGCGTTCGCTCAAGCCACCAGTCACTTGAATGAGGCGGTCGGCGAGCGTCGATTTTCCGTGATCGATGTGGGCAACGATCGAAAAATTTCGAATATGGGCAAGGTCGGTCATGGCGCTCAAATATCACTGGTTTTGTGCATGTCAAAGCGGTTTCGACGCTTGCGGTGTTGCAACGCGGAAGAGACTACCGCACTTGTCGGGACACAGAGGTTTCAGACACCCGGTGTTGCGGAATATGGGGCTTACTGATCAGTCGTAAAGCGTACTGTATTCGGCAATTGCGCTCAGAACGTCGACGGATATGTCGATCAGAACATCCTCATGGGTTGATTCAAGAATAACCGGCGGCGCGCAACCCAGCTTATACGCATTGTACCAAAGACCGACACTCAAGCAGCGAAGTTCGTCGATGCATATCTGATCTTCGTCCCGTTCGGATTTGAAGGCAATTCCAGATGCCGGACTCCCTTCGAGAAGGGCATGTTGGTCTTCGACGAAGGATTTGAATTCTTTCGTGACGCGGCCGCACAGATAGCGGTTCGGTTGTTCCAGCGTGTTTTCAGATTCGCAGCATCCGCATAGTTCACATCCGCACGGGACAAGTGGTTTTCCCAGGACGTTTAACGGGCCTGAAAATGTACGCCGCCGCCGACCGTGTTCGTGCGGTTTGGTTTGTTCACTATTTGCGTCGTTATTCATTGGAACGCCCAGTGAGTATTCACTCGCCTTCGTGGGCCGCCCCCGCCAGCCAAGATTTCTTGACCTCCCAGCGTCTCTAATACTGCGACATCCTGTCAATTTTGCACCGTTTCTAACGGGTTGGAAACCCGCATAAGACTACTTATGAGTTTTGGTAGGCTAACTTCGTAGCGGGGGCCGATTGTGCCGTGTCCGCCGTCAAATTCTTCGTAAATGATTGGAGCCCCTGCGGTTTCGAGTATTCGGTTCAATCGACGTGATCCGTAGAGGATGTTGAACTCGTCCTGTCTGCCGCAATCAACATAGATCAGCTTAGAGGAGCTGAGGGCTTCAGCTTGTGCAGCAGCGAAGGACAGGGGATCGTATGCCAACCACTTGGCCCATCGGCTTTCGATCATTTCACAGGCGTCCAGCGACACCGGCAGCCGAATAATGGGGCCGCCATTCTCATCGACCGGATCATAGCTTGCAGCCATGGCGAGCATCATGAGCGTGGAGACTTCTTCGCCCTTGGGCTTTTCTTTCAGCCAGAAGGCTCTCAGGAATTCTTCAATATCGCCTTCGAAAGAAGCCAGTGTCCTGACAGCTTTTGGAAGTTCTGGCCGGTAGACCAGATCGAACCCGCAATCGCCCGCGTGGGATGCGGCGGCGGACCAGACATCCGGGCGTAATGCCAGATTGTAGAGTGCCCCGTATCCTCCTGATGAATGGCCGAAAAGGCCGCGGAGCCCCGGCCCTCCGCACCCATAGCGGTGTTCAATTGCCGGGATCAGATCATCGGCGAGTGCATCGGTCCATTTGCCAATAATCGGGGAATTCACGAACTGGTTTCCGCCGAGACGATTGAAGCTGTCGACGAAAACCACCACTGCCGGTTCGAGTGTGCCCTGTTCATAGAGCCGGTCGAGGCGTTCTGGAATACTTTCGCCGAAGTTGCGCCATCCGGTGAGTGAAGGCCCACTTGATAGATAGGCGGCGAGACAAACGATGAGTGGGAGGTTTTCAGGAGGAACGTCCGTCGGCCGCCAGACAGAAACCTGTCGCACATTCGATGCTCCGATCCGGTTTTCCGCAAGCGCCGGCATGTCCAACAGTAAGGTCTCAAGGGGCGTTGATAGGCGGGATGCTAAACGTCTCATGGAACGTTAGCTAGGTTCTTCAT
>JBCDCZ010000324.1:0-4846 GCA_039180865.1 Pseudomonadota bacterium | reverse complement strand
TATATTTTTACCATTAATCTCGTTTAATCACCACATGATTCAGTAATATTTCGCATAATTAAGTATTCAATAAAATTTTTCTTGATAATGCGTGATTTGAGCAATCTGCGCACAATCACCTAGTCTTGCACTCGTCGGGCCCATAGCGCGACGAAACTGTCAAAACCAAGCTTTCACAGCTTCCAAAAACGAAGGTGAATGATGATAAGGAAACTCTTGCCCGTCCTGGCCATGGCCATTGCGTTGACGGGCTTTTATGCCGCCGGTCCTGCTCATGCGACCAACACGCTTGCAACCGCGATCGGTGGACATGACGCGGTGTCCTACTTTACGGACGGCGCTCCTAAACCGGGTGAAGCCAAATTCCACCACTTCTGGAATGGAGCCGTCTGGTTCTTCTCCAGTGCGGAAAACCGCGACACGTTCGCTGCAAACCCGACGGCTTATGCACCGCAATATGACGGGTATTGCGCCTGGGCAGCCTCTCAGAACTACAAGCGTCCGGGAGACCCGAATGTCTGGCAGATCGTGGACAACAAGCTTTACCTCAAAGTTCATGCCGGCGCTCAGGAAAAGTGGCGGGCAGACATCCCGAAACACATCGGTCAGGGTGACGAGAACTGGGTGAGAATCGCACCTTACTAAGGCGAACCCTCCCTCGGGCCGGGGAAGAACATCTCGGGGGCATCCCCGGTCACTCTCCGAAACGGCCGCCAGAAACTGGCGGCCGTTTTTTAGTGGATTAATATCTGCGATCTGTGTCCAAGCGCTACTCGGCGCTCAGCTGGCGCAAGGCTCCCGCCCAGTCTTCCACATGATATGTTCTGACGATCCGACCCTCTTCCAGAGTGTGGATGTCGATGCTCATGATTTCGAAGCTCTTTCCGTTCCCATCAACACCGAACAAGGGACCGGCGGGTGTACCAGTCGCGCGACCCCGAACAACAATCGTGTCGCCATCCTCGATCATATCTTCCACTGCCCAATTTAGATCAGGAATCAGTTTCCCGAAGCCTCCTACCTGGGCTACGAATTTATCGCGACTTTTCACTTTGCCCGAATAGTCGCCGATGCTCTCCCACTTTTCGGACGTCGCGGTCTTGACCGCAGCGGCATGGTTTGCAGACGTTGGATTACTGAGGAAATCATAGAATTTCTGGACAACAGCTTTGTTGTCGGCTTGCGCGATACCAGCCATCGGCAAAATCAGAATTGCGGCGGCGAGTACCGTGGTTGTGAGCCGTTTCATGGGGTTCTCCCTTCCCATTGGTTAAGCTGCCCGAGACCGTCCCGGGCGATGATCAACACACTCAATATGGCGCCACTTCAATTCCATCATAAGATGGGATAAATAGACTTGTTTGTTCGGATTTATTTAATAATGCTCGATCAACTGCGCCAAATCGCGATCTTCGCAAAGACCGTTGACCATGGCTCCTTTCGGGGCGCGGCCAAAGCCCTTCGCCTGTCACCATCGGTGGTTAGCCATCACATCACGCAACTTGAAGACCGGCTTGGGACCGCCCTTCTCTATCGATCTACCCGCAAACTTTCCGTGACACCCGACGGCGAGCGGTTGCTCAACGCTGCACGGGACATGATCCAGGCCGCCGAAGCAGGATTACAGGAGGTTTCCGATCAGGCTCCGCAACCTTCGGGGCTCCTTCGGGTAACCGCCCCCGCCGTTCTGACCCGCTCGCGGGTGATTGATCGCGTGGCTGCTTTTTCGCATGACTATCCGAATGTCAGCCTTTCCATCGATTTTGCCGATGTGAGGCGCGAACTCATTGCCGACGGTCTTGATGTTGCAATCCGCATGGGTTGGCTCGAGGACAGCACCCTTAAGGCACGCAAGCTCTTTGATGTGGAACGAAAACTGGTTGCCTCACCCGCCTATCTGGAAGAACGCGAGAAACCCGCTTCGCCCGAAGACCTGAGTAATTGGGACTGGATTGAACTTGCGCCGGTCGGTCATCGCAAACCGGAGTTTCGCAATGGGGATAAGACGCTCGTTGTATCTATTCCAGAGCCCAAAATCAGTGTGAACGATGCCAATGCACTCTACAGGCTGGCACGCGGGGGAGCCGGCCTTGCGACGCTGCCTGATTTTCTGATTGAAACCGACCTGGAAAACGGAGCGCTTGTTCACCTGCTCCCGGAATGGACCGTAGAGCCGGTTGGCGTTTACGCAATCTGGCCTCCAAATGCGCCCAGAGGCGGCCTCGTTAGCCGCTTCGTCGGCTTTTTGGCCGAAGACCAAGGCAGCACTTGATAATAGCCTCTTCCGATAACCTGAACTGATTGAGGTCAATGATCGTTATCCAGACTGGGCGAACATATACGCAGAATTCCGAGGACTATTGGTGTGGCAGATGGCCGATCGGAGACTGCGCTTCTCCCAGCAGAGGATGATAAACCCATCCAACAATAAGATTTGGAGGCAAAGCACTCTGTTTGGTTGCCTCGTAATTATCGCGCTTGTTGCTGCGGGAACGCTCCCCTTCCCTGCGCGCGCCAAAGATTGCTCTCAGCCGACGCATGAGACGATCATAGAACTTTATGAATGGATCGAAGCAAAGACCGACTACGACTTATCCAAACCAAAGGCCGAGCCGCCCGAAATCCTGTTCTGCGCTGTTGGCGAAGACATTCCCTATGAAGATCGCCGCATGGTCGTAGAACCGAATGACCTCGGCGTTTATGACCCGATCAACCGCAGGATCTACCTAGTCGGATCATGGTCGGAGACACGTCTGGAGGATGTCGCGGTTTTGCTGCATGAACTTGTTCACGACGTTCAGTTTGTAAATCGGACGTGGGAGTGCCCCAACCAGAGCGAATGGGAGGCTTACAAGCTGCACGAACTCTGGCTTTCGGAAAAAGGGATTGATGCGGGCTTTGACTGGACGCGAATCTATTTCCGGTCGAAATGCCCGAGGGACATTCATCCGTAGATCGTCGGGACACTGTGGGTCCTACTTCCAGGGAATGAGTCGCGGCACCCACCAAAGGGTGCCGCAACCGATGCGTTAGGCAGCCAGATCGAAACGGTCCGCGTTCATGACCTTCGCCCAGGTCCCAACGAAATCCCGAACAAATTTCTCGGCATTATCATCCTGCGCGTAAACTTCAGCATAGGCACGCAGAACCGAGTTAGAACCGAAGACAAGATCAGCACTCGTCGCCGTCCACTTAGTCGCACCCGTCTTGCGGTCCTTGAGCTCATAGGTGCCGCCGTCAACCGGTTGCCAAGAGTTTTCCATGTCCGTCAGGTTGACAAAGAAGTCCGTCGTCAGCTGACCTTCACGGTCTGTGAAGACACCGTGCTTTGATCCACCATAATTGACGCCAAGTGTGCGCAAACCGCCAATCAGGACCGTCATCTCCTGCGCGGTCAAGCCCATGAGTTGCGCCCGATCGAGCATCATTTCTTCCGGGCTGACAGCGAAGTCTTCCTTCTCAAAGTTCCGGAAACCATCAGCGAATGGCTCGAGGACTGAGAAGCTGTCAGCATCGGTCTGTTCGTCGGTGGCATCGCCACGGCCTGGAGCAAATGGTACGGCCATATCATGACCTGCGGCCTTGATTGACTGCTCAATGCCGACATTGCCTGCAAGAACGATCACATCAGCAACAGATGCACCGGTTTCGGCTGCAATCGGTTCCAGAATGCCCAGAACTTTCGCGAGACGATCCGGCTCGTTACCGACCCAGTCTTTTTGCGGGGCCAAACGAATGCGTGCACCATTGGCACCACCACGCTTGTCGGAGCCGCGGAATGTGCGAGCACTGTCCCAGGCCGTTGCAATCATCTCAGCCGCAGACAGACCGCTTTCTGCAATCTTCGTCTTGACAACATCGACGTTGTAGCTGGTGCTGCCAGCCGGGATCGGATCCTGCCAGATCAGATCTTCTGACGGGACGAACGGGCCATAATAGTTTGCTCTCGGCCCCATATCGCGGTGGGTCAGTTTGAACCAGGCCCGGGCGAATGTGTCGGCGAAGTAGTCCGGATCGGCTTTGAACCGCTCGCAGATTTCGCGGTAGATCGGGTCCACTTTCATGGCCATATCCGCATCCGTCATGATCGGATTGTGCTTGATGGACGGATCGCTTGCATCCGGCACCTTGTCTTCCTCGCGGATGTCGATCGGCTCCCACTGCCATGCGCCAGCGGGCGACTTCTTGAGTTCCCATTCGTAGCCGAAGAGAAGCTCAAGATAGCCATTGTCCCACTTGGTCGGATTGGTGGTCCAGGCACCTTCAAGACCGGATGTGTGGAGGGAACTCGCCTTGCCGTCGAAGCCCGGGTTTGACCAGCCAAGTCCTGCTTCTTCGATTGTTGCCGCGGTCGGCTCGCGACCGACCTGATCACCGCTCGAAGTCCCGTGCGCTTTACCAACTGTGTGGCCACCGACAGTGAGAGCAGCCGTCTCTTCGTCGTTCATTGCCATACGGGCAAATGTCGTGCGGACATATTTACCAGTCAGCGCCGGGTCAGGATTGCCGTTCACGCCTTCCGGATTGACGTAGATGAGACCCATATGTGAGGCGGCAAGCGGGTTGTACATCGTTTCAGGGTCGCTGGTGTCTGAGACGCGCTCTTCTGACGGTGCGAGGATTTCAGTTTCCGATCCCCAGTTGATGTCGATTTCCGGTCCCCAGATATCGGCACGACCAAAGCCAAAACCGAACACCTTGAGGCCCATGGACTGGTAGGCGACAGTACCAGCCATGGCGATCAGGTCGGCCCAGCTCAGCGCATTGCCGTATTTCTTCTTCACCGGCCAGAGAAGGCGGCGCGCTTTATCGAGGCTTGCGTTATCCGGCCATGAATTAAGCGGCG
>JBCDCZ010000323.1:0-4853 GCA_039180865.1 Pseudomonadota bacterium | reverse complement strand
TCTGCGGGTCGGGGGTGCGGGTATCGACAAGGCCCATTGGATTTCTCTTTTCTTCTCAATCCGTGGTGAAACCGAAAGAAGTGTCCGGATAAAGGTTCTAGCTGCCTTCGCCTTCACGTGCGCGCAATTTTTCTTCTTCGTACTGGATTGCCCATCCGATGATCTGACGCCAGAGCGCTTCGGCAAGTTCGGCGGGCATGTCTTTCTCTTCTGCCCGTGCGCGGACCCGGTCAATCACGGCCTGAATACGCCACGGGACAACAGCCTCGGCTGCATTATTCTTGATTTGCCACATGCGGTCGACATATTGCCACCGCTCGGCAAGAAGATCGACGACAGCATCATCGATACGGTCGATTTCGTGCCGCACATCCTCGCGCGTGACACACTCCTCAGCTGTTTTCAGCCGCTCGGTCATTCTCTCAGCCTTTGCCTATCTCAGGGAGTGTTCAATTTCATAAAGTGTAGAATGAAGCAACTGCTTGAGCGTTCCGAAACGGACAACAATCAAGTTTTCAGCTTCAAAGAGATAGGTTATCTGACCACGCTGCCCAAGCATATAGGCAAAGGGGCCCTGAAACACTTCCCCCTGCCGGTCGAGAACATCGTAGCGCCATTGGCTCCGATACACGCCAGACCTCCGTGATTTGGCGTCGACATCCAAACCCATCAGGTAATCATGCATAGGTTTTGAAAGAAACGGGTGGTCGCCGCCATTTGTCATCAGGAAGGCGCCAACCCGCGCCCAGCTGATTGGAGTTGCATAAAGACAGCAATATGCGGTGAGGTCCGTTTGCCCAGGATAAAGCCGCCAGTGAAAGGTACCTGCACCGGCTGGCCGCCAGATCTTATCAGCGAGAAGATCGCTAAGCGGCATCTGATATGTTTCTTCCAGGACAAGGCCAAGAAGTGCTGTGTTGGCGTTCTGATATGAGAAGGCTCCTGAGTCCGATGCAACAACTCTCATCTCAGGCAAAATCGCTCTGACACCTTGAATATGGAGTTTCGAAAGCGCACTCCATGGATTGAAGGTGAGCGCCTCTGCCTTCTGGTCGCGGGTCAGATCACCCGCAACACCGGCCGGCTTTTCGAACTGAATACCGCTCGTCATATCGAGAACAGAACGAAGACTCACCTTCCCGACAGGAAGTGATGCTACGTTCGGCGATAATGTGGCGAGCGTCTCGTCAAGAGAGGCGATCTTGCCATCATCGACCGCCTTGAGGACAAGCGCACCAACGAGACTTTTCACCATCGAATAGGAATTGAGAAGGCTACCTTCGTCATAACCCTCTGCATAATGCTCAAGCACGATCTTGTCGTCTTTCACTGCGAGAAGGATACTTGCGCCGGACGAATTGAGGAGGTTCGACAGACCGGCAGCCGGTTTACGCACATCTTCCGCGCGATTTAGCACCGGTTCGGACGCAGCGTGCGTTGCGAAATCACCGCCCGACGGCCATTGGGGCGCAGGATATCCCTCAAGGACTGATGAAAGGGCGTAGGGCCTAAGGGTCATCGTAAACGCTAGGACGATGAGTAGCAGGCCGATGCCCAAAAGCAGCACAAATAGACTGCTTCGTTTCAGTATTCTTTTCAACATGGTGATGTTGGTAGCTCAATTCGATACGAAAACGAAACGCCTACCACCACTTCTCTGGCTCAAAACGACCCGCTGAATCTTCGATCACCTGTCCAAGCCGAAACAATGTTTCCTCCTCGAACGGGCGGCCAATCAGTTGAAGACCAAGCGGTAGGCCCTTTTCAGAAAGCCCGGCCGGTATCGCAATGCCCGGTAAGCCCGCCATGTTCACGGTCACTGTGAAAATATCATTGAGATACATTTTCACCGGATCTGCCGCCATGTCTTCGTCACCAATCGGGAAGGCAGGTGTCGGCGTCGCTGGCGTGAGGATCGCATCGACACCATCGCCATAAACGGTTTCAAAGTCGCGCTTAATCAATGTGCGCACCTTCTGCGCCCGCAGGTAGTAGGCGTCATAATAGCCCGCGGAGAGCACATATGTTCCAATCATCACGCGACGCTGGACTTCATGGCCGAAGCCCGCAGCACGGCTCTTCTCGTACATATCGGTAATGTCATCGCCTTCAACACGAAGGCCGTATTTTACGCCGTCGTACCGCGCAAGATTTGAGGACGCTTCTGCAGGTGCAACAATGTAATAGGCGGGAAGGGCGTACTTCGTGTGCGGCAGAGAAATGTCAACGACCTCCGCGCCAGCGGCTTTCAACCATTCAATACCGGTCTGCCAGAGCGTTTCGATTTCAGCGTCCATTCCGTCCATGCGGTACTCCTTGGGAATACCGATTTTGAGACCTTTGACCGACTGGCCAATCGCAGCCTCGTAATCCGGAACCGGGATATCGACCGATGTTGTGTCCTTGTGGTCGATACTTGCCATGGATTTCAAAAGGATCGCGGCATCGCGATTGGTCCGCGCGATGGGACCGGCTTGATCGAGGGAAGACGCGAAGGCAACGACCCCCCATCGTGAGCACCGTCCATAGGTCGGTTTGATCCCGACCGTTCCGGTAAATGCCGCCGGTTGCCGGATGGAACCACCGGTATCGGTCGCCGTTGCGCCCGCACACAGAAAGGCCGAAACCGCTGCGGCGGACCCACCGGACGATCCGCCCGGAACAAGATTGCGATTATCGCCTGCCATCCGCCAGGGATTGGTCACCGGGCCATAGTAGGAGGTCTCATTCGACGACCCCATGGCAAACTCATCCATATTGAGTTTGCCGAGCATAACGGCACCATCGTTCCAGAGATTTTGCGTTACCGTGGATTCATAAGCCGGACGAAAACCGTCGAGCACATGACTTGCAGCCTGGCTGTGGTGACCGATAGTGCAGAAAAGGTCCTTGATACCAAGCGGGATACCTTCAAGAGAGCCCGCCTCCCCGTTTGCTATTTTCTCATCAGACCGCTTAGCGTCAGCAAGTGCGCGGTCAGACGTCACTTCCACATAGGCATTGAAAAGGCTGTTCGATGCTTCAATCGCGGAGAGATAGGCTTCGGTCAGTTCGACAGACGAAAACGCTTTTTGTGACAAGTGTTCGCGCGCTTCGGAAATGGAAAAGTGGGTCAAGTCGCTCACGGTTCGTATCGCTTCCGCTTGGTTTCAATCTGGTGGGCCGGGAGGAAAGTGGTTCGGACGTCGCCTATTCGACAACTTTCGGGACAGCGAAGAAATCGTCGTCGCTGGCAGGCGCATTGAGCGTGATCTTATCGGCGTAACCGCCATCCGTAACGCCGTCGCTGCGCATTCTCATCGTCTGGGCAACCACAGATGTCATGGGATCAACACCTTCGACATCAACTTCATTGAGCTGTTCTACCCAATCGAGGATCTGATTAAGTTCCCCTTTCATCGTCTCAGCCTGGGCGTCGTCGATCGCAATCCGCGCAAGTTTTGCAACGCGTTTGACGGTTTCAGTATCTACGGACATTGAGTTTCTCGGGTGTTTCAGGCCCGTCTGGCGCCGGGTCTTGGTGTTCGTAACGTGCGGTGCGCTATAGCAGAGCGCAAGCCGGGCACGCAACGCCTAACGCGCGTTCAACGCTCCGTTGTTTCACCGTTCTCTATCATACCCGCGCGTTTCAGCTCTCGGTAAGCGAGACGCCCAATGTAGCCAAGCATGGTGAGCGTGATGATGAGGGCCGCAACAAGACTTGCCACCTCAATGTAACTGGACGGACGGTCATCTGAAAGCACATCAACACCGGACTTACCGATCCACGCCTTCACAAAAGTTCCAGGAATAAGACCAATCAGCGTTGCCGTAACATAGGGCCGAACTTTAAGTCCCGTCAGACCGAAAGAGTAATTCTGAACGGCAAATGGCAGAACGCCGGAAAGTCTGATCAGAAGAACGAGACGCCATCCACCGCGCAAAACACACCGATCAATAACGGCTGCAAGCGGTCTGCGCCGGATGACCCTTTGGATGTAATTGCGCCCTGCCCCCCGCGCGATCAGGAAAGACAGCAGAGCGCCGAGGTTAGCGCTCGCAAAGGCAATCGGAATACCCCACCAGCCATAAATTGCCCCTGCGGCAAGTGAGAAGGGTGTAATCGGCAAAAAGGAGATGACGATCCCCACGTAGAGCAGCATAAAGACGATGACGCCGAACGGGCCAAAGCTCTTGGTCAACGCTGCGATTTGATCGGCGTAAGACCCTATAATAGAAAAGAAATCGCCCAGATACGCCATGATAAATGCCTTGAAACCCGGTCGGAACCGCCGAATAAGCGAAGTCCACGACGTCGCACGCCAGGATTGTGAAACCGTGCCCAGTTGGGCAGGTTTTAACACAGGGCCGCTCTTTTGATACGCGGCGAAACCCTGAGAAAGCCCAGCTATGCCCCTCCTGGATGATCAGACTTTCGTGAACACGGTCTTCGGTGCGCGCCTGTTGGGCCTCGACCTCGGCACGAAAACTATCGGGCTTGCGGTGTCAGACACCCATTGGACAGTGGCGTCGCCACTTTTAACGATAAAAAGACGGAAATTCACCTTGGATGCCGAGACGCTGCTCGCCACCGCTCGCGACCAAAACGCCGGCGGCCTTGTACTCGGCCTGCCCCTCAATATGGATGGAAGCGAAGGTCCCCGCGCCCAGGCGACCCGTGCCTTTCAACGCAACCTGGAGAAACTGCAGGATTTGCCGGTTGTCTTGTGGGATGAGCGGCTTTCAACCGTTGCCGCTGAGCGCGCTTTGCTGGAAGCCGATTTAAGTCGCGCGAAACGCGCCGAACGCATCGATTCCATCGCCGCAAGCCTGATCCTTCAATCTGCGCTCGACCGCTTTCGCGTACTTGGATC
>JBCDCZ010000322.1:0-4908 GCA_039180865.1 Pseudomonadota bacterium | reverse complement strand
GGTCTCGGCAAAAGGCAACATGATCGACGAGAACCCGCCGTGAGCCCGGTTGCGAAAGCCGGTAGAACATATGGTTAGCCACATAATGTGAGATGTAATCAGACTGGTTCGACGTGCCGGTGATCTTTTCGAAGGGAACGCTCCGGCGCTTTGCAACACCCAAAAGGAACGCAAAAAGCGTGAAAGGCGAGGGGTCGTTCATGGCGGTGGAAATGTCATCGATCGCGACGCCATCAAGCGCTTCATCCATATGATCGACAGTGTTCACAACCGTGCCGCAAGTCCCAAGCAAGGGCAGGGGAGCTTCATCGCAATCGATCCCGCGAAAGCCCGAGTTACAGGGAAGGAGGCTGATCGCGTTCGCGCCGTGATCAAGGATCATGCGGATCCGTTCATTGTAGTCCGATGGCGTCCCAAGACCGATCAACTGGCGCTGTGACCAGGTGCGGCCCCGGTGCATTGTCGGATAAATGCCGCGCGTATAGGGGGCTTGGCCGGGAAAGCCGAGATCGGCCATATGGCGGTCGTGCGACCAATCCTCGCTCGTATAAATCGGTTTGATTTCAATGCCGGACCGGTTGGTGATGCGCCGGTCCTCACCGATCTGTTTGCTATAGGCAGACTGCCACTCGGATTTTGCCTCTTCGAAGCCTGGAAGGGTCAATTGCCCGTCATCCATCGAAGGGGCGAGTGCAAGGTCTTTCGTCATTATACGAACTCCTCTGCGGATAGTTTGGCATTGCGGGCTTTCGCGCCGAAGCGTTCAGCTTCTGCGACAATGTCGTCGCGCGATGTTCCAGGGCCAAAGATTCCGGAAACGCCGACATCGAAGAGGAGCTTGTGTTCTTCGTCGGGAATGATGCCGCCTACAATAACCGCTACATGGCCAAGATTGGCGTCTTTCAGCGCTCTCATGAGATCGGGGACGATGAGATGATCAGTTGCGAGGCTTGAGATGCCGATCACATCGACGTCTTCCTGCATGGCAAGATTGACGACCGCGTCAATTTCCTGCCAGGGCGGCGTATAAATGACTTCCATCCCGGCATCGCGGAGATAAGCAGCGACAACGCGGCTGCCGCGATCGTGGCCGTCAAAACCGATCTTCGTCACCAGCACACGAAGCTTTTGTGCGTTCATATCAGGCATCGGCTGTCTCCCTTTCAACTTGGGTGATCGGTTCGATGAGAAAACGGGCAAAAGCCTCGCCGATCTCTGCCGGTGTCATTTTGCCCTCCGGATCGAACCAGAATTGCGTCTGGTTGACAGCACCGAGGATCATGAGCCTCAGAAGTGTTGGATTGACGCCGTTTGCGAGGGGCAAGCCTTCGATGAGGTCGCGAAAACAGGCTTCGTACTTTGCCCTGAGTGTCCGCAGAACGTCTTCGTGACCAGGCACATCTTCTGGTAGCACGCGGTTGATCACCTGCATGTAATGGCTGTTGCGAGTGATCGCCTCGACGTGATTGGCCAGTCCAGCCTGTAACCGCTCGGTTGGATCTTCAATTCCTCGGGTCGCATTTTCAAGCGAACCGACGATCAGGGCGACACCCGCCTCATAGACTGCGACGACAAGCTCATCCTTCGAACCGTAATGGTAATAGATTGAGCCCGGTAGCATGCCGGAAACCATGGCGATATCGCGCATGGTTGTTCCGCGAAACCCTTGTGTTGAAAAGAGTTCCGCCGCTGCGTTGAGCAGGTGTTCGTTGCGGTTGTTCGATCTCTGCTTGGGCTTTTCCATCGGTAAGACGCACTCATTTTCAATAACCAAACAAACGTTTGTTTAATTTAAAAGCTGCCGAGAGTCAACGTAAGCGTGAGCTTTGCGCGCAAGGTGCCGTAGTCTGAATACGAGAGGCCGCCGCCCGTTCGCGAGGGAAATATTCCGTTAAGCGTAGCGTTTTACGGCATCGAAACACCTAACGATTACCGTAAGAAAAACTAAAAACGCCCCGGAGTCCTTCGAATGATTGTCAGAAAACTCTCGGTCATGATGCTCACCTCAATGGTGATGGCCGTGACCATGGTGGTCGCCGTGACGCTTTGGACAGCAGGACAGAACAATCGGACTGCAGCTGAGGACAGCCAGAAGATGGTTGCGGGCGGCTTGGAAGGAAGGATGGATCGCCTTGCTTCTCTCAACTCGGATTATGCAAGCTGGGCGGCCGCTTTTAACGCCGCGCGCGCACGTGATGTTGAATGGCTGACCGAAAACATGGGCGCCGGCGCGAACGGTAAGGAGTTCCATGTTCTCCAGATCGTACTTCCGGATGATTGGTCGAGCCTGACGTGGACCGAAACTGCGATCGAGGCTGGGACTGCTCCCCTCAATAATGCCGTTGTGCCTGTCGAAGTTGTTCGGAGTTTTCTGCCGAAACTGAATATGTACAAACGGGATGTGAAGGACACGCAAACCGCGTATCTTGAACTGGATGGGGAAACCCATGCAATTGCTGTTTCCCGTATCCAGCCCTGGGGTCAGACGACCGATGTTCCGGTTGAGGAATTTCCGCTGATGGTCTTTGCGCTTCGCGTGAATGACGCGTTTCTATCAAGGATCGCAGACAAATTCCTGATTGACGACATCTACGTCAAACCGGACGACGAAGGATCCGGAGCCAGATTGCCGTTGACGGGGCCGGATGGCACTGTCGTTTCGCATCTTCACTGGACCCCTCCGCGGCCCGGGGACCTGCTGATCAAAACGGTCAGTGTCCCGATTGCGATTGGATTGGCGGTCTTCCTCCTCCTCACAGGAAAGGTTGCCTGGCTCGCGCGCAAGAATGCGAAGCTCCTTGTTGCAAGCGAGGCGGAAGCGCTCCGCGTTGCCCGCAAGGATGCGATCACCTGTCTGCCGAACCGCCTCGCCCTCAACGAGCGTTTCGCTGAGCTCCGCAAATGCGGCGGCACGATTTCGACCCTCATCGTTGATCTTAATGGCTTCAAAGGGATCAATGATAGTTTCGGGCACGACGTCGGCGATCGGTTCATCAAGGTCTTCGCGGAATACATCGGGCTGTCTCTACCAGAAGATGCTTTTGCCGCGCGACTGGGCGGTGATGAATTCGTTGTCGTATTTCGGGGGCAGACGTCCGAGGATCAGTGCATCAAGTTTTGCAACGCTTTAAAGCGCAGAACGAAACATCCGCTCAATGTTGACGGTTTCATGTTCGAGATCACTTATGCTCTCGGTTATAGCAGTGGCGATGTCAAAGACCTCCGGTCGACAGAACTCCTCCGTCGGGCGGATGTCGCGATGTACCACGCCAAAAAACACAAGGTGCAAAAGCCGGTCCGTTACGATCCGACTCTAGAGCACGACAAACGTGAGGAAGAACGCACGATTATCGCGCTTCAGGAAGCCCTCGAAACCTGCGAGGAGTTCAATGTCGTCTACCAGCCGATTATCGATGCCAAGACCGGTGAATTGGAGCTCGCAGAAGCGCTTGTTCGATGGAACTCGCCCACCATGGGGAATGTATCACCGGCTTATTTTATCCCGATTGCGGAACGCACCTCACTGATCTTTGATCTTGGTCGTTTCGTCATTGACCGGGTCTTCTCAGATATGACCCGTCTTGACGCGCTGAAAACAAGTATCAACCTTTCGCCGGCGCAATTGCGCAATTCCAAAGTGATCGAGGAAATCCGCGAACGGGCTGCGTTTTACGGGATTAACCCATCGCGTGTGACGTTCGAGATCACGGAGACCACCTTCATGGAGGACGAATATCTGGTGTCCTTCATCATGGATGGCCTGCGCGAAGCGGGCTTCCAGATCGCGCTTGACGATTTCGGCACGGGTTATTCGTCCATCGGATACTTGCGCAAAATGCATTTTGACAAGCTCAAAGTGGACAAATCCTTCATCGACGATATCGGTGTGACGGAGACCGGCGAAAACCTCCTCACATCACTGCGTTTCCTGTCCCGCGCGCTCGGATTGGAGATTGTTGCCGAAGGGGTCGAGACAGAAGAACAACTCGGTCTCTTGCAGCAGCTCTCCTACGACATGGTGCAGGGTTATCTTCTGTCGAAACCGATCCCGGCGGAGGATCTTGCTACGCTTCTTTCAGAAAAGGCGGACTGGGCAGGTATTGTTCAGGCACAAAAGGCAGCTTAGCGCTGCTTTTGAAGCCAAGCCTTTAATCGGTCACCGAGGAATAATCCCAAAGATCGCCCGATGTATGGAGGAGCGTTCCTTCGTATTTCAGCAAATCATCCTCGATCAGGAGCCATGGCAGTTTGCTCTCGTAATTGACGTGGAAGGTCGGTTCGAAATCTGCCGGATCATCGAGAGAGGCCGCGTAAAGGTGCATGCCGCCCGGATAATGATCGGCTTCGAAACCCATTGGTGAGCCGCAGTTTGCACAGAAATGCCGCTTAACACCTTTTGAGCTTTCGTGCGTTTTCGGCGCAGCACCCGTCCATCTAAAATTGACAATTGGAACACCGAGCCACGCGACAACCGGGGCCGCGCAATTGCGGCGGCAATCATCGCAATGGCAGTAGCAGGCCCAGGTGACCGCGCCCTCAAATTCCCAATGTGTTGTGCCGCACAGGCAGTGTCCACACGTCGTCATGGATCCTCGTAGCGCGTTTCTTTTAAGATGGCGAGGGTGGTTTATGCAACAAACTAAAATACCCGCTCGATGACATCGGGCTTCTCGCTTGAATGCGTCACGGCTGAACGCGCGCAATTGTGTATAACCGTTCTGGGGTGCGTTTATGCTAGTAAGGTTAGCCATCTTGCCGCGAAATCCGCTCTCCTGTAGTCGGTTCAAATGGCAAGTTTTTCGACAATCACCTCTATCCGTCGCGATCTTTCGACCCTTGGGATAACAAAGGGTGACGCCGTCTTTGTGCACGCCTCCATGAGGGCGATTGGAACAACGGTCGGCGGGC
>JBCDCZ010000321.1:0-4927 GCA_039180865.1 Pseudomonadota bacterium | reverse complement strand
TAGACATTTATCGCTTTCATTCCAAGCAAATTATCGCAAATTCCGGCCTTTTGCGGAGAATTAGGTTACTTTTTTTCCAAAACATCGAAAGCGTGGCACTTTCGCCATATCTAAGACGCACTCATTGCGCTTGAAGCCTGCCTTTTTGACGATTTGACCGACCCGTTCAGATTGCGAGTAACCGTGCTCCACTATCGCGAACCCATCAGGCGCAATTGTCTTTTGCGAAAAGTCTACTACCCGCCGAATATGACCGAATCCCTGATCCGGTGAGAACAGCGCCAACGCCGGATCATAGTTGCGCACCTCCAAAGGAAGGTCCTTTCTTTCAGCATCTGAAATGTACGGTGGATTGGCCACGATCACATCAAGCGGTGCCGCAACCGCATCACCGGTATCGGTCCTGACAGTGAGCAGACGGTCAAGCACATTGTGGCGAGCCGCATTGATCCGCGCCATCTGGAGCGCTTCATAGGAGAGATCGGTTGCGACCGCGCGTGCGGCCGGGAGTTCGGTGAGGAGTGCTACCGCAATGGCACCTGATCCAGTACCGATATCCGCAATTGTCAAGTTGGCTTCCAAGAGACCGCGTTCACCGAGTTCTTGAAGTACCTTTGCAACAAGGGTCTCCGTCTCAGGACGCGGAACCAACGTAGCCTCATTGAGTTCGAACATCAGACCGAAGAATTCTCTTTCTCCCAGAATCCGGGCCACCGGCTCTCCGGACACCC
Source organism: Pseudomonadota bacterium (assembly GCA_039180865.1). Lineage (GTDB taxonomy): Bacteria > Pseudomonadota > Alphaproteobacteria > Rhizobiales > JACESI01 > JBCDCU01. Next base: position 4,196 of record JBCDCZ010000321.1, on the reverse strand, counting down.
GTCGCGCGATCATATCCTTGAAGACATCTGCATCAGCCGATGCAACGCGGTGGAGCGGATCGATAAGCGCGCGGTGATCGTCCGTACTGGTCGCTCTTGCAAGAAGCATGCGCGCATCAAGGTGCGGTGATTTTAGCGGGTCGCCTTTTGCCGCTTCAGCCAGTTGACGGGAACCAGCCTTGAACAAGGCTCCGAGCGTAAGGTCGTCGTTTCCACCCAACTCTTGATCACGCCTCTTCCTCTGCGGCCAGCAAAGTCGCCTGATGATCGGTAATCAGCGCATCAATGAATTCGTCAAGCGCCTCACCTATCAGTACCTTGTCGAGCTTATAGAGGGTCAGGTTGATCCGATGATCGGAAACACGGCCCTGCGGGAAATTGTAGGTCCGGATCCGTTCGGACCGATCCCCCGAACCAACTTGCCCTTTACGTGCATCAGCCCGTTCCTGCGCCGCTTTCTGGCGCTCCATGTCAAAAAGCCGTGCCCGTAACTCCTTCAGAGCATTGGCACGATTCTGGTGCTGCGATTTCTCGCTTGACGTCACGACAATGCCGGTCGGCTCGTGGGTAATGCGAACAGCGGAATCCGTTGTGTTGACGTGCTGACCTCCGGCACCCGAAGCGCGCATCGTATCGATGCGGATATCTTCGTTCCTGATCTCGATGTCCACGTCCTCAGCCTCAGGGAGAACAGCAACCGTCGCAGCGGACGTGTGCACCCTTCCGCCCGACTCGGTTTCCGGCACCCGTTGCACCCGGTGAACCCCAGATTCAAATTTCAAGCGCGCAAAGACGCCTTCGCCGGATACGTTCGCGATCGCCTCTTTGAAACCGCCAACGTCGCCCTCGCTTGCAGACATCACGGCGAACTTCCACCCGCGCAACGCAGCGTACCGCTCGTACATGCGAAAGAGATCCCCCGCGAAAAGTGCCGCTTCGTCGCCACCCGTTCCGGCGCGCACCTCGATGATGGCGTTTTTCTCATCCGCAATGTCCTTTGGCAGGAGCTGAATCCGGATTTCATCCGTCATCCGATCAATCTTATCGCTGAGATCCGGACGCTCCAATTCCGCCATTTCTCGCATCTCCGGATCGGTCTCCGCATCATCGAGAAGCTCATCGAGACCGGAAAGCTCTTCCTCAGCCTCTTTAAGCGCCTTGATATTCAGGACCACAGGCTCAATCTCGGAGAATTCCTTCGACAATTTGACGAAGATGTCCGGTTCAGGATTGGCAGCCATTTTGCCAACGATGTCGTCGTAGCGGTTCAATATGGAATCGATTTTGTCTTTCGAGAGCATCAGTGGTCCTGAAATCCGGAAGGTGCGGTAAGGGCGGCCCGCCGTTAATGGATTGGTATGTTGTTTTCCGCCACGTAGTGCTCCAGCGGCTCGCGCAAAGACTGGAGACCTGGTGTTGCAAGCAGCTCTTCAACCTTGGCGGCAAGTGCTTCAAGGTTGGTCTCGACGACCATTGCTTTAACCGGTCCGATGGATGACGGATTCATGGAAAGCGCACGATATCCGAGACCGAGCAGTACAAGCGCCTCAAGTGGACGCCCGCCCATCTCACCACAAAGCGTGATCGGCACACCGGCTTTGCCAGCTTCATCGCAAATCGCCTTGAGGGCGGAAACATTCGCCTTAGACAAGACGTCATAACGGGCTGACAGCTTCGTATTGCTGCGGTCGCAAGCGGTCAGAAACTGGATGAGATCATTCGATCCGACCGAGACGAAATCAACGACCTTCATGAGTTCCGGCAATTGCCACAAAAGCGATGGAACTTCGATCATAACGCCGATATGGACGCGCGACGGAAGTCCACGGCCATGGCGTGAGGCTTGCGCGATTTCCTTTTGAACGAGTTCGCGGGCGGCTTCAGCTTCGGAAACTTCCGTCACCATCGGAACCATGATGCGCAGTTCGCGGTCACGCGCAGCGTTAATCATCGCGCGGACTTGAACCCGGAACAGTCCCGGCCGATCAAGGCCGAGCCGAATCGCACGCCAGCCCATGGCAGGGTTTTCTTCCGAGCCCATACGCATATAGGGAAGGATCTTGTCACCGCCGATATCCAGGATACGGAAGGTGACCGGTTTATCGCCTGCCTTCTTCAAGACCGCCTCGTAGAAGTCCTGCTGCTGGGTCAGACGAGGCAGGTTGGAGGCAATCATGAACTGCAATTCGGTGCGGAAGAGGCCAATCCCGTCAGCATTGGTTGCCTGAAGATTTTCAAGGTCGATCCCGAGACCGGCATTAAGAAGCAGTTGGATCCGGGTACCATCTCGGGTCACGGGAGCAATATCGAGAAGTTCGGCATAACGTTCCTGGCGCTTGGCACGGAAACGCACTTTATCAGCGTATGCCGCCTCAACATCAGCTGGCGGGCGCACCTGGACTTCCCCAAGATCGCCATCGACGATGATACCGTCTCCAGTATCGACATAGGAGAGGATGTCGCTCGCTTCGCCGACTGTCGGAATACCAAGGGCGCGGGCAACAATAACGACGTGGCTTGTCGGGGCCCCCTCTTCCAGAACGAGGCCGCGTACGCGTTGGGGGTCATAATCAAGCAGGTCCGCAGCTCCCATAGACCGCGCAACGAGTATGACGTCAAATACCTCGTCGCCACTGCCGCCATGCGGACGGCCCATGAGTTCACGCAAGAGGCGATAGGCAAGATCATCGAAATCGTGCAGGCGTTCCTTAAGATACGGGTCCGACTGCCGCATCATGCGCGCCCGCGTATCGCTTTGAACCTTCTCGACAGCAGCCTCGGCCGTGAGGCCGTTGTCGATCGCCTCTTCCATTTTGCGGACCCAACCGCGGTCATAGGCAAACATGCGATACGCTTCGAGAACATCGCGGTGTTCGCCGCTTGCAGCAATATCGCGGCGGTTCAGCATATTATCCACCGACATACGCAATTCATTGAGCGCTTTGTCGAGCCGCTGGATCTCTGTATTGGAATCTTCACTGATCAGATTGGTGACCACCACGCGCGGCTCATGGAGCACCACATGCCCAAGTCCGATACCATCGGCAAATGGCAGGCCCTCGATCTTGACCGTGCTCTCGCGGTCGAGTTCCATCTGGCTTGGCAGAAGCGCCTTCAGCTCATCGCCGACGATCATCTCAGCGAAGACCATCGCAATCGTCTGAAGCGCCTCGACCTCTTCTTCCGTATAGACCCTATGCGCTTTGTTCTGAACGACCAGAACCCCGAGTGTACGTCCAGCACGCAGGATCGGCACGCCGAGGAACGCGTTATAGATTTCCTCGCCAGTCTCCGGCAGATATGCAAAGGCCGGATGGGACTTTGCATCAGACAGGTTCAGCGGCCCGGCCGAAGACGCGATCAGACCGACAAGGCCCTCGCCCATCTTAAGGCTTGCACTATGGACCGCAGCAGGATTGAGACCCTGGGTTGCGAAAAGCTCGAGCACCCGATCCGAGCGCAGAACATAGATCGAGCACACCTCTGCAACCATGTTGGAGGCGATCTGATTGACGATTTTATCTAATCGGTCCTGCGGGCGGATCGGCTCCGCCATAACTTCGCGCAACCTGCGCAGCAGCATCCGTGGACCGGCAGGTCTTGGCCTCATCTTTTCTAATCCTGCCTCCGCCCATCTTGGGAGCGGCTTACCCCCTTAACACCGAACCTCTTAGTCGGCGTCCAGTCCATAAACACTGTGAAGTGTACGAACTGCAAGCTCCGTATAGGCCTCATCGATCAAAATTGAAATCTTTATCTCTGAGGTGGTGATGGCAATTATGTTGATGCCCTTCTCGGAAAGAGCCTTGAATGCCGTTGCGGCAACACCCGCATGCGAGCGCATTCCGATACCGATAACCGACACTTTGACGAGGTTTTTGTCCCCTGCAATGTCGCCAAATCCCTCGCCTTTGAGTGTTTCAATCGCCCGTTCGAACTCACCCGACGGGACTGTAAAAGTGATGTCGGTGGTCTCGCCACTCTCCGAGACGATCTGGACGATCATGTCGACGTTGATATTTGCATTTGCCAATGGACCAAAGATCTGGGCAGCGACGCCCGGCCGGTCGGCAACGCGCCTTATGGATACCTGCGCCTCGTCTTTGGAATAGGCGATGCCGGTGACTATCTGCTGTTCCAAGATTTCATCCTCATCACAAATCAGCGTTCCGGGCGGAAAGTTGACGTTCGTTATC
>JBCDCZ010000320.1:0-4934 GCA_039180865.1 Pseudomonadota bacterium | reverse complement strand
GGAACCACATCGGCTTCCGTGCCGAGCCGTCCTGATGGCGCCAACCTCGCGGCAAAGGCTGCACTCTGTTCCGTCTCAGCCGCATGGAAGAAGCTGTTATCAAGCGGACCTGGTGCAACATTGTTGACGGTAATGCCGCGCGCTCCCAGTTCACGGGCCATCATCCTGGTGAGTTCCTCAACCGGCGCCTTCGTGGCGGCATAAACGGCATAGGCCGGAGCCGTACCCGCTGTAAGCGATGTTCCAATGGCCACAATACGCCCGCCATCCCGCAAACGCCGTGCTGCTTCCCGCATGGCGTAAAACGTCGTCTTCGTATTGTCGTTCAGAAGCTGCTCGAAATCGGCGTCGGAAAAATCCGCGACCGGCTTTTTGATAAGGGCGCCCGCGGTATGAATAAGAATATCCGCACCGCCAAATTCTGCCTCTGCAAGATCAAAGAGCTTTGCGGCATTCACCGGATCGCCAAGATCCCCCATAGCAATCGCTGACCGTCCTCCGGCCTCCGCCACCAGACGGGCGGTCTCGGCTGTATCGGACGCGCCGTCTTCGCGATGGTGATGGAGAATGAGATCGGCCCCCATTTTCGCAAGTTCAATGGCATAGGCCCGTCCCTGGTTCCGCCGTGCCCCGGTAATGATTGCAACTTTTCCGGCAAGCGGACCCGATGCGGTTTGAGAGGAAGCAGCTTTCGCCGTGGCCAAAGTCACAGCCGCCGTTGCAATCCCCGTCAATGCAGACCGACGTGTGATAGTCGACATTTCTTTCGTCCTTTCAAGTCTGAAAATCGATGAATTTTCCTGTCTGTTCACGCTGGCGAAGCTGTGTCGCCAGTACTCATTCCAAGATACGCATCTGTATTTTTGCTTGAACTGCGAATAAATTGACGCTTCTCATCTATTTAGTTGATGGATTGGAGGACCATGCTGGAACGCCTCACTCTTGATCAGCTCCGCATGCTGGTCGCAATCGATGACGCGGGAAGCTTTACGGCTGCCGCCAAAAACCTTGACCGTGCGCAATCGGCAGTAAGCCACGCGATTGCCGGACTGGAGATGGATATCGGCGTTGTGCTCTTTGATCGGGTAACGCGCACACCAACGATTACGCCCGCCGGGCAAGCGGTTCTGGCCGAAGCCCGCACCATCTTAAGCCGCGTCGATCACTTGAAAGCGCGCGCCCGGTCAATCGCAGCCGGTCTTGAAACAGAGCTGTTGCTTGCGATCAGCGTCGTCGTACCCCGCCCAGCCATCATCTCTCTTTTGAAAGCCTTTCAGAAAGAGTTCCCCTCTGTCGGTTTGCGTCTCTTCGTCGAAGAGGTCGGTGGTGCGCCGCAATTGGTGATGGAGGGTCAGGCGGATCTCGGCCTCGTCGGACGTCCAAGCCTTGCCCCCGATCTTCATGAAGCGCTCACGACAAAGGCTGTCGGCATGGTTGATGTTGTCGCCGTCGCACGGCCCGATCATCCGCTCGCTCAGATGGGCGACGGCCTGACGGAGAGCGATCTTGATGGTCACAGGCAATTGGTGCCGACATCACGGGCGCTTCCGCGCTATCCGAACCGCCTTGTGCAGGATGTCTGGGAGGTGGCAGATCTTGTGGTTCGCCGGGATATGCTTATCGAGGGACTCGGTTGGGGCACGGTCCCGCGCCACATCGTCTCCAAAGCACTGGAGACCGGCGATCTCGTTGAACTCAAAGTCTCGTCCAGACCTCAGGACGCAATGCGCGTGCCGCTTTATGCCTGCCACAGGAAAGACATGGCACCCGGCCCCGCCGCGGAATGGCTGATCGGGGAAATGACGGGTGCCTTGGCTTAAAGAGCCCTCGGTCGCGCAGAGGTTAGTCACCATAGGTGACAGATAAAGATCAATGCGAGAAGACTGCCTGATTGCCAGATCGACGCCCTCTCGAACGCCCCCTAGCGTTGCGACAATATACGCCCGCGAAAGAACACACCCTTGGTGCCTCCGTCCTCCTGAAGGTCCTTGCAATCCTGCTTTTTGCCATTCGCCGCAGACCGTTGTTTCGACCCGTCATCGCTCATCACCAGCCATTTCAGGCCGATCTTTACGAGCGCCTCGGCGTTAAAGCCCTTGAAGGACGGCGCTTCGATCGGCTCCACCTTTTCCGTCTTACTCCAGATCCTCAGAACCGACGGCCTGCCGTCGTCCACCTCGCCCGCAATCAACACAAGGCCGTCCCCGGTCCAGACCATATCGCGGATGCCCCGATCCTTGAGTGGGAGCCGCTCGAACGAGGACACAGACCAGGCGTTATTTTCTAAGGATAGACTGACAATCAAGGCGTCGCCCTTTGTTCCGTCTTTCTCCGTCAGAGGTGCCCGCAGGCCGAGCACCAGGCTACCATCTGGCGCGATTGCGAGACCTTCAATGTTGAGGCCGCCCTTTTTGGGAGCGGTTTTGAGAACCTTCCTGGTCAGAATTTCAGAAAGGCCGGAATGGGCTTTCAGCGCGGGGACAAGATCATACTGAGCGGATTGGAGCGCTAGATCCGAGAGATCGCGGCGCGGAACGTTGGTAGCGACCAAGATCCTTCGGTTCGGCTGTTTCTCCGCCTTCCCGTTGAGGCCGTGTGATCCAATCCACCAGAGCCTGTCACCGTCGCGCGCAACCGCTTCAAAGTCGACTTCAGGATTATCCGGATCGAGCATTAAAAGCTTGCCGATATCGAACGAAGCAAGCGGCGGACCGCCCAGGACATCGAAACTATGGAAAACATTCGTTTCATCATTGGCAACGAGCAAGGTCGTGTCGTCGATGAGGATTGCAGCCGATCCGTCGCAGATCCCGAAATACCGGACCGTTTTGTCCTTTTCCCAGGGCTTATCCGCTGGACCCGCCAATGAAGCGGCCACGGAGATCAGAAGAAACGAAAACAATAAGATCAGGCGTGTGAGACCGTCCATGCCGGTACCCTCATAAGACTATCACGCGCGCCGCAATGGACGACGCGGAACGGAAAAACGCTTTAAAAATCGTCTGCAGATCGACGTTGCCACCCTCAAAAAGAACCGAACGTTGAACCTAATTTCAACGCGGAGCCTCTTTCGACAGCTTGGTCTAAATATCACCGATTTCCAAGGGGTCTCCCGTTCAAAGCTGAGGCGTAGACCATTATGCGATGTATGGCGGACAGATGTCTAACCGGGTTCGGAACCACCCTGCATAAGAAGGTCGAGCCTTTCCTGCAGCTTTGCCGCGAAGAGCTTCGGTTCGCTTAACGCCAAAGCCGACGCTAGATCCATATCCTCGGTAGAGGATGTGAGCCTTCCGCTCGCGGGATCAACGCGGTCTTTCTCGATCCGGGCAGAAATCGTTCCAGAGGTCTTATCAAGAATGAGGAACATCCGATCTTCATCTTTTTCCGTTGGACCATTTGCCCAAACGGCAATCTGATTTTCCGTCTTCGACATCAATTCATCTCCGTTTCAACGCTGCTTCCTTAATCATGGAACACCCGATTCTCAGCGCCTTCATTGTCTATGAAGGCCCACTATCCGGCAGATTATGATCTATCTCAAACCGGACCGGATTCGCTGATCGCGGCAATGAATAGCCGCGCCGCATCGGCCCTTTGCGGACCGAATAGCGTAAGGCGTTTGAGAGAGAAGCGGAGCGCTATGAAAACGGGGCGTACGGTCAGATACGAAAAAGGCGAGCCAATGCCCGCCTTTTCCAACTGCCCGATAAGGGCTCTTTCGTTGCTCACCGCACCTGCGCGCGCCATCACGGATCGGTCTTTCCAAAACCGGGGGCGTTGTGGGTCCGGGCGTGAGGCTCGCTAGAACCGGTAACTCAGCCCGCCTCTCACGACGACATTGTTGATGTCATCTTCAAATGTGCCACCGCCGGCGCCAACGACTGGCACGGAACCAAATCGCCGGACACTGTCAACGTTGACGGCTTGCTGAAAGCGCGCATCGGCGAAGAATGAAACATTGTCGGTGACATCAATGCTGCCACCCGCGCCAATGCTCCACAGGAAGTTTGTGCTGCTATCATCAAGATTGGCGAACACACCTGGCGCATAGACAAGATTGAGATTTGTCCGCTGGATACCGACGCCACCGACAAGATAGGGCGTGATACCCTCGCCGAGCAAGTTGTCGAAGTCGAGATAGAGATTGCCGAGAACGTTAAAGCCTCTGACGTCGGTGTCACCAACGAGGATATCCGGGGAAACCGCATTTCCCGAGAAGTCCAACTCGCCGACACTGTTATCAAAATAGGAAAATTCCACTTCGGTACGCGGCGTTACCGGCCCGTAGTTGAAGTTAGACCATTTATAGCCGACAGCGCCGCCGACCTGGAAACCAAGGTCACGATCAATTTCGACACTCGTGATGCCATTCGTGAAGACATCATCACCGGTTGGAATATTGGCACCGCCAAAGACCGAGACATAAAGCCCGCCGGGTGCGGCGCTGAAAGGTTCAGGGGCCGCAGGAGCAGGGAGTCCGAGATCTGCTGCGTGACCGGTCCCGGCACCCAGCAGAGCGGCGACTGACAATGAAGCAGCCGCGATGACAGATTTGTTCATGTTCTTTTGTCCCATTATTAAAGCAATCTGGAATGCACTTATTTATGGTGCGTGTCATTCCACATCACCTCCTGCGTATCACATCAAAAATACTTTCATTTTGATAAATTGATGACTGGCGATCACAAAATCCTGACTGAGTTTGTTCAAGATATGGGCCGAAATTTGATCTTTCTGCCACATTATGATTCTTGACGAATACCTTCCTATATTGCGTTCGGCGGGTCCCCGGGCCACAGATTTATGACGCTTTAAGCCTGCCATAGGAAGGATACGACGCCCGGCCCTGTTTTTCAGGATTGCGCTCCTAAAAGCGCGGGTCATCCGCCCGCATCGTGTACAGGACGACCTTCAAGCCGAATGCGTCTTCG
>JBCDCZ010000319.1:0-4975 GCA_039180865.1 Pseudomonadota bacterium | reverse complement strand
GACGGATCTTGAGGCTGGTATTCTACGTGTCGCGGATTTCCTCGATATTGAGGTCAAATCGGATCTCTTGCCGACGATCGTTACGCATTGTGGCTTTGACTATATGAAGACCCACGCAACACGCGTAGCCCCACGAAACGGTGCTGTCTGGGAGGGCGGCGCGCAGACTTTTATGAACAAGGGAACGAACGGACGCTGGCGCAATGTGCTGAGCTCCGAACAGATTGAACGCTATGAGCGCATAGCGCTGGAACGGCTAGGACCGGAATGCGCCCGCTGGCTTGCTGAAGGCGGAAGCTACTAGGTCTTTCGCCTCTTGAAGGTTCCTTCAGTCTTGAATTTTATGCGACGCGGTCGCCCGGTTCTCGCCCCGCAAAAACCGCATCGAGATTATCGCAGGCCCGAAATCCCATCGCGTCGCGGGTTTCGAACGTTGCCGATCCGATATGCGGAAGCATGAAGACATTCGGAAGCTTTGAAAGGTCCGGATTCCCGCCAGGCTCGTCGACGAAAACATCGAGACCCGCCGCGAAGAGCTTACCCGATCTCAAAGCTTCAATCAGCGCATCTTCATCGACAAGTGCGCCACGTGCCGTATTCACGAAAATCGCACGGTCGGGAAGAAGCGCAAAAGTCTCCCGGTTCATCAGCCCTTGGGTCTCAGGGGTTGCGGGACAATGGAGCGACAACACGTCCGCTTGCGGCAACAGTGCTTCCACGCTGTCGTGGTAAACCGCGCCCTTTTCAAGGTCTTCGGGAAGTCTCCGGCGATTGTAATAATGGATTTCCATCCCGAAACCCCGACCGCGCTCAGCCATCACCTGTCCGACCCGGCCCATGCCGATGATTCCAAGCCGCTTTCCGGTGATTTCAACACCGACCATGAAGGCCGGGCTCCAGAAATCCCATTGTCCTGCACGGACCATGGCATCGCCTTCTGCTCCGCGCCGTGCAGCACCGAGGAGACACAAAAATGCAATCTCCGCAGTCGCATTGGAGAGAACGTCAGGCGTGTTCGTGACAATGATTCCGTGATTACGCGCCGCTTCAAGATTGACGTGATCGACCCCCACAGAGTGATTTGCAATCACCTTGAAGCGTTCAGGAAGAGCGGCAATCACATCGGCGTCGAAGTGTTCGGAATGGCAGGGAAGGGCCGCATCCACGTTCTGGCAAAGGTCAATCAGTTCCGCCTTGGGATAGACGCGGTCTTCCATGTTGAAGATGGGATCGTAGTCGCGTTGAAGCCGCTCATGGACGGCATCCGTCAGTCTTCGGCAGACGAGAACGCGGGGCTTAATGCTCATAATTGCCTATCCCGCCTGTTATCAGTCTTTGCCGTTCTTCCCGTTCTTGCGGGGCTCGATCACGAGCATGCGATAAAAATCGTAGGCCGCCATCGCGACAACGACCAGACAAACAATGATGAGGCTCGGTTCGGGCACCCAGATGATGATCACGCTGACGAATGTGAGAAGCATCAAGAGCGCTAGAATTGCAATGAACTTATCGATCATATTTCTCTGTTCCCATCATTCGTCGTCATCGCCCGCGGCAAGTTCCCGGACAAGCCAATTTGCTGTGCGCAGCAATCTTCCGTCTTCGCCTTTGGAGCCGATCAATTGTACACCGATCGGCAGGTCATTGTCGCCGACCAGAAGCGGCAACGTAATGGCAGGAAGGCCGCAATAGGTCCATAATGTACAGGCACCCGCGTCGCCTGTTGAGGAAAGTCCAAAAGGCGCGGTGCCATAAGCAGCCGGTGTGATCAGGGCATCATAGCGCTCAAAGATCTCATCGAGCCCACTCAAGAAAACACTCTGCCAATCAAGCGCCGCGAGATAATCGTGTGCGCTGTAGGTTTTGCCTTCTTCCAAGATGGTTCTGAGAGCATCGGAAATAGGCTGGTCCTCTCCGAGATAGCGTGAAAGATGACGGCCCATTTCGGTCGACATGATGACCCGGTGCATGGACAGGCACTCCCGATAGATGAGCGGGAGCGGCACTTGATCAGTCTCACCCAGTATGGCTTTGACGAGTTCTTCGAAGCCGAGGCGAGCGTCGGCCTCGGCTTTATCAGCCCAGTCAGGTGCCGGAATGAAAGCGAGCGCCGGTCTCACGGGAGGGTCCGTTTCACCAATGGCGCCAAAATGCGGGGGAGCACTGATCGGAACGCTGTCATCAGTGCCATCAGCACCCGCCATCACGTCGGCGAGAAGCGCCGCATCATCGACACTACGGGCGAAAACGCCCATCTGATCGAGGGACGGTGAGAGCTCAAGCACACCCGTGCGCGGGACTTGCCCAAAACCCGGCTTGAAGCCCACAACCCCGCAGAACGATGCCGGGCGGATGACGGAGCCGTTGGTCTGGCTACCAACGGCAAGCGGTACCATGAAGTCGGCAACGGCCGCCGCGGAACCGGATGACGAACCACCAGGTGTATGATCGGTGTTATTCGGGTTGCGGGTTTTGCTGGGATTGTAGTAAGCGGCTTCCGTCGTGACCGTCTTGCCAATGATGACGGCACCCTCTCCCCGGATCCGCGCGGCGATCATGGCATCGCGACCAGCCTTACGACCCTGATCGGCGGCAAGTCCGTTTTCGGTCGGATAATCGGCCGTATCAATGATATCTTTCAGAGCTACCGGGACACCATGCAGTTTTCCAAGTGGCCGGCCCGCCGCACGGTGTTGGTCGCGTTGTTCAGCCTGGGCAAGCGCATGATCGGGATCGAGGTGCTGGAACGCCTGCACCTCACCATCCCGCGCATCAATACGACTGAGACAGGCACGCGTGACATCCACGGAAGAAACTGTTCCGTCCTTGATCAGCGCAGCAAGCTCAATTGCCCCGAGTGTGTGTAGATCGCTCATCGTCCGACGCTGCCCCGGCTCCTCCAGTTCGCCTACGGGTAGAGATAGTTAGGTAACCCGTAAATTATCACCGGGAAATTATAGACGAGCACCATGGTCGTTATGATCATCACGAGATAGGGCATCACCCCCTTGAAGATCTGAACCAGTTCCACACCGGGTGGCGCCACCCCTTTGAGATAATAGGCGGCCATCGCCATGGGCGGCGTTAAGAAACTCGTCTGCAGATTGAGCGCCACCAGAATGCCGAAGAAGAGCGGATCGATGTCGAATACTGACAGAAGTGGCAGGAAAATCGGAACGAAAATGATAATGATTTCCGACCATTCAAGCGGCCAGCCGAGCAGAAAGATAATGGCCTGCGCCAAGATCAGAAACGCAATCGGCGACAGATTGAGCGCGATCACGAACTCCTCGATCAGATGTTCTCCGCCGAGCTTGCTGAAGACCGATGAAAAGACCCAGGCGCCAACGAACATCCAGCAGACCATGGCGGTTGTTTTCATCGTGAGATAGACGGAATCCTGGAGTTTCTCCCAGGTCAGCGAGCGATAAATAATGGCAAGAAGCAGACCACCAAGCGCACCAACCGATGCGGCTTCAGACGGTGTAGCAAGGCCGAACAGGATTGCACCAAGGACCGACAGGATCAGGATGGCAAGCGGAAAGAACGACGTGATCAGCATCAGGATGACCCGCCCGATCCCAAGATCTTCGACCTCGTCTTCAGGCGGTTTCGGTGCAAGACCCGGATTGAGTGCCGCACGCCCGACCACATAAATCATGTAAAGACCGGCGAGTAGGAATCCGGGCGCGATCGCTGCCGCATAAAGCTTTACGATCGAGACGTTGGATGTTGCAGCATAAACGATCAACATGATCGACGGAGGAATGAGGATCCCAAGGCATCCGCCAGCACAGATAACACCCGATGCGAAGCTCGTGTCGTACTTTGCCTTCATCATGGCCGGCAGAGCGAGAAGACCCATCAGGGTAACAACAGCGCCGATGATACCGGTAGCAGTCGCGAACATAGCACAGGTCGCAAGAGCCGCTACAGCCATGGCGCCCGGCAGGCGATGGGCTGTGACGTAAAGCGTCTCAAATAATCGGGTGACTATGTTCGCTCGCTCCACGATGTAACCCATAAAGAGAAACAGCGGTATCGCAGTCAAAACATCATTCGACATGACCGAAAACGTCTGATTCACGAACAGATTGAAGATGATGTTGATGTTGCCGTAGGCGTACCAGCCGAAGCCGATTCCCATAGCCATCAGGGTGAACGCGACGGGAAAGCCGAGAAAGATCGTCAGAATGAAAATGCCAAGCATTCCGACGGCGATTTGCGGATCGGTCAGACCGAACATTAGGATTTGCCCCCACCCTTAACTTCAGGATTGTTCTTCAGGAAATCTTCCGAAAAAGCACCTTCCGCGCCCTTCTTCAGAAGAATGTCTTCAAGTTCTTCTACGTCTTCCTTATAGGCAGGCCATTCGTTGTCACGCATTGCGATGACACACCGCAAAACCTGCGCAATACCCTGAATGAGAAGAAGAGTTCCGGCTGCGACAATGATCATTTTGAATTGAAAAACCGGAACGCCTGCAGGGCTGAAAACGCTCACCTCCCACTGGCTCGGATCCCTGAGGTTCCAACCCTGGTTTTCTCCCGCACGCCTGTAGGTCGCAACGGAGCGCGCTGCATAATTCGACCCGGCATAGATGAGTGCAATAACGCCGGGGAAGAAAAAGATGAAGTAGAGCACGAACTCTACCGCCCCTTGGATGCGGGGTTTCCACAGGCGATAAAGAAAATCGCCGCGCACATGACCATTGCGAGACAAGGTGTAGGCGCCCGCCATCATAAAGAGCGTGCCGTACATCATATAGCTGAGGTCGAAAGCCCAGGACGTCGGATCACGCAACACGTAGCGCACGAACACCTCGTATCCGACGCCGAATGTCATAATCAGAATGCACCACGCAAACGCCTTGCCGAACCAGGCACTAATACTGTCGATCAGATCGATGACCTTTTCCATGGAGATCTCCGTTCAGAGGACCGGTTAGGCAGGAGGCCGGAGGCGGCACTGGGTG
>JBCDCZ010000318.1:0-4978 GCA_039180865.1 Pseudomonadota bacterium | reverse complement strand
TGCACGTCGAGCGGTTGCTTAAGCATTTTCGGATCGGGAGCATGTCCACCGCAACCGCAATTGTGGTCGTGGACATGATCATGAGCGTGGTTGTGGTGACGATGGCCGTTACCATGGTCATGATGGTGGTGACCATGCGAATGGCCTGCGAGCGAAAGGCGTGCGGGCGACAAGCTTACAGAGGAAAGGCGTGCCGTGAGTGGCACCAAGCCTTTCTGCCATAGGAGGTAAAAACCGAGCGCAACGATCAGCAGATAGCTTGCGCGTTCGAACCATTGCGCCGCTCCAGTGACGGCAATACTCGTCATGCTCAGGACAAATGTTGAAACACCAATCAGAACGACAGCGGTCAGTCCCTGAGCGAAAGCTGCAAGGAAAGAGATTAAAACGCCCCGCCGGGCGGTCTCCTCATTGGCAAGAACATAGGACGAGATCACAATCTTGCCGTGCCCTGGACCAGCTGCATGGAAGACACCGTAGAGGAAGCTGATCAGGATCAGCCACCAATGCGCGCTGCCATCCTCTTTGGCCTCTTTCACAATCCCTGTCAGTTGCTTGTAAAAAGCTGCCTGCTGTTGATAGACCCAGCTCAAATGCTCACGCAGAAAGCCATCAGCTGGCCCTGTGGGCGGTGATGGAGCCCCAACGCCAAACGGACCTGCCGATTGCGCGTAAAGATCTTGAGGAAGCAGAACAAACAATAAAGCGACTGCAGGCAGTAAGAAGCGTAAACGTCCCTTCATAGTCACGAAGCTCCGCAATTGACGCGAATGGTATTGGAGAGATCGCCCTGCGCGGGAGCGATATCTTCCGGGATGTTTTCGTTGGCCGGAATTTGGGCCAAAAGCTGGGTCTGGAAGATATCAAGCTCCTTCCGGGGCTCAAGACCCGCCTGGCAGCTTTCAACAGCACCGGCAAGAGAAACAGGATCATCCTCAACAAAGGTCAAATCCACAAAAAAAGTCGGATCGAACACCTCTACGGTCAGGTCCTTGAATCCTTTCACCGGATCTGCGGCAACCGGTTTTTCCATTGGAAGACGGAAAAACAGCGTGAGAAGGCCGTCTTCGAATGTCAGCCAATACTCCTCAGGCGGGCCATAGGCTGGATCCTCAGAACCGTTTTGCACATAGGTGAAATATTCGAAGGTCTCCAGCGATTCCATATTGAGCTGCGCAAGGGTATCGAGTTCCTTGCGCGACAGAACTCCGTCGCCGTTCTCATCAAGTCCTTGCGTCGCATAGGCTGAAAAGCCTTCATCGAAGCGCCACACATGGCGAACGGCCACCATGCGGTTCTGATTGTCAAAAACGAGTTCGGCGCGCGCCTTGACCCAAACATGGGGATGCGCCACAGCTGCGCCGGAGACCGCGAGCCCAAAAAACACCGTCAGTGCCGCCATCAAAAAACGCATCGGGTCAACACCCTCCAATCTCGTTTTCGATAGAATTCTTTGAATACCAATCTACCATATAATCAACAAACGCCCGCGTCCTAGAGGGAAGATGGCGGCGATGCGGGTATACAATGTGAACGCTGCGTTCCTGGTCTTTGTAACCTGAGAGAACTTCAACAAGCGTTCCGGCTTTCAAATCCTTTCTAACGAATACACGTGGGATTCGGGCAAAACCAAGGCCGGAGAGCGCTGCACGCCTTACAGCATGTGGAGAATTGAACTCCACACGACCGCGGACAGTGACGGCAAACCGCTCATCATCCTTGAAATAGGTCCATGACGCCCGCGGACGGGCATTCGCGTCAATGATGCACGGCTTGTCAGCAAGGTCCGCCGGGACATCCGGACGTCCATGGGCCGCAATCACATCGGGTGATGCCACGGAAATGATCTCGAACGACCCCACTTTGCGGGCAATCAGGCTGGAATCCGGAAGATCGGCGACACGGATCGCGGCGTCAAACCCTTCCTCAACCAGATTAACAAAGCGGTCTTCAAGCAAGATCGATATTTCAATTTCCGGATAGGCTTTGGCGAAGTTGACAATCGCTTCACCGACCGCACCATCGCCCATCGTGCGCGGCACACTCACTTTCAAGCGCCCCCTAAGGGCGGCATTGGTATCTTGTACTTCAAGTGTCAGCGTATCGAGGCGCTCCAGGATTTCCGCAGCTTCGCGGTAATAGATCTCTCCTGCCTCGGTGAGCGATAATTGCCGCGTCGTCCGGTTAAGCAAACGAACGCCGAGGTCATCTTCCAGCTCACTCACATATTTCGAGACAAGCGCTTTCGAGCGGCCAGCCGTTTTTGCGGCGGCGGTGAAGCCCCCGGCATCGGCAACCTGAAGAAATGTGCGCATGCGGGTGAGTGTGTCCATAAGGGCTTTTCTATAAGGAAAAACTTTTCAAAAGACGAACGCCAATATCAATGAGACTTCGATCCATGCCACGCGGAGCCAGGAGACTGAGCCCAAGCGGGCACTCTTGATAACGCACAAATGGCAGTGTCAGCTGTGGGAGTCCGGTCAGACCCGAAGTGCACAATAGGCGCAAAGCCCGGTTCCGAAACTCGTCGAGATTTTCAAACTCCATGTCCGCTTTCGGTGCGATGCTCGGCACAGTTGGAAGCACAATCAGCCCGTCGTCTCCCAAAAGCTCCTCCACATGCCGGGTGATCTGAGCCCGGATGGGACTCATCTCATCGACATCGGCACGCGTGACTGATCGGCCAAAATCGAAGCGCTCTTTGACCCCCGGCCCGAGTTTCGCCTGAACGCGCTCGATCCAGTCGCCATGCGCTTCCCAGGCTTCTGCTGCCTGCAACTTCCGAAACGCCCAATACCAGGTTTCGAGATCGCCATCCGCAATGGTCAGGTGACTGACGGGCGCAAGATCGGACACATGGGAGACGGCGGGCGCAAGCGCCGTCGCCTCCCCCTCCCCCATCAGAAGGTCGAACAGATCGTCTGCGATCATGATCCGGCCGGGCTTAAATGGTTTCTCATCATCGCCCAGGAGAACCCCGGCGACGTTCGCGTAAAGGTCCGGTGTCTTGGCAAACCAGCCGAAGCAATCAAAGCTCTCGGCAAGCGGCATCGTACCCTCAAGCGACATGCGCCCGTGGGTGGCCCGAAGGCCCATGAGGCCGCAATAACTCGCAGGTGCACGCACTGATCCACCGGTATCGGACCCTGTGGCTATGTCGGCAAGTCCGGCTGCAACGGCCGCCGCTGACCCTGACGACGACCCGCCGGTTAGCCGACCGGGTGCTGCAACATTGAGCGGTCGCGGATAATGGATGTTGTCGCCATTGAGGCTGAAGGCGAGCTCTTCGGTGGTCGTCTTACCTATAAAGCGGGCCCCGGCATCGAGGAATTTCTGAACGGATGGTGCAGTCTCAGTCGCAATCTCAGCTTCGGCGAGTTTCTCTGGAGATCCGCATCCGGTCTTGTATCCGGCGACATCGAATATGTCTTTGACGGCAAGGCTATACCCTGCCAATGGGCCGATCTTCGCCGACGGCACATCGACTGCCGGATGATCCATGAAAGCATTGACCAGATCGTCCATGATTTCCTCCTCGCTCAGTACGTTCCACGCGGCTCCTAGAGACTTTCCAGGAACCGTTTGGCTGCCTCGCCATGTTCATATCTGAGCCGTTCGACATCCTGGAAGACCGGATTCTTGTCGATAACCCGCCACTCCCCCTTCACCATCACCCGGTCGGCGGCATGGGCACCACAAAGAACCAGTGCAGCAAGCGGGTCGTGTGCTCCGGAGAAGCGTAGCTCATCAAGCGTATAGAACGCCATATCGGCCTGCTTGCCTTCAGAAAGAACGCCAATGTCATCGCGTTTCAAACAAGCGGCGGACCCTTGTGTCGCCCAGCGATAGACATCTTCATGGGTGACCTTTTCCGCATCGTATGTCAGCCGACCGATCATAAGCGCGTGGCGGAGGCTTTCCATAAGGTTCGAATTGTCATTCGAAGCTGAGCCATCGACGCCGAGGCCGACCCTGACACCCGCCTCTTCCAGTTCCTTCGTGCGACAATGCCCTGACGCAAGGGTCATGTTGGAGGTTGGACAATGGCAAACCCCGACCTTTGCGTCTCCGAGCCGTTTGATCTCCGTTGCATCAAAATGGATACCGTGGGCAAGCCAGACCCGGCTGTTCATCCAGCCAACATCTTCCAGGTAATCAACCGGACGGTGGCCGAATTTTTCCAGACAGAAATCGTTCTCGTCAAAGGTCTCGCCAAGATGGGTGTGACAGGCGCAATCATATTTGTGTGCCATTTCCATGGAAGCGCGCATCAGGCTCTTGGTATTCGTAAAAGGAGCACAAGGGGCAAGTGCCACCTGCAACATCGCACCGTTTCGCCGGTCATGATACTTGTTGAGGATACGCTCGCAGTCGGCGAGGATCGTGTCTTCATCATGGACAGCGCCATCCGGTGGTGTTCCGCCATCTTTCTCGCTCAAATTCATCGACCCGCGCGTCAGCGTCATGCGGATCCCGAGCGCGCTGGCTTCCTCCGCCTGAACATCCATCGCATCTTCGATACCTTCCGGATAAAGATAATGATGGTCTGACGCACAGGTACAGCCGGACATAAGGAGTTCTGTAAGAGCAAGCCGTGTCGCCAGGCGGAAATTCTCTGGTTTCACATTGCGCGTCCAGATCGGGTAGAGCGCCTGGAGCCAGGGGAACAGTTCTTTGTTGATGGCGGACGGATGCGCACGGGTGAGTGTCTGAAAGAAGTGGTGGTGTGTGTTGATGAGACCCGGGATCACGACATGGCGGGATGCATCAAAGGTCTCATCGACGGGAAAGCTCGGCTCAGCGCCAGAGGCAACGCATTCATTGATCATACCGTCTTCAACGACGAAGCCGCCACCGGCATCGTCGGCAAGAACGGCCATTGGATTTTTGATCCATAGTCTCATGATGCCTCCACTTTCGCGGCAAGCGCCTCGATCTCAATGCGGAAGTCTTCGCGGGTAAAACCGGAGACCATCAT
>JBCDCZ010000317.1:0-5003 GCA_039180865.1 Pseudomonadota bacterium | reverse complement strand
GGTGCTCGTCATGATCATGACTAGCATGCTCTTCGTGTCCATGCCCATGATCGTCGTGATCATGGCCGCCATGCTCAGCTTTTGCTTCTTCATGCCCATGGTCGTGATCGTCATGACTAGCATGTTCCTCGTGCCCATGCCTATGGTCGTCGTGATCATGTCCGGCATGCTCTGCTTTTGCTTCCTTATGGCCATGGTCGTGATCGTCATGATTAGCATGCTCCTCGTGTCCATGCCCATGATCGTCGTGGTCATGTCCAGCGTGGTCGGCCTTTACTTCCTTATGACCATGGTCGTGATCGTCGTGATCATGCCCGGCATGCTCAGCTTTTGCTTCTTCATGCCCATGATCAGCATGATCGCCGTGATCGTGGCTATCGAACGCACCACCCTCACGGAAGTCGAGTTTCTTGAGCCCTTTGGTATCGATCAGCTCGACAATTTGCGCATCGGCTGCGACGGTTTCCAAGGGCTTTTCCAGGAACGTCTCAAGATCATGACCAACCCAAAACACGACGTCTGCATTCTGGAGTTCAGCTGCCTGGGAGGGCTTTAGGGAATAGGTGTGCGGTGATCCAGCCTGATCGACAATCAGGCTGGGCGTTCCGACACCCTGCATGACGCCTGCAACCAGTGAATGGACCGGCTTGATGGAGGCAACTACGTTTGGTTCGGCATGTGCGAACCCGGTTGCACCAACCATCAGAACACTGGAAAACAAAAGGGCCTTGAACTTTGACTTCATTGTCGATCCTGCCGTGTTTTAGGGTTTGATGTTACTTTATAACAATCGCGTTATTGTATAACGTAGGAACCCGCGTCATACAAGATCGACCGTACCGATCACGAGTGCCTGTCTAAGCAATGCTACAATCATCACCCCATCTGGCTTCCCTTTCCAATGCTGGTGTCTATCGCGCCGGTCGTTGGCTGATACGCGGGGTCGATCTTGCACTTCAACGCAGAGAAATCGTGACGCTGATTGGGCCAAACGGATCGGGAAAATCGACGACCGTCAAACTGCTTCTTGGGATCCTGAAACCGGATGAAGGAGAGGTGAACAGGATAAAGGGGCTGACCGTCTCCTATGTGCCGCAAAAGGTGACGATAGACTGGACGTTGCCATTGCACGTAAAGCGGTTCATGTCGCTCACGGGTGGTGCTTCGGCAAGAGATATTGACGCAGCAATGGAGGCGACAGGCGTCAACCATTTGGCTGGTGCGGAAGTCCGAACACTATCAGGCGGTGAATTTCAACGTGTCCTCCTTGCTCGCGCAATCGCACGCAAACCGGATCTGCTCGTCCTTGATGAGCCGGTTCAAGGCGTCGATTTTAAGGGTGAGATTGCTCTTTACGATCTGATCGGAACGATCAGGGATGATCTTGGGTGCGGTATTGTTTTAGTCTCGCACGACCTTCATGTGGTAATGGCAGCAACCGACAGGGTTCTTTGCCTCAATGGCCGTGTTTGCTGCTCGGGAACCCCAACCACAGTCGCATCCAGCCCTGAATACAAAGCTCTTTTCGGGGCACGGGCAGCGTCAAATCTCGCCATCTATGAGCATCAGAACGACCATACCGACCTTCCAGACGGACGAGTTCAGAATCCCAACGACAGCATCACCGAAAACCGCCGTCCAGCGGACGAACACGGTAACGAGATTGCGTCTAAAGACGAGGATGGCAATCGTGTTTGATGATTTCTTCACACGAGCAATATTCGCAGGGGTCGGTGTTGCTTTGGTGGCCGGTCCCCTTGGATGCTTTATCGTCTGGCGCCGACTTGCCTATTTCGGTGATACTCTCTCTCATGCGGCCCTGCTCGGAGTGGCGCTTGCGCTCCTGTTCGATACGGACTTAATTGCAGCAGTCTTCGCTGTCTCGACTGCGGTTTCTCTTGCCCTTCTGTTCCTGCAAAAAAGAGCAATCCTCTCAGCCGACGCCCTTTTGGGGCTCCTTTCCCATTCCGCACTCGCACTCGGTTTGGTAGTCCTTGCCTTCATGACCTGGGTGCGGATTGACCTCATGGGCTTGCTGTTCGGCGATATTCTGGCAGTCTCCAAATCGGATCTGATCATCATCTGGATCGGCGGAGCCGTCGTGCTCGGCGTACTGACCTTCATCTGGCGTCCTCTTTTCGCAGGAACCGTTAACCCGGACCTCGCCGCCGCAGAAGGAATGCGGTATGAAACAGCCAATGTGTGTTTCATGATCCTGATGGCTGCCGTGATCGCGATCGCGATGAAGATCGTCGGTGTCCTGCTGATTACTGCAATGTTGATCATTCCAGCGGCGACCGCACGCCGATTTGCCTCCGGCCCCGAACAAATGGCTATTCTTGCAGGAATTATCGGCAGCGCCGCAGTTATTGCCGGATTATATGGATCACTAACCTTTGACACGCCGTCGGGACCGAGTATCGTCGTTGCATCACTGGCGTTGTTTTTGGCTGCCATGACACCGATTGCCAGTTTCTGGCGTCCTAAGGCGCAGCCAATCGATAACAGATGAGCGAATAAAGCTATGACTGGTTCAGCGACCGCTTCGACCGAAAAGAGTGACCTCACCGCCAAACAGCGTCTTGTTATGGACGCATTAAGCGATGCTGAAGGTCCAATGAGCGCATACAAACTCCTTGAACTGTTACGCGATGATGGCTTCCGGGCGCCATTGCAGGTTTATCGGGCGCTGGACAAGCTCCTGGAAGCCGGCCTGGTCCACCGCCTTGAAAGCTTGAATGCTTTTGTTGCTTGCCGCCACCCCTCTTGCGAAAACGACACCCACGAGATCACCGTTTTCACGATCTGCGAAACCTGCGGCGCGGTGTACGAGGGCCTGGACGAAGACGTATCACGCCACCTGAAAGCCTTCGCTCAAGCCGCCGATTTCGCGGTCAATAAGTCTGTGATCGAACTTCGCGGCGCCTGTGCGGCCTGCCGCGCTTAGCTTTCAGTGCCCGCGTCGAGTGTCCATTTCGACCTGACTGACCAGTCGGCATTGAAAACTGGCGCGTTGCAGCAACACTCGCACCGAATCGGTCGGTCTTTCGCCACAAGACTGCTTTACACTGAATTTACGCTTCCGGTATATCGTAACATTATGGTTCGCTTCTTATTTGTTGCAATGCTGCTGATGACGACACTTCTGCAATCCTTCGCCGGAGTGACCGAAAGCCGTGCGGCAACAGCCGAAACCGCACAAAACGCGGTAGAGCAGGTGATCGTCGAAGCTCCGTTCGTCGGTGAATTGACTGTGACCATCGAAAACCGGGAACACTGCTGCAAGGATCAGGTCGCCGACAAACCGCAAGGCGCATCCTGCAAGATCGACATCAAATTCTTCGTCGCAACCAATCTCCTGAATGGTCAACGCGCCTGCCAGACAACGAAAATCTTCGGCGACCCAGTCACGATTGCACGTCTGGCGACACCGCTTTTCCGTCCTCCGATTCTCTAACACGCCAATTTCCCCAATTGGTTCGGCAGACGACGTCTGTCCGATGGATGTTTGAGATTCCGGAGTAGTTTTATGAGAACCTCGATAACGCGGCGGCAATTTGCCAAAGCCGCTGCCGGCGTTGGCCTTCTCGGCCTCGCAGGCTGTAACGCGACCACGCAATCCGCAACAGGTGTGCCGGATCTGTCATTGGTCGAAAACAAGAGATCCTTCGCCCTGAACTATGGCGCAAGGCCCAATGAAACCTTCCCACTAAAGGCGGTCGATCCAGCGAAATTACCACCGAAGTTTCGCCGTCAACGCGTGAACTACGACACGTCGGAACCGGTCGGATCCGTGATTGTCGATACGAAATCGTTCTATCTCTATCACGTCGAGCCTGACGGTAAGGCGATGCGCTATGGCGTGGGTCTTGGACGGGCGGGTTTCGAATGGTCGGGACGCGCGCGCATTGCATGGAAGCGCCCGTGGCCGACATGGACGCCACCGGATGAGATGATCGCACGGGAGCCGGAACTTGAGAAATGGAGCGTGCGCAATGGCGGGATGCCGCCTGGCCTGAAAAATCCGCTTGGCGCCCGGGCTCTCTACATTTTCGAGGGCAATGTCGACACGCTTTACCGGCTGCATGGCACCAACAATATCGCATCGATTGGCGGGGCTGTCTCATCGGGCTGTGTCCGTCTGGTTAATCAGGATGTCATTGACCTCTACGACCGGGTGAAAACACATTCGCCCATCCTCGTGGTCTGATCAAACAGCATTGAAAAGATATGCGAGAAGCATCATGAAAAAACAGAACAAGAAACAGCGCGCGGGCGGCTCGAAAGGCGCCGCTCGTGCAAGAGCGTCTACGGGCGGCGAAAACGCTGCCGATCTACAAAAACGCGCCACATTGTTCAACATAAGGAACAGCGCAATCGCCCTTGTTGCGCTCGGCGGCGGTGGGCTCTTTGCCTATCGTTCAGTAACAGCATCAATCGCGGAACACGACCTCACCCGTATCGGGAAGGGCAAACCGTCCATCGTCCAGATTCACGACCCGACCTGCCCGATCTGCAACACGTTGCAAAAGGAAGTCCGCCAGGCGCTCGGCACGATCGACGAAGACACTGTCACCTATCTCGTTGCAAACATCCGTACAGAGGACGGACAACGCTTCGCTGCACGCCACGGTGTCCCTCATGTGACGCTCCTGCTTTTCGATAGCGACGGGACACTTCAGACAACGTTGAGTGGCCCGCGTGACAGCGAGGAATTGTCGATTGCCTTCTCCCTCTTGATCGATCCGGATGGCTGAAACCCGACTTGATCAATGGGGCGGTCAGGCCGGTTCCAAAAAGCACTAGACATTACTGTCTAGTCGAGGCATCAATGCGTGTCGTGTAAGTGCAAAAAGGCCCGATACGTAAGGTCGCGTGATGGAGGGGAGCGTCATGAATTCGCATTATCGAGTTGTGGTCATCGGGGGCGGTGTTGTCGGCGCATCAGTCCTTTATCACCTCGCAAAGTTCGGCTGGAGCGACGTTTGCCTGATCGAAAGATC
>JBCDCZ010000316.1:0-5032 GCA_039180865.1 Pseudomonadota bacterium | reverse complement strand
GGATATCGGTTCATCGGCGATTTTCTGGGCGAATCCGGATGCGAATACCAGTGTGGGTGACACGCGGGACGTTCGTTTCGTCAATGCGATCTGGCCGAACGGCAAACCACGGGTTTATCGCAATGAGGATACGCATTGGGGGTGGCCACCCTACTTCAAGTTTGATTCAGGCAACATTAATGCAGAGGCGCAAAATCTCGCCAAACGAGATGACCAATGGGTTGCTGTGACCCATTATGGATGGCGGATCGAGTGGTTCACCATCTTTCCCAATATCATTCATATCAGGACAGTGGAGGGGCCTGATGTTACCCTCATTCCATGGTTCAATATTGTCTTTTTTGTCATTTTGGCGATCATCCTGTTCATGATCTGGCGGGCGATCAGTGCGTTCAAGCGGAAACGGATCGACCCGATGATCGAAGACATCGACGAGATGATGGATGATGTCAGTGAGAGTGCAACCCAGGCACGCGATAGGGCAGTTGAGGCCAAGCGCGGTTTCCTGACGTGGTTAAAGGACCTGTTTCGGAAAAAGGCGTGAGAGGCTAGTGATCTTTTCGCGCTTTGAAACGCAAACGAACATAATCGGCCGTCCAGTTTCCGTTCTCATCCATCAATGACGGTTCCAGAAGCGCTTCCGCCCGCGCTAGCACGGCTTGCCGCGCCGTCGCATCAAGATCGGCTACGAACGGATTGGCGAATGTCTCAAGCCAACCGGAGATTCCAGTCGGAAGCGGTGTTGGTCGCGGGATCAACTCAATCGCCTCGACTTTGAATCCGTGCGCATCAAGAAGAGCTGCGTATCCGTCTGGTGACGGGAAGTACCAGGGGTGAAGGGGCCTGCCATCGAGGCCTGCTTCCATTTCGAGGCTTGCGAGGAGCGCTGTCACAATGGCTGCCACATTATTTTGACCGCCCATTTCGCCAACAAACACGCCGCTTTCCACGAGAGACCGTGAAACACCTTCGATGACCCGGTTCGGCTCCAGCATCCAATGGAGCGCGGCGTTGGAAAACACGCAGTCGAAAGGCTGATCGAATGCGAGCGCATGGCCATCCATCTGAAAGGCGTTGAGACCCTTCGCTTGTGCAGCCTCCACAAAGTCGGGAGACTGATCGACCGCAGTCACATTATGACCGAGAGCAACAAGCTTTTCAGCAAGGGCACCGTCGCCGCACCCAAGATCGAGAATTCTCTGGTTGGGCTTGTCGTCGAGGAGCGAAAACAGGACTTCGCCATAGTCCGATACGAACCGGGCGTTTTCTCCGTAACCGGCCGCTGACCAGTTTTGTCGGGTTTTGCTCTCGTCAGTCATCTTGAGCGGTGCGATGGCGATCTGCTCTATTTGAAAAGAGAACTGATCGATTGTTCTTTGTAGGTACGGTGGATTGCTTCGCCGAGGAGCGGCGCCAAAGACAGAACGCGAATGTTCGGTGCTGTCTTGACGGGTTCTGTCGGTTCAATCGAATTGGTGATCGAAAGGGACTTCAGTTGCGAGTTCGCTATCCTGTCAGCGGCTCCACCTGAAAGGACACCGTGGGTGATGTAGGCCGTTACCGATTTTGCTCCTTGGGCAAGAAGCGCGTCCGCCGCGTTGCACAGTGTGCCGCCAGAATCGACAATATCGTCCACGAGGATGCAGTCATAGCCATCAACATTACCGATGATGTTCATGACTTCAGATTCGCCCGCCCGTTCGCGCCGTTTATCAACGATCGCGAGCGGCACGTCGATCCGTTTCGCAAGGGCCCGCGCGCGTACAACACCGCCGACATCCGGCGAGACTACCATGGCGTGATCGGTATCGAAACGTTCCTGAATATCGCGCTCAAATACCGGTGCGGCGAAAAGGTTATCCGTCGGGATATCAAAAAAGCCCTGGATCTGTCCGGCATGAAGATCAAGTGTCAGGACACGGTCTGCGCCGGCTTCGACGATCAGGTTGGCGACCAGTTTCGCTGAAATCGGTGTCCGCCCAGAGGTGCGTCTGTCCTGCCGCGCATAGCCAAAATAGGGAAGGACAGCTGTAATCCGTTTCGCCGAGGAACGCCTCAGCGCATCACAGATGATGAGAAGCTCCATAAGGTTGTCATTCGCGGGAAAGCTTGTCGACTGGACGATAAAGACATCCTGGCCACGAACATTGTCCTGGATTTCGACGAAGATTTCCTGATCTGCAAAGCGTTTCACATCGCAGCCGATAAGGTCCGTCTCAAGATAAGTGCAAATGTCAGTGGCAAGCGATCTGTTGGCGTTACCGCAAACAATTTTCATTTGGCCCCAGCCCTTGTTTAGCCGAAACACGCTTTATCCACCCTCAAGATAGGGCAAGCGCCCATCTGAAACGTCTTGGTGCGAGTCTCTATTTCGCTGCCGGTTAAAACACGCGATCTAAACCCTGTAAACATCGCGCGATGACGATTGCAACAAAATCATGACACCAAAACGGAGAAAGGCGGACTGAAGCCCGCCTTGTCTCTTAAATGTTCTGAATATCTCACAGTGCTCGCGCTTATTTCGCCCCGGTATCGAGCCAATAGACAAGGCGGTCGGCAGCAATCTGGCTGATATTCTTGATCTCGATTTCACTGATCCCGTTCCAGCGAAGCCCGGGGGGAACGCGTGATCCTCTTTCAAGATCGACGAATTTCTGAACGCGTTTTCCGCTCGTAGCATCAATAACGGCCCAATTGTATTGCAGGATTGGGGCTTCTCCTGTTTCAAATGCTGACAGGCGGGCGCGGATGATGTGGGTCGGGTTCTGGTTAATGCCGACAACTTTGACGCGGTTTCCCGCAACGAAGGCCGGTGCGAATTTGTTGATCGCGTGGTTGTGGAAATCGAGGCCCCCACGGATCGGTTGGAAAGCAATGCGGGCTTTCTTGGCACTTACCCCGGACTTGCTCACACGGGTCGCACCACGCAGTCCAAGAAGTTCAGGCTTCTTGAAGGCATTAGCGGTTCCACCGGGGAAAACGCCAGACTGACCGTACCGCTTGGGCTGTTGGGCATCACTTTCGCCGACCGCAGCGAAAACAAGCGCAACCGTCATGACCGCGAGGCCCGCAATCTTTCCAAAATGTCTCAATGTGGTCATGGTCACTTCCTCTCTCCACGACGTCCGGCTTGATTACCCTCGGCTCAGACACCCTGGACTAATACTTCGTATGGCCATGATGTCGTGCCGTATCGTTTATTATTGAAATCAATACCGGTTCACGGCTGGTTTACAGGATGCGTTATCTTACCACGAGTTCGAGCGGCAGTTTAGAAAGATCCTGGGGGCCTTCATCACTTGTGAGGTAGGTCCGTCCGAGCGTCATTGCGGTTTCGGTCTCGGAATCCATGATGATCATGTGAGCGAAGAGGACCATATCGGGTTCGATGATTGCCGGATTGTCGCGATAGAACATAGGAGCGTCCATCCAACTTGGTGAAAAGCGTGCACCGAGTGAATATCCACAGGCATTCAAACGGTGATTGGCAAGTCCGGCATCTTCCATGACACGAGCATGGGCCTGGAAAACATCGCCGAAGGTCGCTCCGACCGTCATCGCTTCCCGGCAGGCGAGAAGGGCCTTGTGAGCTGCTTCATAGAGTCCTTCATGGCGCGGTGTTACACGTCCAACCGGTATCGTTTGCATATAGGCGCAATGGTAGTGGCGGAAGACACCTGCCCATTCGAGCGTCAGTTGGTCTTGCCCCTCAAGGATCCGGCGTCCTGATTGATATCGGCATAAAAGGGCTTCCGGCCCGGAACCGATAATGAATTCGTTGCCCGGATAGTCACCGCCACCTTCGAAGATGGCATTGTGCATGGCGGCAAGGATTCTGGCTTCGTCCGCTCCCGGCCGGGTCTCGGAAAGTGCCGCCTCAAATGCCAAATCGCCCAGTTCGGCTGCCTTTTTGACGAAAGCGATTTCGGCAGGGCTTTTTACGGTTCTAAGATGAGCTACAATATCCGACGCATCTTCGATGGTGCCGAATGTTCGCAATGCATCGTCAAGCCTGCGACCATTAAGGGCGGTCAGTCCATGGGTATCATATTCAACCCCGAACCGGCTTCCCAGGAGCCCCAAATCGTCGAGGAGGCTGCGAAGATCGAGCGCTGGATTTGCACCGGCGCGGTCCGCCCAAACCCGAATGTCACTGACGATCGACGTCAGCTCTGCTTGCCTCAGATCAGCTGAGCGGGTCAGGAGTGTTATGGCACGGTCTTCGCGCACAACCATACACTGAAAGAAGCAGTAGCCGAACGTATCGTAGCCCGTGAGCCAATACATGCTTTCCTGTGCGAAAAGCAGCATACAGTCGATTTTGCGTTCACGCATTTTTTCGCAGAGGCGATCAAGTCTGCGGTCGTACTCGACCTGATCGAAGTGAATTGCCATGGGACCTCCTGTTTATGGCGTCAGAACGATAGCGCTTAGCAACCGGCCGTAATCCCCCTCCGAGCGATGGGTTGTTCGGCGATATGAGAAGAAACGCTTTTCGTCCTCGTAAGTATCGAGACCAAGCTCAGCGACGGTCCCTATGTTCAAAGCTTTGAGGTGATCAACGATAAAGCGCGGCAGGTCGAACATTGCATGTCCATCCTGTTTCGAGGGAACGAGATAGGTCGTGTTTGCCGGCGACAAAGCAGTCAGGTTGTCTACGAATTCAGGTCCAACCTCATAGGATTTCTGTCGAATTGTCGGGCCCAGCACGGCCGTAATCTTTGACGGCACAGCACCGAGCGAGACCATCGCGTTGATCGTATTTGAAAGAATGCCAGCGGTCGCGCCACGCCAACCTGCATGAGCTGCGCCAATGACGCCAGCATCTTCATCGGCAAAGAGGACAGGGCCGCAATCCGCAGTCGCGATACCGAGGGCGAGACCGGCCTGTTTTGTGACGAACGCATCCGCCTTTGGACGTTCGCTATCCGCAAATGGCGTATCAATGATGAGCGCATCCGGAGAGTGGATTTGATAAGGCGTCGCAAGCTGATTTTCGGTTACGCCGAGGTGCCGGGCGCAGCGCGCGCGG
>JBCDCZ010000315.1:0-5073 GCA_039180865.1 Pseudomonadota bacterium | reverse complement strand
GTTTTATCGAATGAGGTTTCCGACGACCTGATCTTTAAAGGCAACGGCATCGGTGGCTGGATCAAGCAGGACGGCAGCCCCGCGACCTACAAAGACGACCTCGCGATCAGACAGAGCAACTCCGACATACAAACCGGGGCGCCAACCGCAGATCCGGAAGTAACGGGCTCCATCGCGGCCGATGCCACGTCGGATGGGAATGGGAAAAGTTTAGGGATTGCCCAGACTAGTACGCTGACAACATCAGCCGAGGCCCTCAATCCGGGTACCAGCATTCCCGCCAGTGAGGCGCAGACCGGATTGGCTACCAAGCTCGGTTTGGAGATCTTCGGATCGGACGATGACGGCACCATAATCGGAACCAAAACAAATCCGGTATCTCAAAAGGAAGAGCTATACGCCATAGCACCCAACGGTGATGTGACAGTTGTCGCGGTCCTTCCGGAAACATCGGCTGATGCGGCTCAGACAGGCGTCGACCCCGATGCCGGAACCAGCCTCACAACCGAAAAGCAAGGCTCCGAAGGTGTCGCGCCCACTACAACGAAAATCATCACGTCAGCGACCACCGGAGACCCGCAGACCATTGTGGTACCCAACAATGCCTATCTTGCAGACGAGAGCGATCTTCAGGAGTTCAAGCAGGTGGAAGGCATCCCAGAATGGGCGGACCTTGTCACGATCGTCCACATCCGGCACGGCAAGACAAACTCAAACGCCGGCCTGTCAATGAAGTATGACGGAGAGGTGGCGGCCCGGGTGAGTGAGGCGAATCCAGATGTGAATATCACCGCCGACACTCAGGTCCACGATGATTTCTACCGCGTTGATACCGCAGGTGACGGTACTGTTATGGTCCCGGATGGTGTCGGATGGTTCGCCGGTAACAAGCTTGGTGACTGGGTCCGTCTTCTTCCGCCATCGAGGAAAAAGGCGATTGATCTCCAGCCGATCGTTACAGGGCTTTCAGAAGAAATCGGGTTCACCGGTGGTGTTATTTCCTCTCCCGTCAATCGGGCTTTTGACACCGCACGCCTTGCGACAGATGGGCTTATCCAACAGAGCGATATTGAGATCATTCCTGGGTTAGCTGAACGCGGTGTCGGTTCGCTGTTTGGTTATCCAAAAACCTCAGCGGTCAAAGATTTTGTCGGCGCTGATGGCTGGTTCCCGCCAAGTTCCGTTCCGGGTCGAAGCGGTAACATTAAGCCGTGGGATGAAACCGCAGATGCAACACACGCTGAATCCGTTCCGATGTTTCTGGAAAGACAGAGCGCAACGGCTCAAACCATCGCAGAGCAAGCATACAGGCACGGGAACGTCCTATCGTTTTCTCACCAGTACACCATCGCTGGGGTCCAGGACGCCTGGTATCATCTGACAGAAGCCAAGCCAACTGAATCGTGGAGCGTTGTAGGCACAGTGAGCGGGGACGTGATAACCGGACAATTTGATCCGGAGGCATGGGGCTTCCAGGATCCAATGGAGGCGGGACATCACATCCCGAACGGCGCGCCGCTAGTGAGAGTTGGGTATACGTGGATTGACGAGACTGGAAAATCCCATTTCGTTCCAGCCCCCAAAGGATATTCTGGACTCGATTTAACAACACAGCTTGAGAATGGTATCGCCAAACTGGATAAGGAAATAGCCGCCGTTCGGCGTGATCTACAGACCGCGATCTCAGAGGGTGACCCGGACAGACTCGGATCGCGTTTGTTTGACCGACTTGTTGAACTCACCGAGAAACGGGCGACATACGTAACAGAGTTGGAACGCCAGAACGCAATCACCGAAATTGACAGGGCCAACGCACCAGAACCAACCCTTGACGCTTTTGGTGAGATCAACGAACGGCTTGATGAAGATGTGCCCTATCCGTGATCTTTCTCTCACACGGTGTGTGCTTGCATGATCCTTACAAACGCGCTGCCCATCAGGACGAGGTTGAGAAATCGGTTCTGATGGGCACCATTACACGCAAGTCGCGGTGATCACTGGTCTTCGCCGTGCAAGCCTTCCGAAAATGAGGGTGGTCAAAGGCGCGCCTAGACTGTCTGGGTGCATATCCTTATTGAGGAGAGCGTTGCTTTAGGAGCGATGCCTTTGCCGGTTTCTCTTCACTGAAAAGACCGTCCGGGTCGGATGGGTCATCGGTGAAACCAAGCAAGCGTTTTCTTCGGTTACGCAAGGATGCAGGTTTGCAAGACGAGCAGGCGAGGTGCAACGGATGGGGAGATGTATAGGACTTCTTGATCTTGTCGCCGATGCGTTCATCCCGGAAATCGTCTTCCGGATCTTCATCAGAGGCGCCGCCGTTATCCGCCTTGCCAATTTCATCTCTGTAGTGCGAATCATGCGCGCCCACGTCATTGATGACGTGCGAGAAGACAGCATCTTCGCCCTTATTCACCTGAGAGTGAACGAGGTCATGCAAGAGATGCTCAGGAAATTCATTCGGTACTTCAGCGGTCATTGTAAGTCTCAAACGCGGCGAACGTTCCTTGAACGGAGAGGCCTCCACTTTTCTTAACTGAACAGTTTGACACACGTGACTTACGGCAATCTGACCGCGGGCCGGATGCGCAATCAGCAAATGCCGCCGCACTTGACGGCAGAACACAGTCGCCATGTTCCATTTTCGGTGAGAACTGTGCTACCCACGCGCAAGCGCGCTCCTCACGAGCCGTGCAAAGTCCGTGACCGGAAAATCAAAAGGCCGCAACAAAACCGTGCAAGTGTGTCCAGTTTCGCCCATCCCGGCTTTCTTGGCTTAGTTCGAAAATCCGATAAAATATTGAAAAACAAAAAGAAAATTTTCGCAGTAGCCCCTATGATGGATTGGACGGATCGTCATTGCCGATTCTTTCACCGTCAGTTGAGCCGCCATGCCTTGCTTTACTCTGAAATGGTGACCGCTGATGCCGTGATTCATGGCGACCGTGAGCGGCTGATCGGTTTTGACAGAAGCGAGCATCCCGTTGCCCTGCAACTCGGTGGTTCGGATCCCGCAAAACTCGCAGAAGCATCCAGGATTGGCGAAGATTTCGGTTATGACGAAATCAACCTGAACTCCGGTTGTCCATCGGACAGAGTTCAAAACGGCACCTTCGGCGCCGTTCTTATGCGCGAACCCGATCTGGTAGGTCGTTGCCTTGAAGCCATGCGCGGCGCTGTCAAAGTGCCGGTTACCATCAAATGCCGCCTCGGCGTTGACGAGCAGGATACCGAAACCGCCCTTGATCTAGTGGCGGACCGGTCTCGCGATGCGGGGGCTGATGCAATTTGGGTTCACGCTAGAAAGGCCTGGCTTCAGGGCCTCAGCCCAAAGGAAAACCGCGACATTCCCCCGCTCGATTATGATCGCGTCTATCGTTTGAAAGAGCGGTTGCCCGACTTCTTCGTCGGCATCAACGGCGGTATCCACGACCTCGACGCCTCCCGCGACCACCTTGCCAAAGTGGATGGCGTTATGCTTGGCCGTGCAGCCTATCAGCACGCAAGCATCCTGATTGACGTCGATGCGATGCTGGAAGATCGACAAGACAATCCATTTGATTGGCCAACCCTCATCGGGAATATGATCACCTATGCCAATGGACGCATCGCCAAAGGTGATCGCCTGTCATCCGTAACGCGCCACATGATCGGTCTTTTCCATGGCATACCGGGCGCGCGCCGCTATCGCCAGGTTCTGTCCGAAGAAGCGCGGGGAGAAGACGCAACCACAGAAGTAATCGAGCGGGCTTTTGAAGCAGTCGGCATCAAGGCGCGTGATACCGAAATCGCATAGCGCGAACCACCGCCTTAGTTGTGTCAGGAAATCTAGTCGGATAACGCCGCGTGACGCCTTCTTGTCCTCGCAGGCCGATTTTTTGCCCGTGCCCGACGAAGATCCTTCAGGCGGGCGTCAAGTCCATCGACAATCAGCGATCTTTGATCGAAATCGAGGCGGCTCCATTGTGCAATTTCATCAAGCGTGCGGCCGCATCCAATGCAAATGCTGGACTCTTGCTCAAGAACACAAACCTGGATACACGGGCTCACGACCCGTTCGGCACCCACAGGCGGATTCGGTTTTTTCATTGAGCAGCCATTCCGATTGCAAACCCCGTCAAACACGCAACTTCACTCATGACCTGGACTGCGCCAAGCGTATCGCCGGTCTGTCCGCGAATTTGTCTGAAGCAAATTCGCCGAA
The DNA here is from genome assembly GCA_039180865.1 of Pseudomonadota bacterium. Taxonomy (GTDB): domain Bacteria; phylum Pseudomonadota; class Alphaproteobacteria; order Rhizobiales; family JACESI01; genus JBCDCU01. Next base: position 872 of record JBCDCZ010000315.1, on the reverse strand, counting down.
AGAGAAGAGCGGCGATTATCGCCCCGCTGAAACCCAGCACGAACCCCATGATCGCAAACGTTAGAGCGCTAAGCGCTCCGGCAATCACAATCGCGATCATCAATGCAAGAACAACAGCTTGTCTGCCCGGACGACCGATTCGATAGGCAAGAGAATGGCGGCTTGCGGCTGGTAAAGAATGCCAGAATGCGACCTGGACCGCTCTTGATAAGACATTCGCGACAAGAAACCCCACGACCAACGTCAATAGATCCACAGCCATCAGATGGACGAGCAACGCCCAACGCAGTGAGAATGCAGCAATCAGCGCGAGGACCCCATATGTCCCGACCGCGCTATCCTTCATAATCGCAAGCTTCCGGCGACGCATTTGCCCGCCTCCGAAGCCGTCACACACGTCAGCGAGACCATCTTCGTGGAGCGCGCCGGTCACAAGAACCTGGACAACGATCCCAAGAACCACGCATACGGATGCCGGGAGACCGACATAGTGCGCCAACCCAACGACGCCTACCGCGGGAAGTGAAATCAAAAGACCCGCAATGGGAAACGCCCAGACCGTTTTGCGAAAATCGAACGTTTCATCCGGCTCCGCAGTCACCGGCACAGGCAGACGACTTAGAAACTGGACGCTCAAAAACAAATGCTGGATGCTTCGCAATACCACCCCGAAAGCCCCTGACGTGGACGTCCAAAACCGGACGCCGGGCAACAGATCATGCAGCCGCGTCAAAGCGGGTCAAGATGCCACTTGAGATTCCCTTTGTGAAAACTTAGGTTCGCGCATCTCGATTCCGGGCTGTCTCCGCGTCCCGTAAGCCTGTAAAGCCATACCGATGAATGAAATGCCCGCAAAGCCGCTGGACGATATC
>JBCDCZ010000314.1:0-5105 GCA_039180865.1 Pseudomonadota bacterium | reverse complement strand
GATGATTACATTGACACCCGGCTATTTCTGGTATTTGAGCCTTCATCCGGATGGCCCAGGTAAAGTCCGCATCGTTTACGGCGGCGGAATGTCACCGGATTTTGCGAATGATCCCGACGGAGAAGCAATGCTCGCTCAAACTAAAGCGCTGCTTGATGATGTTAATGAGGAAGACCGCGGCTGCACGGAACGGGTCTATCGCGGTCTTTGCGCGGATCTTGCCGTCCCAGGTCCCCTCTCCCATCTTGAACGGCCGAATTACGATTTTGCCCGTTTCATTGCCCGGCATGTCTGTTCATGAGCGATAAGCGCGCGGTCGAGAAGGCCGATTTCCTCGAAGCTATGAGCCGGGTTGCATCAACGGTGAGCGTTGTGACGAGCAACGGTGCGGCAGGGCGTGCCGGTGTTACCGTCTCGACGATGGCCTCGGTCTCGGCAGACGGGCCGGAACCGGTCATCCTGGTTTGCATCCACCATCAGGCGAGCGCACTTGAGCGCATTCTTGAAAACGGCTGTTTTTGCGCGAACATGCTTGCCGAAGATCAGAGTGAGGTTGCTGAAGTCTTCGCCGGACGTATCCAGCCCGTGGATAATGACCGCTTTTCCGGCCACGACTGGATACCGACATCGACCGGTGCTCTCAGGCTGTCCGATCCTTTGAGCGCCTTTGATTGCGAGATTCTTGAAGCTAAACAGGTCGGGACCCACAAAGTTCTTTTCGGTGGCGTGAAAGACGTTTTTATCGGTCGCATGGACCGGGCGCTCCTTTTTCAGAACCGCGACTACCGCACGACCTCCGAACTCCTCCCAGATACCGAAGAGAATGCCCCTTTTCGGAAGAATATCGCGTGACCTGATGGCCCATCAGCGGATCCGACCGTTCAACACGCGCGATACCTACCCTGAACAGAATCTCGATACCGACCTCGCACAGGCCGTGGTCGCGCGCGGGCGTATGGTCTTCCTGCGCGGCCAGTGCCCGCAGTCGATAGAAACGGCTCAATCGATTGAAAGCCACGATCCGGTCGAGCAGACCCATAAGGTGATGCAGAACATCAACCAGTTGATTGAAGAGGCTGGCGGTCGCATGGAACACCTTGTCAAGATTGTCGTTTACATCACCGATGTCCGGCATCGTGAAGCCGTCTACCGGACTATGGGGACTTATCTTAAGGGCATTCATCCCGTCTCCACCGGCCTTGTGGTGAGCGCGCTTGCCCGCCCGGAATGGCTGGTCGAGATCGATGCGACCGCGGTCATTCCAGACGACGACGCTTAGCGTTACAACACTCACACTGACCGCGTTTCTGCTTGCGTTCAGGGAACAGCTGTTGTGTAGATCATTCAAAATACCTCACCGAAAGCCCCAGCGGGCGAAGAAGGCAAAGTGTCCATGGCCTACCGAATTGGCGCTGATGTCGGCGGCACATTCACCGATATTGTTCTCTCCCGGGACGACGGCAGTCGTTTTCTCATCGGAAAGGTTCTGACCACCCCAGATCGTCCGGATGCTGCAATCATTGCTGGTATCCGTGATGTAATGGAACGTTCCGGCGTTCAACCATCAGAAATCGCCCATGTCATTCACGGAACCACGCTTTTTACCAACGCCTTGATCGAGCGAAAGGGCGCACGCACCGCGCTCATCACCACCAAAGGATTTCGCGACGCCATCGAGATTGGCCGTGAGCACCGCTACGACATGTATGATCTTTTCATGCAGCGACCGGAGCCCCTGGCGCCGCGCTATCATCGTTTCGAAGTGGACGAACGTGTCCTTGCAGACGGCTCTATCCGAAAGACGCTTGATGAAGACGAGGTGCGCGCCGTTGCCAAAACGCTCAAAGCGGAGGGTATTGAAGCGGTTGCGGTCTCACTGATCCATTCTTACGTCAATGATGCCCACGAGAAGGCAATCCAGACGATCCTTCAGGAGGCTGCGCCGGAAATTGTCGTCTCCATTTCAAGCGATCTTGTGCCGGAAATCCGCGAATTCGACCGTACATCGACCACGCTCGCCAATGTCTATGTGAAAGGTATTGCCGAGCAATATCTCGCGCGCCTCAAAGACCGGCTAGCAAGCGAACTCGGCCTTTCCGGTGAGCTCTTTATTATGCAATCGAATGGCGGCGTATGCGAGGCTGATGAAGCAAGCCGCTACCCGATCCTTTGCGTCGAATCGGGCCCGGCAGCTGGAGCACTAGCAGCTGCCCATTATGGTGCCCTTCTCGGACACAATGATGTTCTCTCTTTTGATATGGGGGGTACAACAGCCAAAGCGTCGGTTATCGTTGACGGCATACCACTCATTACCAACGAATTCGAAGTCGACCGGCAGTATCAGTTCAAAAAAGGAAGCGGTCTGCCCGTCAAAGTGCCTGTCATCGAAATGATCGAGATCGGCACGGGCGGCGGGTCCATTGCAAAAGTAGACGCCATGAAGCGCCTCCAGGTCGGTCCGGAAAGTGCCGGATCCGTGCCAGGTCCGGTCGCTTATAATCGCGGTGGAACAAACCCGACAATTACCGATGCGGATCTTATCCTCGGTTATCTCGACCCCGAATTCTTCCTTGGCGGTGAGATGCAATTGGATGTGGAGACCGCGAAGACTATTCTGAACCGAGACGTTGGTACGCTTCTAGGACTTGAGCTTCTGCAAGCAGCATGGGGCGTCCATCAGATGGCCAATGAAAACATGGCGTCGGCCGCACGGATCCATGCCATCGAGCGCGGCAAGGATGTGCGCCGGTTCCCTCTGTTTGCTTTTGGGGGTGCCGGTCCTGTTCATGCGTTCGGAGTGGCCCGCATTCTTCGCAGCCCGCGCGTGATCTATCCGCTAGGTGCTGGTGTTATGTCTGCGGCAGGCTTCATGACCGCGCCACTCGCCCTGCAATTCGTGCGATCAAACCCGTCTCGGCTCGATACTCTCGATTGGGACAGTGTGAACGCGCTTCTGGCAGACATGGAGGAACAGGGCCGTGCAGGTCTGGAGAAGAGCCTCCACGGCGATGCAATCACTTTCGAGCGATTTGCTGATATGCGCTACGTCAAACAGGGATATGAGGTCCGAGCATCGATTGCAGGTGGCGTTCTCGATCAATCGAACGTCCATGGGATCCAGGGAGCCTTTGAAGCAGCCTATAGCGAACTCTACGGCCATACGATGAATGCCGATATCGAAGTCGTGTCATGGCGGGTTATTGCGCGCGGCCCCAAACCCCGCTTCGATCTCCCGGAACTAGAGAGCGGTACGGGAACGTCTGCACAAAAGGGCGAACGACAGATCTATCTGCCTGATAGAAATGGACTTCACACAGTTCCGGTCTATGACCGTTACAAGCTCGATAGCAGCACGAGCCTCTCCGGCCCGGCCATAATTGAAGAACGTGAATCGACCGTCGTTATCAATGGCGAGGCGGATATTACCGTCGATCGCTACAATAATCTGATTGCAGATTTGAAAACCAGCTGAGAAACCGACCATGGCAATCGACCCGATTACCTTCGACATCTTATGGAACCGGCTGATCGCAACGGTCAACGAACAGGCCGCCGCTCTTATCCGGTCCTCGTTCACGTCCATCGTCCGTGAAGCCGGTGATCTTTCAGCCGGTGTTTTCGACAGGCAGGGACGCATGGTGGCACAGGCAGTTACGGGAACGCCAGGTCATATCAATTCCATGGCGACTGGCATGACCCACTTCCTCGCCAAGTTTCCCGTCGAGACTGTGAAACCCGGCGACGTCTACGTCACGAACGATCCGTGGATGACCGCGTCGCAGCTCAACGACATCACGATCACAACACCCGTCTTCAAAGGCGGCAAACTCGTCGCCTTTTTCGCCAATTGCTGCCATGCGCTCGATATTGGTGGGCGGGGTCTTTCCGCCGACTCCCGCTCGGTCTTTGAAGAAGGACTGCAGATCCCGATCATGAAACTCCATGATGAAGGGCGTCCAGTGGATGCGCTCTTCGAGCTGCTGGCAGCGAATGTGCGCACGCCGGATGAGGTGCTCGGCGACATTCACTCGCAAATCGTTGGAAATGAGATCGGTGCGAAGCAGCTTCTGTCGTTTCTCGATGAATTCGGCCTTGATGATATCGAAGAACTCTCAGAGGAAATCATCAACCGAAGCGAAAAGGCGATGCGTGAACGCATCGCAGCCCTCCCCGACGGCAATTATCATTATGAACTCAGGATCGACGGATTCGGTGAGGCGGTCGATCTTAAATGCAATGTCGCGATCAATGGAGACAGCATCGCGGTTACGTTTGATGCGCCGCCAGCGGTCTCACGCGGGATTAATGTGACGCTCAACTACACCCGTGCCTATACGACCTATGGCATCAAATGCGCAATCTCGCCTGATGTACCAAACAATGAGGGCAGCTTCCGCCCGGTTGACGTCAACGCAAGGGAAGGCTGCCTTCTCAACGCACAGTTTCCGGCGGCCGTCGCAGGACGCCATCTTGTCGGTCATTTTCTGCCATCGACGATTATGGGCGCGCTCAGCGATATCGTGCCGGACCGGGTTATGGCGCCTGGTTTCGACGGGCTTTGGGACACTCATATTTCCGGCGTTGAACGGGGAACCGGCAAACACTTTTCCTACACCTGGTTCTCGTCAGGCGGTACCGGCGCCTTGAACGGCCAGGATGGCCTCTCCGCAACAGCCTATCCGAGCGGTATCGCCGGCGTACCTTGCGAGGTAATCGAGACAGTCGCTCCGATCGTTGTAAGGCGACGGGAACTGAGATCCGATTCCGGCGGCGCGGGGACCTATCGCGGCGGGCTGGGTCAGACAATGGAAATCGAAGTCCTCACCGATGAACCCTATCTTTTCTCAGGGCTCTACGAGCGCACAGAAAATCCGGCACCGGGGCTTAAAGGCGGACACTCGGCCGCTGCGGGCGACCTCGTCACAATGCCGGATATCGGGCTAAAACCAAAGCTCAGTGAACTTATACCCGCGGAAACCGTCGTCACGCTCGAAATACCAGGCGGAGGCGGCTATGGCGATCCAAAAGACCGCGACCGTGAGAAGGTCAAATCCGATCTGAAGAATGGATATATTTCAGAAGACGCCGCGCGCACGCTTTACGGT
>JBCDCZ010000313.1:0-5112 GCA_039180865.1 Pseudomonadota bacterium | reverse complement strand
CGACGGAGCACTTGCAAGCTCCGAAACCCAAAGGAAGGCTTTCTGGCATATGCGCCATGAATTGTCGGGGTGCCAAAAGCCGGAAGGTGGCTCGATCAAACATGACGTGTCGGTACCGGTCGATACGCTGCCTGAGTTCCTGCGCGAAGCGACGAAGGCCGCAACCGATCTCATCCCTGGTGCGCGTCCGGTCCCATTCGGCCATTGGGGCGACGGGAACATCCATCTCAACATTTCCCAGCCGCTCGATATGGAGCGCGATGTTTTCCTGGCGCAATGGGAAGATATGAACCGGCTCATGCATCAGATCACTTTGTCTTACGGCGGTTCGATTTCCGCTGAGCACGGTATTGGCATCATGAAGCGCGATGAGCTTGCATCCGTGAAGGATCCAGTTTCCCTCAAGACGATGCGGGCCATCAAAACAGCACTGGACCCGAACGGCATCATGAACCCGGGGAAAGTCCTCTAATCCATTCTTTTTCCTTACAGAAAGCAACTTACAGACAATTTTATCGATTGCCTTCACAGGCCCCTTACCGTGATCCAAAGCGACGATTTCTTAACCAGTTCGCTTAAGCGCATTCCGACCGAGCCCGGCTATTCTAGCTCGATAATAGCCAAAAGGGCGGGCGTTAGGTATGTCAGGTGTTTTAAAGGCCGCTCCAAGAGTGGACGAAGTGCACGGGTTTGCAAAGCCGAGATCCTTCCGGATTAACCCGGCAGATGCGACTGTCTCGTTTCATGCTGACCTTGCAGGTGCTCCGATGAAAGGCCCTGCAAGGATCGAAATCAGCAATGAAATCGTGGTACGCGGGACGCTCAATTGCGGTGTTGATACCCGCTTGGTCCTGAAACGCGATTGTCTACGCGGTATGGCAGCGCGCCTCCGCCTCGGCGAAGAGAATGTCATCGCAGAACTCATCTTCCTTCATCGCGATCCGTCTTTGCACCTCACCGTGGCGCGCGCGTTTGACCTTGAAGACCTCGCCGCCGATTGGCAAATGTGGGCAAAACGTTTCGACCTCCCCCTCATTCTCATCGAACCTGATGGTGTGGAGCAGGTCATTTCGCACAGGCCGAGTCAGGTTGCCGTTCGCCCAAGTGCCCCGCGCCGGGCGACAAATGAGTTCTCAAAGCGCAGACCGCGTTTTTTGAGGCGCCGGAAAACAGGCGGCGGTGATGAGATGAAGACGATCGCCGGTCGGGAAATCATCGCACGCACCTAAGCGGTCCGACCGCCCGGTTAGACAATCGTGTCGAGGGTCAATCCCGCAAATACAATCAGACCGTAGTCCCGATTAGACCGGAACATGGCAAGACACTGGTCAGGGTCATCGATATTGAGCCGGACCACCTGGTAGATCATGTGCCCTGCACCCAGTGCAAGGCCCTTGAACGAGACGAACCCGGCACCGGCCAGAACGAAACTCATCGCAAAGCAGAGTGTCGCGAGCGTATAGAACCCGACGAGCCAGTGTTTGGTCCGCTTGCCGAAAAAGATCGCGGTTGATTTTACGCCGACGATCGCATCGTCTTCTTTGTCCTGATGCGCATAGATCGTGTCGTATCCGATCGTCCAGCAAATCGCCCCGACATAAAGAAAGAGTGGCGCAAGACTGAGCTCGCCAAAGGTTGCCGCCCACCCCATCAGAGCACCCCACGAGAACGCAAGCCCAAGGGCAAGCTGCGGCCAATGGGTGATCCGCTTCATGAACGGATAGATTGCAACGAAGAACAGTGACGCGAACCCCGTCAGGATAGCGAAAGTGTTGAATTGCAAGAGAACGGCAAGACCGACAAGGCAAAGGGTCATCATGAAGATGACTGCAGCTACAACGCTTACTCGGCCACTGGGGATTGGCCTTGAGCGTGTCCGCGCGACCTTGTCGTCAATCCTGCGGTCGACGATGTCGTTATAGGTGCAGCCCGCACCGCGCATCACGATAGCGCCGATCATGAATAGAAGCAGAAACCAAAGGTTGAGCCATGCGCCGTCATTCGCAACGGCCGCAAGCGCTGTCGACCACCAGCAGGGTAGGAGCAGAAGCCACCAGCCGATTGGACGATCGAACCGCGCGAGCTGCGCATAGGGACGAAGCGACGCGGGCAGTTTCGTATCAACCCAATGGCCCTTGACCGCATCCGAAACCCGGTCTCCCGCACTATCCGACATTACACTTTCCAAAGGCCCAGCGTTGATTCTGCCCATACATAAGACCAGAGCGGTGGAAAAACCAGTCTGAAGTTGAAAACCGCGACGCTAGATCGCTGTGACCGTGACAAAGCAGCATCGCCCATGATAGGCCCGAAGGCGACAGCACAACGTCAGCGAAGACCGGCTGAGCATACCGGTCCCACGGGTGACATGAACGTTTTACTTCTTGGTTCCGGCGGACGCGAGCACGCTCTTTCCTGGGCGATCGGCAATTCCGCCCTTCTCACCCGCCTCTTCGCGGCGCCGGGCAATGCCGGTATTGCCCGCGAGGCAGAAATTGTCGATCTCGACCCCGCCGACCACGACGCGGTCATTGCGTTTTGTGAGACGAACACGATCGATCTTGTTGTGATCGGTCCGGAAGCGCCGTTAGTCGCGGGCCTTGCCGATGACCTCGAAGCTGCAGGGATCAAGGTTTTCGGCCCGAGCCGTGCTGCCGCCATGCTTGAAGGCTCGAAGGACTTCACAAAAAAACTTTGCGCGGAGTTCAACATCCCAACGGCACGTTCACAGACCTTCGATACAGCGGAGGCCGCGATTTCCTATGTCCGTAATGAAGGTGCGCCGATCGTCGTGAAGGCTGATGGTCTTGCTGCGGGTAAAGGCGTGGTCGTCGCTGAGACCGAGGACGCTGCTGTTGCTGCCGTTGAAGCCTGTTTTGACGGAGCTTTCGGCGCGGCGGGCGCACATGTCGTCATTGAAGACTTCCTCCAGGGTGAGGAGGCAAGCTTTTTTGCCTTATCGGACGGCGTGAATGTCCTTCCCCTCGGGGGCGCGCAGGATCACAAGCGTGTCGGTGAGGGCGATACCGGACCGAATACCGGCGGCATGGGCGCTTATTCTCCCGCACCGATCCTCGATGATGCAATGAGCGCGCGCGTAATGGCAGAGATCATCGAGCCCGCTGTAAAGGGTATGGCCGAGCGTGGCACGCCTTATCGCGGCGTCCTCTTTGCCGGTCTGATGATTGACAAAGGCAGACCGCAACTCATTGAGTTTAACTGCCGTTTCGGTGATCCCGAATGCCAGGTTTTGATGATGCGGCTGAAAGACGACATTCTCGTTCTCATGAAAGCAACCGCCGACGGTATGCTCGACCGTGTCAGCGCCCGTTTTTTCGATGACACGGCTCTCACCGTGGTTCTCGCTTCCAAGGGCTATCCAGGGTCTTACGAGAAGAACACTGAGATTAGAGGGCTCGATGAAGCGGCGTCCGTCAAGGACGTAGAGATTTTTCATGCCGGAACCACCGAAGAGGGCGGACAGCTTTTTGCCTCCGGCGGACGTGTCCTTAATGTGACGGCTCTCGGTTCCAGTGTTGAGGAGGCGCAAACCCGCGCTTATGAGGCCGCTTCGAAAATCGACTGGGAGAACGGTTTTTATCGTTCTGATATCGGTTGGCGTGCGTTGAACCGTGAACCATCTGAGGAGGCGGGATAGATCAACTCATGACAGTTCGGCGGCTTGATGAAGGTATGATCAACCGCATCGCGGCGGGCGAGGTTATCGAACGTCCCGCAAGCGTTGTCAAAGAGCTTGTTGAAAACGCCATCGACGCCGGTGCGACAACCGTCGAAATTGTTACCGCAGGAGGCGGCAAGAGCCTCATCCGTGTTAGTGATGACGGACGCGGTATGACGGCGGAAGACCTGAAGCTTTCCGTTGAACGCCATTGCACGTCAAAGATCCTCGACGACCTTTTGAATATCGCGACGCTCGGCTTTCGCGGCGAAGCGCTAGCCTCAATTGGCGCAGTGGCGCGGCTTCAGATCGCTACACGCGTTGAGGGCGCTGAGACCGGCCATGCCATTTCCGTTTCGGGCGGTCGGATCGAAGGGCCGAAACCCATCGCAATCAATCGGGGGACCCGTGTCGAAGTAAAGGACCTTTTCTTTGCGGTTCCAGCGCGCCTCAAATTCCTGAAATCGGACCGGGCGGAAGCAAATGCCATCACCGATATTGTCCGCAGGCTTGCGATCGCCAATCCAGCCGTCACATTCGTCCTCGCTGGAGCCGACCGCCAGGAAGTTCGCCTTGCAACGGATGACGTTACAGCAAGCACCGCCGACCTTCAGGCGGAGCGTCTGCGTCAAGTGCTTGGATCTGATTTCGCCGACAATTCCGTTTCGGTTGACGTAAGCCGGGAGGGCGTTCGGCTTTCGGGCCGGATTGGCATTCCGACCTTTAATCGGGCGAATTCCCAGCATCAGTTCTTGAGCGTCAACGGACGTCCGGTTCGCGATCCATTGCTCGTGTCGGCGGTGCGCGGCGGCTATTCCGATCTCATGCCGAAGGGCAGATACCCCGTGCTGGCGCTCTTCATCGATATCGAACCGAAGGATGTCGATGTGAACGTTCACCCTGCCAAATCGGATGTGCGGTTCCGCGATGCCGGACTTGTGCGCGGCCTCGTCGTAGGCGCCATCCGCAGGAGCCTGGAAGACGGAGGACTGCGTGCCGATACGGGAGGCACGGCCGCAGCTTTGCGCGCCCTGAAGGAAAGCCGTTCCCCTGTCTATTATCCAAGCAAAGGGCGGGGGGCAGGCTTCCAGGCGCAGACGTCCCCTCATCGTCCCCTCGACTGGAATGACCGTCAAAATGGCTCTCATAGCGAGACTTTAGCGACAGACTTGGATTCCCGAGCAGCGGTTGGTGGCGTGGAGCAACCTGGCTTTCAGGAAACAGGGGCTCCGTCGGCCCGGGCTGACTTCGAACCGGCCCATACATCGCACACAGCGTTTGAAGCCCATCCGCTCGGTGCGGCCCGTGCTCAAATTCACGAGAATTACATCGTCAGTCAGACCGCTGATGGCCTCGTTCTGATCGACCAGCACGCCGCTCACGAACGCCTCGTTTATGAGCGGCTCAAGACCGCGCATGAGGAAAACGGCGTT
>JBCDCZ010000312.1:0-5137 GCA_039180865.1 Pseudomonadota bacterium | reverse complement strand
TTGGGTATCACTCCGCCTCCGATACCTGACATTTACAAAGACAGTTTGCAGGAAGTCGAAATGGATTGTTTGTTCGCAACAGACCCAAGTCTGGTCGAGTTGCGAACCCCGGATGATATTGCCGAGATGGTCGCTAAAGAATGGCCGCCAGTGGGACTTGCTTTCGGGTTTTTGACAAGAGGTGTAACCGGCATCTGGTTCTATACACTGGTCAGCGAACAGATCATCCTGAATGTGTGTTTGCGTTATCAGTCGTTGCCGACTTCTGCTGCTCAGGCGAGTGCAGGGATCATCAACATGGCGCACTCTGATCTTGAAAGGTACTTCTCCAATGAGACCAACTATTTCCGTGCCGTGACCACGGTGCCGTCTTTCGAAAGCGCACCTCGCGACATTATTTCGTATTATGAAGACTTGGGTGTGGCATCGGAGCTCCACGCCCGTTGGACGTCAGACGAGAAGACTTGCGTGTTCACGGAGAAGAACAAGGTTTTTTCTGACATTCTGGAAGGACTTCCTCACGAAGAAATGGTGATGCGCGTCTAGTGTGTTAGCGCGTTACTCGTCACTTACGTAGAATCCGATAAACACACGCATGGGAGCATGCATGATTGCTCTCAGTCGTCGCCGGGCGTAAAGCTTACCCTCGGATCGAGCGTTTGTATCGACTTGGTCACGGGGGAGGAAGAAATGGCCGCAAATCCGGTACTCGTCGAGGTGACCCGCGGGGACTATGTGGAAAGCCGCCACACCGGCGCGATAGCAATTTCAGATCCCGATGGAAAGCTCGTCGCGTGCCTTGGTGATATTTGCGAACCGGTTTACCCGCGCTCTGCAATCAAACCTTTACAGGCGCTCTATCTTGCGGAAAGCGGGGCAGTCGACAGTTTCGGGCTTGAGAAATCAGCGCTTGCGCTCGCCTCTTCATCTCACAATGGCGAAGAGGCGCATCGGTCCGGTGTTTCCGCCGTGCTTACGGCCGCGGGGCTCGGCGAAGACTGTCTCGAATGCGGGACGCAATGGCCGCGTCTTCACGCGGACCGCGCAAAACTGATGAAGAGCGGTGGGTCGCCTGGCCGGATTTACAACAATTGCTCCGGAAAACATGCCGGTTTTCTGGCAGCCGCCCGTCATCTCGGTGACGAGACGAAAGATTACATCAAGCCAGACCATCCTGCTCAGGCGGCAATTCGCGGTATCCTCGAGGAGATGATGGCGCTTAGTTTTGCAGATTCGCCGGTCGGAACCGATGGCTGCTCGATCCCGACCTATGCGGTTCCGCTTGCAAACATGGCGCTTGGGATGGCAAAAATGGCGGCACCCGACAAGCTCTCACCAGGTCGCGGAGAGGCGTCACGCGCAATTATCGAAGCGTGCTTTGATGCTCCGCATCTGGTTGCCGGTACGGGTCGTTTTGATACGGAATTCATGACAGCGCTCGGTTCTTTGGCTCTTGTAAAAACGGGTGCCGAAGGGGTTTATGGCGCCGTTTTGCCCGACCTTGGGCTCGGGGTTGCTCTGAAATGCGATGACGGCGCGACGCGCGCTTCTGAAGTCATGATGGCGGGCGTTCTCCTCGCTCTTTTCGAAGATGACGAAGAAAGCATCAAACCGTTTTGCAACGTCACCGTCCGCGATCGCAATCAAACACCCGTCGGCGCGGTGCGGTTGAAAGACGGCGTGCTCGAATCCCTCAGGAATTGAGCCTGTTTCCCGAAATCGTCAGATGGTCAAAGCCGCTGCGGCGCTGGCCCAGGAGTTCGCCTGTCGCAGCTTCAGCAAACCGGAAACCTGTGATTGCCTGTCTGCCGATATCGCCGAAAAAGTTATTTGTAATCGCAACCGGCCCCGCCTCATCGACAATGCTTGCGGTTGCGCCGTAGGGCATGCCGCGGACGACATTATGGGCTGCTGTCACATTCCGGCAGAACCTGCCCCAGCCGATGTGAAGCCCGGATTGCGGAGCGTTCTCTATGACATTCCCGGTAATCGCTGTGTCCGCTTCGGCATAGATCCCCACACCGGGTCGCCACGCTCCAGGGTTCTCATACGGAAGATCAGAAGTGAGATTGCGAACCACATTGCCGGTGACGCTGGCAAGGCGCCCGTTCTCGTTGAAATTCGCGAGTGAGATCCCAATCGTTCCGCCATTGATGATGTTGTTTGAGACAACAGCGCCTTGAAAACTGAATTCGCAATAGACAGCTGTTTCTCCAGCGCCATGGGACTGGTTTCCGGTGATCAGAATATTTTGCGTCGCATTGGCGCGTATAGAGGAAAAGGCGCAATCGGCAATATGGTTTCCGCTGACCGTCACATTGTGCGCCTGAAAGACGTTGATGCCGTTTCCCCATTGTCCGGTACCGCCAATTTTCGACTGAACGCCGAGGATCCGGTTGTTGATGACGCGGCTTCCGTCTGCGCCCGGCGTGAACCGGTGGACGATGATGCCGCCATTCCCGGAATTTTCGACAACGCAATTGCTGATGGTAAGCCCGGTGCTCTGGCGCGAGAAAACCGCGATATCACCGGCTTCGGAAAACCGGCAAGCATCAACACTACCGCCCGCGCCTTCAAGATCGAGACCGTGACGCCCGCTTGCAAGAAACTGAGAGCGTGTAATTTGAAGATCTCGCGCGGTCCTGACTGTAATCAGACCTGGCATCTCGGTCGGAAGGTCAAGCTTGAGCCCGTCAAACAGGATACCGTCTATCGATAGGATATCCGCCCGCTCTGCTCTCAGCATATGGCCGCGACCGGTAAAGGTGAGGCGCGTGGCACCCGGCACCCCGATAAGGCGCGTACGGATTGGCAGCGAGATCCCGCCAATCCTGTAGATCCCTGCTGGAAGAAAGATCGGCGCATCTTTTTCAGCGGCGATATTGAGAAGGCTTTGAAACGCTTCGCTTTGATCAGCCGGAGAATCGGGCGTGAGACCATTGGCCTGAGCCGGGATGATGCGCGTTCCCTGCCGAGGAGCGGGAAGATGGATTGCCCTGTGGGCCACGACCGGAGGTGCGGCGAGTACTGCGGCCCCACAAAGAGCATTCCTTAGGAGCGCACGCCTGCCGATCAACGCCATTTTTTTCGCTTGGTTGTCCGGCAAGGCGCAGCCACCATCAGGTCAGGCGCTTAGACGAATTGTCCAAGGCCGGGAATAGCTCCAACGACTTCGGTAACGAGCTCTTCACCGGCATGTTCTTTGGCAAAGCCGATAATCTCAGTGGCAACGCCCTGTACATCACCCATGCCGAGCCCGGCACCTGTGAGCTGGCCCATCAGAGCCATAGCACCACCGCCGCCGCCGCCCATCATGCCGCCGATCGCACCCATAAGGCCACCGCCGCCTGCCTCGCCTGAAGACAGCATCTCCTGTGCACCGGGAATCGCCTCCATCAGAGCCGCCACCTTGTCCTCAGGGCCTTCGCTTTGAAGGAAGCTCAAGATCATGCTGACGGCATTTTTCGCAAGTTCTTCATCAATGCCGACATTGCTGACGATGCGGCTTACCAGTTCGTCCATTCTTTCCTCCCGGTTATAACTGTTTCAAGCGCCTGATAAACGGGCGCGATTTGTACGAAACTGCTTCTTTTGATCATGTCATGCGCGCGATCACAAGGACGAAGTGTTCAATCGCGAAAATTCCACGAATGACCGCAGTTGACACATCATGGCTGCATGCCTTTGAGGCAAAATATCGGCTGCGTATCGTCTTCACGATTGCCGAGGCCATATCGATCCGCTTATATCGGCGGCCATGGGGCGTAGCATGTTGGCGCGTCGGATTCGCCGCAACTATCAAACAGGCGGGCGGGGAGAGAAAGTGGGGGGCAACCATGCTGAAAGACGGTCATGTATATCTCGGGACCAGCACGAAAGGTGAATATCTCGATCTGAAGCGGGCCAATCGGCACGGTCTCATTACCGGTGCCACCGGTACTGGCAAAACGGTGACGTTGCAGATCCTTGCCGAAGGCTTTTCCGATGCGGGCGTCCCGGTTTTCTGTGCTGACATCAAAGGCGATCTATCCGGGCTCTATGCAGAAGGTGAAAGCAAGGATTTTCTGGAAAAGCGCGCGTCCGATATCGGCTTTGCGGACGACTATCGCTATCGCGATTTTCCCGCTGTCTTTTGGGACATCTTCGGCGAGCAGGGCCACCCGGTTCGCACAACGGTCTCCGAGATGGGACCGCTCCTTCTATCCCGTCTGATGAATCTAAACCCGACGCAGGAAGGTGTCCTCAACATCGCCTTCAAGATTGCCGATGACGAAGGACTGCTCCTCCTCGACATGAAGGATCTGCGGGCGCTCCTCGTCAATCTCGCTGAGCGGGCGAGCGAGATTTCCGCTGAATACGGCAATGTTTCGAAGGCGTCGATCGGCGCGATCCAACGCCAGTTGCTGGTCCTCGAGGAGGAGGGTGGCGAGAACTTTTTCGGCGAGCCAGCTCTTGAGATCATGGAGCTGATGCGCACGGACCGGAAGGGCAGGGGGCTCATCAACATTCTGGCCGCCGATAAATTGATGGGCGCGCCAAGGCTCTATGCAACGTTTCTTCTCTGGCTCTTGTCGGAACTTTTCGAAGAACTTCCCGAAGTCGGCGATCCGGAAAAACCGCGCCTTGTTTTTTTCTTCGACGAGGCGCACATGCTTTTCGACGAGGCGCCGAAGGCTCTTGTTGAGAAAGTTGAGCAGGTCGTAAAGCTGATCCGCTCCAAGGGCGTTGGCGTCTATTTCGTGACGCAGAACCCGCTTGATGTTCCAGACAGCGTCCTTTCACAGCTCGGGAACCGCGTGCAACATGCGCTGCGCGCCTTCACGCCCCGCGAGCAAAAAGCGGTCAAGACAGCGGCGTCGACTTTCCGGCCTAATCCTGAATTCGATGCTTATGACGTTATTATGGAGCTTGGAGTGGGTGAGGCGCTTGTCTCGACACTTGAACGAAAAGGCGTTCCAAGCGTGGTTCAACGCACACTCATCCGTCCGCCTTCATCACGGCTAGGACCGCTGAGCGCATCCGAACGCGAAGATGCCATAAAATACAGTCCCTTATTCGGTGTTTATGACAAAGCACAGGACCGCGAATCTGCTTATGAAGTCCTAAAAGAACGGGCTCAAAAGAAGGCGGAACTTGA
>JBCDCZ010000311.1:0-5141 GCA_039180865.1 Pseudomonadota bacterium | reverse complement strand
GCAAACCGAATACCCGCCGATGACGGCAAAATCCGCTTAACGACGGCCACATTGAACGGCCGGGATTGGGAGTAAAAACAATGCCAATCGATATTTTGATGCCAGCCCTGTCTCCGACAATGGAAGAGGGAAATCTTGCGAAGTGGCTGGTGAAGGAGGGCGACAGCGTTTCCTCGGGTGATGTTCTTGCCGAGATTGAAACCGATAAGGCGACGATGGAGGTCGAAGCTGTCGACGAGGGCGTGATTGGCAAGATTCTCGTGGATGCGGGAACCGAAAATGTGAAGGTGAACGCGAAGATCGCGGTCCTTCTGGAAGAGGGTGAGGATGCAAGTGCAATAGGGTCAGGTTCATCCGACGCCGCGCCGCAAGCTGCACCGGCTGCCGCCGTAACCGAAGCGGCACCGAGCGCACCTGCACCAGCGCCCGCGGCCTCACAGGCCTCAGCCGGACCGGCGCCCATTTCAGGTGGCAACAGGCTTTTCGCATCACCACTTGCGCGCCGTCTTGCGAAAATCGAAGGTCTTGATCTTGCGAAGATCGCTGGAACCGGTCCGCATGGCCGGATCGTTAAGCGCGATATTGAAGAAGCCGTGAAGGGCGGAAGTGCCAAAGCGGGTGCCGCAGCACCCGCATCGGCTCCGGCAGCAGCGCCTGCCGCGGCGCCGCAAGGTATGTCGGATGATGCCGTGCTCAAACTCTTTGCCGAAGGATCTTATGAGATCAAGCCGCATGACAACATGCGCAAAACAATCGCGAAACGCCTGACGGAATCGTCGCAGACAATCCCGAGCTACTTCCTGTCAGTCGATTGCGAGCTTGACGGGTTGATGAAGCTGCGCGCAGAGGTTAATGGCAGCGCGCCTATGGTTGGCGAGAAGCCTGCGTTCAAAGTGTCCGTCAACGATTTTATTATCAAAGCACTGGCGCTCGGCCTTAAGGCAGTACCGGAAGCCAATGCCTCCTGGACGGATGGCGGGATGGTTGTGCACAAGCATGCGGATATTGGCGTCGCGGTCGCGATTGAGGGCGGTTTGATCACACCCATCGTCCAGCAGGCGGAAATGAAAACGTTGTCTGCGATTTCCAATGAGGTGAAAGACCTTGCCAGCCGCGCGAAATCCCGCAAACTTGCCCCGGCCGAATACCAGGGCGGTACCACGGCGGTTTCCAACCTCGGGATGTTCGGCGTGAAGGAATTCACATCGATCATCAACCCACCGCATGCCTCTATCGTCTCGATCGGTGCGGGAAATCAGCGCGCGGTTGTCAAGAACGGCGAGCTCGTTGCTGCGACGGTGATGACTGCGACTTTTGCATTTGACCACCGCGTTATCGATGGCGCTGTCGGAGCTCAGCTTGCGGCTGCGTTCAAAGACTATCTTGAAAACCCAATGAGCATGCTCGTCTGATCAGAACGGTTCCTTCATCCCTTGCGTGAGGCTTCATCATGAAGACCGTTCTTGCCTTCGGCGACAGCCTCACATGGGGCCTCATTCCCGGAACCCGTGCGCGCTATCCACGTGATGTGCGCTGGCCAAAGGTACTTGAAGCGCGACTAGGTGGAAAAGTCGAGGTTATCGAAAACGGCTTGAACGCACGGACCAGCGTCCATGAAAACCCATTTCGGGATTATCGGCGTGGCCTCGATATTCTTCCCTCGCTGCTTGAAGCCCACGCACCCCTCGACCTTCTCATTCTGATGCTCGGGAGTAACGACTTTCACTCCAATCTCGGGCTGGATCCAGAGAATGTGGCGCGCGGAATGCGAAGGCTCGTGCAGTTTACAAAGACTTATGTGACCGAACCGGACATGCCGCTTCCTGAAATACTGATCGTGGCGCCACCAAAAATCGTTCCAACGAACGATTCCTATTATGGACCGCTCTTCGGCGAGACCCATGCGCTTCATCACCGGCTCGCGCCGCTCTATCAGGTCGCAGCCCAGGAAGAAGGTGCCCACTTCTTTGATGCGGCAACGGTCGCGAGCGGCGACCCACTCGATGGAATTCACCTGAGCGCTGACGCCACAATCAAGATCGGCGAAGCACTCGTTACACCTGTTTCCAAAATACTCTCACTTTAGGAGGAGAGATTATGTCTCAGTCTTACGATGTTATTATTGTCGGTGGTGGCCCCGGGGGCTACGTGGCCGCGATCCGGTCAGCGCAACTCGGTATGAAGACTGCCGTTGTCGAACGGGAGCATCTGGGCGGGATCTGTCTGAACTGGGGCTGCATCCCGACAAAAGCGCTGCTCCGTTCCGCCGAGATTTACCACTATATGGCTCACGCAAAAAATTATGGTCTCTCCGCGACCGGCTTCGATTTCAAGATTGAAGATGTCGTAAAACGGTCGCGTGGCGTTTCAGGGCAGCTTAACGGTGGCGTTGGGTTTCTGCTGAAGAAGAACAAGGTGGATGTGATCTGGGGTGAAGCGACGCTCACGAAGCCGGGCGAGATCAAGGTTGGAGCACCAAAGAAAAAAGCTGTCGAACCACAGCATCCCGCGCCCAAGGGAACAAAAGGCGAGGGGACTTACACTGCAAAACATATCATCATTTCAACGGGCGCAAGACCCCGCGCGCTTCCTGGAATTGAACCGGATGGCGATCTGATCTGGACTTACTTTGAGGCGATGGTGCCAAAGACCATGCCGAAGTCGCTTGTTGTTATGGGATCGGGCGCAATCGGCATCGAGTTTGCGAGCTTTTATCGGACCATGGGCGCGGACGTCACTGTTGTGGAATTGATGCCTCAGGTGATGCCGGTGGAAGATGCCGAGATCTCTGCAATCGCCAAGAAGCAGTTTGAAAAGCAGGGGATGAAAATCCTGACCGAAGCGAAGGTCACCAAGGTCGAAAAGGGCAAGGGCGAAGTGACTGCGCACGTCGAAACCAAAGACGGCAAGGTGACGCCGATAAAGGCAGAAAAGCTGATTTCAGCCGTTGGGGTTGTCGGGAACATTGAGGGGCTTGGCCTTGAAGCCCTTGGCGTTAAGACAGATCGCGGTTGCATTGTGATCGACGGCTACGGCCGCACCGATGTGCCCGGCGTATACGCAATCGGCGATGTGGCAGGCCCGCCAATGCTTGCGCACAAAGCCGAACATGAGGGTGTCATTTGCGTTGAAAAGATCGCAGGGCTCGACGCTCATCCTATGGACAAAGCGAAGATTCCGGGTTGCACCTATTGTCATCCCCAGGTGGCAAGCGTGGGTCTCACCGAAGCAAAAGCCAAAGAGGCAGGGCATAAGGTGAAAGTCGGACGCTTCCCGTTCATCGGCAACGGCAAGGCAATCGCACTTGGTGAACCGGACGGACTGATTAAGACTATCTTTGACGAAAAGACCGGGCAGCTCCTCGGAGCCCATATGGTGGGTGCGGAAGTGACCGAGCTCATCCAGGGTTACGTGGTCGCGATGAACCTGGAGACCACGGAAGAGGAGCTGATGCACACCGTCTTCCCGCATCCGACTCTCTCTGAGATGATGCATGAGAGTGTCCTTGACGCTTACGGACGCGTCATCCACACTTGATGTGAGGCACACTTAAGCTCTTTGTTATTGGAGCTTTATTTAGAAGGACTAGGCTTGTTCTGACAATCAAGACGGGGGGCATGATGATCGGTAAACTTAAGGCTGCGCTCTGCGGCACGGCAATGGTTGCAACACTTTCAGGGGCGTTCCTGGCGGCAACCAGTCAAGAAGCACGCGCGGACAGCTGCTGGACCCACAATGGTTCTATGATGCGGCTCCAGGCACAGGGCAACCAACGGTGGTTCAGCTACGAACAACCGCGACAAGTACTGTGGAATGCAGGTGTCAGACCAGGAACGTTACTCTTTAACGGCCGCAAGAGTGGTAACTGGTATTCAGGCACGGCCCGGGTGTTTTCTAAATTCTGTCCGGGACAGCCTTTGGAATATTTCGTGGAAGGTCCTGTGAGAGGGGACCAGTTGCAGGTGACGGTCAGCGGACAACGTCAAGTGTTCCGGAATTGTCAGCCGACCGGCCGCTGGACGAACGACGTGTTGGTCTTCACCTATTCCCATCAATGCTGAGCCGGTAGGGCCTGTCACGAAGCTGGAGTTGCGCGATGAATTTCATTTTGTTTCTGATCATTGGCGGTGTCGCCGGGTGGATCGCCGAACGGGTCATGAAAGGAAACCATTCCATCTTTGTGAACATCGGCCTTGGCATTGTGGGGGCCTATGTAGGCGGATTTCTGTTTAACCTTCTCGGTCTCGAAGTGGGGGCGGGCATTGTTCCGTCGCTGATCACCGCAACCATCGGCGCAATTCTCGTGATCTTCGTTTATCGAAAGGTTGCAAAGTAACGCAAGCGCGGCGGAAACGGCGCTTGGAAGGTCTTTTCGGTGCAGTTTGGTGCGGCGAGGGGACGCGCTCGTTGTGTTCCTTGTCCGATCTCCTAAGTAGGAGTATGAACGCAACCGAAAGTTTTGTGGATCAACTCTGCGGGGTGAGCCTGGCTTCTTTAACAGGCCGTGGATCGCTTAACTGGGTCAGTGGGCCGACGGAAACAAAGGCCGTAGCTGGCAGAAGGAACATGACATGGTAACCGTGCTCGACAAGCGGAACCCGTTGGCGCAAAAGCCGCGGCACCCTG
Organism: Pseudomonadota bacterium; assembly: GCA_039180865.1. GTDB lineage: Bacteria > Pseudomonadota > Alphaproteobacteria > Rhizobiales > JACESI01 > JBCDCU01. The sequence goes on along the minus strand of JBCDCZ010000311.1, from coordinate 515 downwards.
AGAAGGCGAACCGCCCGGAAAGTGTTCGGCTGAAAAAACCCGACTGGATCCGGGTGAAAGCGCCGGGATCGCATGCGTTCAACGAAACACGCGAAATCGTCAAAGAAAACAATCTGGTTACGGTTTGCGAGGAAGCGGGTTGTCCAAATATCGGTGAGTGCTGGGAGAAAAAGCACGCCACCATGATGATTATGGGCGAGATCTGTACCCGGGCCTGCGCGTTTTGTAACGTCACAACCGGCCTGCCGCTCCCACTTGATCGCAGCGAGCCAGAGAACGTTGCCCTTGCAGTCGAAAAACTCGGTCTGCATCATGTCGTCATCACATCTGTTGATCGCGATGACCTGGACGACGGTGGAGCTCAGCACTTTGCTGATGTGATCAATGCGATCAGAGCCCGTTCGCCGACCACAACCATTGAAGTTCTGACCCCGGATTTTCTGCGGAAGGAGGGCGCGCTCGAGATTGTCGTTGAGGCGCGCCCTGATGTTTTCAATCACAATCTCGAAACTGTT
>JBCDCZ010000310.1:0-5165 GCA_039180865.1 Pseudomonadota bacterium | reverse complement strand
TGCGATTTGAAGTTTGGTGTCGAATTGGTCGGACCAAAACCAGGGAACGGGCCGATAAGTCTCCTCGCCGCCAATCATATTCATCGCGGCGATTTCACCTTGGTCGTTCGCGTTTTGAACGGATTCGAGTCTAATCCTGCGCCCGTTAAACTCAAATGATGCGCAATCGCCGGCAGCAAAGATATCGGGATCACTTGTGCGGCAGGTTGAATCAACTGAAATCCCATTATCAATTATCAATCCGGCGTCGGACGCCAGATCGGTTTCCGGAATGATCCCGATTCCGCATATGGCGAAATCAAACGAAATCCGCTTGCCGCTTCCAAGAAGCGCTTCACCGGATTCCGGCGTGCCGCAGATCGTCTCCAGCCTGGTGTCTTCGAGAACCGCTACGCCATGTGACGTATGAAGTTTGCGAAAATAATCGGACGTCTCAGAACAGGCCACGCGTTGAAGGATACGTGGCGCCGCTTCAACGAGGGTCACATCGAAACCGAGCTTGGCCGCAACGGCTGCCGCTTCAAGACCGATATAGCCGCCGCCAATGACGAGGACTCGTTTGTTGTTATCGAATGAGCCGGCCATGCGATCGACATCGTCCAAAGTACGGACCGGGAAGATGGTAGGATTACCGTCAATCATCTTTGGCGGCAGGGCACGTGGCCGGGCGCCCGTCGCAATTAGGAGGCGATCAAAGCTGATTTCGCCGCCATCAGACAGTTCCACGATCCGTTTGTCGCGGTTGATGACGCGCGCGGGAACGCCGAGATGAAGCCCAATGTCATGATCGTGATAGTATCGCTCGGGTTTGAGCAAAATCTGGTCCCGGCTCATTTCGCCAAGCAGATATTTTTTCGAAAGCGGCGGACGCTGATAGGGTGCGACGGGCTCGGCTGAGATCAGATCGACTTTTCCTGTAAAGCCGCTGGACCTAATTTTCGACACAGCTGCAGCCGCAGCGTGTCCACCTCCGAGAATGACCAGCCGCTCCATACTCTAAAGCTGCTCCCTGCCTCAATCGATCATCATTCAGCGGCTTCCGGAAACCAGCCGCCGACGGCTTTCACTTCGAGGAATTCCTCAAGGCCGAACATTCCGCCCTCGCGACCGTTTCCGGACTGCTTGTAGCCACCAAATGGCGAACCGCTTGAGCGTTGCGCACCATTGATCTCCACCATGCCCGAGCGCAGTTTGCGCGCGACCCGGTTGGCTTTTTGACCGTCAGTTGTCTGAATGTAGTTCGTCAGTCCATAGGGCGTATCGTTTGCGATCGAAATTGCCTCATCCTCGCTGTCGAACGGCGCGATTGCCAGAACAGGACCGAAGATTTCCTCACGCATGATACGCATATCATTGGTGCAATCTGCGAATACAGTTGGCCGGACGAAATAGCCACGGTTGAAGCCATCCGGCCGTCCCGTGCCACCAGCAACGAGCTGGGCCCCTTCCGATATGCCAGCGTCGATCAAGGCTTGTACTTTTTCAAACTGCATGGCCGACGCCAAGGGGCCGATATGCCGGCCCTCTTTTGCGGCAAGATCAACAGCCGTTTTTTCGGCCGCTGCCTTTGCTTCTTCGACTGCGGCGTCATACCGGGAACGCTCGACCAGCATTCTGGTCGGTGCGTTGCAGGATTGCCCGGTATTGTTAAAGCAGTGCATGGCACCCCGCTTTACGGCCTTTTCGTCCGCATCGGCGAAAACGATATTTGCGCCTTTCCCCCCAAGCTCAAGACTGACACGCTTGATCGTATCCGCAGCGGTTTTGGATATTGCGATCCCAGCGCGGGTCGAGCCGGTGAACGAAACAAGATTGACGTCCGGATGCGCAGAAAGCGTGCTCCCAACGCCAGGGCCGTCGCCATTGACGAGATTGAAGACACCAGCCGGAACACCGGCCTCATCAATCATCTCGGCAAGGAGCATCGCCGATAAAGGAGAGAGTTCAGACGGTTTCAACACCATCGTACAACCTGTCGCCAAAGCTGGCGCAACCTTCAGCATCACCTGGTTCATCGGCCAGTTCCAAGGCGTGATCAGGCCGCAGACACCCACGGGCTCGTAAAGAAGACGATCATTCGGCGCGTTTTCTCTCAGCGGTCGGTCGAATTCAAACGCCTCCAATGCACGAATGAAGGCTTTGAGATGGCCAGCGCCAGCGCCGGCTTGCAGCATCTTGGCCATGCTGATTGGCGCGCCCATTTCTTCACTGATCACTTCTCCCATTTCATCAGACCGGGCGGAATAGATCTCGAAAAGTGCCTTCAAATAGGAAAGACGTTCCTCTTTGGACGTCATGCTAAACGCGGGAAAAGCGCCTTTAGCGGCAGCAACCGCAGTGTTGGTGTCGGCTACTCCGCCTAGCGAAATTGTTGCAATGGCTTCTTCCGTTGAGGGATCTATGACCGCGAGATCCTTGCCATCGATTGGATCGACCCAGGCTCCGTTGATGTAGAATTGCCGTTTATCCTGCATACTTCCCCCCGATACTGGCTGCGTCATCGATACTTGCGATTGACCCAATGTCGACGCAGACTCCCTAATCCATCCAGGTGTTTTAGTGAAGAAACGAAATGGCAGCAATGGCGATTTCGGACCCTGTTGCAGTGCTGTCTTATCGACGATGCATTGCAGTCGGTTGTCTCTGTCCCGCCGGCCTGGTCCGATGCGCGCAAATCGCTGCTCGTATCCTTACAATTGGGTGTAAGCCTTGAAGGTATGATACTGCATGCGCGCATCCTCTTGTCGCGAATGCCGGATGGCGCCGATTTTCTTCGTTTAAGGGTTGATCCGACGCAGGCCAGTGTCGTGGGCCGCTTCATCGATAATCCGCCGCCACGGCCGCAAGCGCGATAGGCGATGCCTAATCGGTTTGGGGAAGTGCGTCGAAAGCGTCTTCGAAAAATCTCTCGCCACCGAAGTTACCGGATTTCAGTGCGAAGGCCGCCGTTTCAACTTCAAGATTGGCGAACGTCCAGGGGACGCCGGGTGAAATTTCGGGTCCAATATCAACCTTTGTGATCCCGAGATGCTGAATTACGGCGCCGGACGTCTCTCCTCCGGCCACAATGAAACGCCGACTGCCTTTCATCAGTGCATATTGGGCGAGATTTGCGAGTGCATTTTCGGTAACGCTTCTGGCGTGGTCTCGGCCAAGAACATTTTGGACCTCGGCCACTTCGTCCGGGTCAGCGGATGAGTAAATCAGTTTCGGCTGCTCTAGTGGCAACCTGTCGAGCCAATCACGGGCCTCCGCCATGACGTCACCGCCTTGCGCGATCGCCAGGGGGTCAATCCTGAAAGCGGGATGGGAGTCACGAAATACTGCGATTTGCTTTCGGGTCATAGCAGAGCAAGAGCCGCTTATAATGATGGGCGTATCATCAATATGCGGCGGGGTTGGCCCCTGATCGTCGAAATCGACGTGACCGGCTTTCCGATAAAGCGCAGGAAGCGGAGCTGCGATCGCGCTCCCGCCGGTGATTAACGGCATGTTCTGGCAAACACCCGCAATGATAGAGAGGTGATCGTCCTCAGTCGCGTCGGCTACGACATGGTTGACACGTTGTGCGGCGAGTGCGCGAAGACGATCTCTGACAGCAGAGTAACCCTTGCAGATGATAGCATGGGGAACGAGGTCCACCGTACCATCGACCTGAGGTTCAAGCAGCCGCATCAGATTGGAATCGCGCATCGGCGTGAGGGGGTGGTCGCGCATCGGGCTGTCGGACAAGAGAATGTCGTTTACGAAAAGATGCCCTGCATAGATGGTCCGGCCGTTTTGGGGAAAAGCCGGGCAGTAGATTGTCTGAGTCGTGCCGATCTCGGCCATCAACGCTTCCGCGACCGGGCCGATATTACCTTTTGCGGTTGAATCGAAGGTAGAACAATACTTCCAGAAGAAGCGTTCCGCGCCTCTCGCTTTCAGCCAGCGCAGCGCTTCAACAGCGTCGCGTTCAGCACCCTCGCGCAGCGCGGTGCGGATCTTGAGGGCTATCACTTCAAAAGGATTGCAAAAACCGTCTGCTTCCAGCCCATCGAGACCAAACCGCAGGGAGACGGGCGCACCACTCCGCGCAAGAAGGGCTGCAAGATCGCTTGCACCGGTGAAGTCGTCAGCAATGGCGCCAAAAAAGATCTTTGCATCCATAAAGATTACGCCATCCTGAAACCGGCCAAGAAATCGGTCTCGTCTTGTTAACACGGTGGCATTAACCGGTCTTAAAGAATTTCAATAAGTTTGTTCAAATCCGCGCTGCGATAAATGGCCTCTTCAATCCGGACATTGCTGAGATAGGCCTCTGCATCCGTCTCCAGTGGCTCATTGTGCGAGACATGCTGGCAGATGGCCTTCTGGAAGAGATAGACGCAATCACCGCCGAAATCGCGGTCGCTGAAGGCGTAGGAAACAGGCGTTTCGATTGTCTGCCCGGTCGCCCGAAAGAACAGCCTCCCATTGCCGTCCAGTCGAATAGTGCCCTTGGTTCCTTCAACAAGAAAGTCCCCAAGCGTCAGGCGTGTGTTGTCGGCTGAATGGTCGAGCGTGCGGTTCGCATCGAAGACGGCGCGCATGCCGTTCCGGTAGCCAAGGACGAAGAATCCGGCATCTTCGCCTGCAATCACAGGGTTTTCCTTCCGCAAATCCGCATAAACAGTGTCGGGTTCGCCGAAAAGAAAGCGAAACGTGTCAATGTAGTGGATTCCGGTTTCGTGAATGAGGAAACGCTCCATTATTCGAAAATATGGTTGCCGGGAGAGGTAGGCGTCTTGCCTGGACCCATCGCCCGGGCGGAACCTGAAATACGCCTGGCGAACGTCGCCGATCCGTCCGGCCCCGATCTCTTCACGAATTTTCCGAAACCACGGCATGAAACGAAAGTTTTCATGGATAATGAGTTGGGTTCCGGACCGCGCCGCAGCCGCAGTCAATTCTTCCGCTTCAGTGAGGTTTTTGCAGAAAGGTTTCTGACAAATGATCAACGTTGCTTTTCCAAGCAAAGGTTCGATGATCTCACGATGCGTGGGCGGCGGTGTCACCACATCGATAATGTCGTACGTGTTCTCCGCCATCAGATTCTCGATCGATGAATGAACCGTCGTACCGGGGAAATCGGTTTCGATCCGGTTCCGGTTTGCGGGCGTAGCATCGGCAACACCTTGGAAGTC
>JBCDCZ010000309.1:0-5231 GCA_039180865.1 Pseudomonadota bacterium | reverse complement strand
AGACTTTGCCGCCGGGTGCTTTGAAGCCTTTTTTATCCCAGGGAGCAATGGGATCGACCAGTCCATCCTTGATCATTTTCTTGGCGGTCTGGACGAGTTTCTTTGCCGGTGCGACCTCGTCGATCAGGCCGAGCGCCTTGGCTTTGAGCGCTTTGAGGCGTTGTCCTTGGATCAGCATCTGCAGACCCGCTTGCATATCTTTCGTCAGGCGCGCAACACGCTGTGTACCGCCAGCGCCCGGTAGGAGGCCAACTTGCACCTCCGGCAGCGCAAGCCTCAAAGAATCGAGGTCGGATGCGACCCGGGCCTTACAGGCAAGTGCCATCTCGAGCGCGCCGCCCATACAGGTGCCGTTGATCGCGCAGACAGTCGGTTTTTGAACGAGTTCGAACTCACGGTAGAGCGTGCCGAGGCGGGCGGAACCTTCAAACAGCATTTTGACGGCTGCTTCTTCATCTTTCGTCCGCGCCGCGTGATAGGCTTTGAGGGCGCCCTCAAGCATGGAGAGATCAGCGCCGCCTGAAAACGAGCCTTTTTTGCCGGAGGTGATGACCGCACCTTTGATCGCATCATTATCGCGGACTTCCGCTGTGAGGGCTGCAAAGTCATCCATAACGCTCTCATCAATGACGTTCATGGACTTTCCATCCATGTCCCAGGTGATGAGTGCGATGCCGTCGTCGTCAATGTCGAGTGTGAAATTCTTGTAGGTCATTTTCGTCTCTCCCTGCGCGCTGTCGCGGCGCATGTCCGTCCTTAGATCCGCTCCTGCGGTGCGATAGGCGCCCGGCGCTCCGTTGAGAGCCGGGTCGCATCGGGTATCAGACCCGCTCGATGATTGTGGCGGTTCCCATACCCGCGCCGATGCAGAGCGTAACGAGCGCGGTGTTGAGATCACGCCGTTCGAGTTCATCAAGCACGGTGCCAAGGATCATTGCGCCGGTTGCACCGAGCGGATGGCCGAGCGCGATTGCGCCCCCTGCCACGTTCACCTTTTCATGGTCGAGGTCGAATGCCTGCATGTAGCGCAACACAACGGAGGCGAAGGCTTCGTTGATCTCGAAGAGGTCGATATCACCGAGCTCCATCTTGGAGTTTTTCAAAAGTTTCTCTGTGACATCGACGGGACCGGTCAGCATGAGCGCCGGTTCGGAACCTATATTGGCAAACGCTTTGATCCGGGCGCGCGGTGTGAGGTCGTTTTTCCGGCCTGCTTTCTTTGATCCGATGAGCACTGCCGCAGCACCATCCACGATTCCGGAAGAATTGCCCGCATGATGGACGTGGCGAACCGTTTCGATCTCCGGATGAGCTTGAATGCCGACAGAGTCAAAACCGCCCATCTGACCCATCATCTCGAAAGACGGGTTAAGGGATGCGAGTGACTGCATGTCCGTTCCAGCACGGCGATGTTCGTCATTGTCCAGGATTGTCAGCCCATTGATATCCTTGACCTTGACCACAGACTTGTCGAAATGGCCGTTATCCCAACTCGCGCAGGCTCGCTTTTGGCTTTCAACTGCGTAGGCATCGACGTCATCACGTGAGAAACCGTATTTGGTCGCAATGAGATCGGCGGAAACGCCTTGCGGCATGAAGTAGGATGGAAGGGCAACTTGCGGATCGACCGGCCAGGCACCGCCTGACGCACCCAATCCGACACGTGACATGGATTCCACGCCACCTGCTACGACGAGGTCGTGCTGACCTGCCATGACCTGGCTGGCGCCCATATTGACGGCATCAAGACCGGAAGCACAGAAGCGATTGATCTGCATGCCGGGAACGCTCTTGTCGTAACCCGCTGAGAAAACCGCGGCACGTGCAATGTCGCCACCCGCTTCGCCAACCGGATCAACGCAACCGAGCACAACATCATCCACATTCGTGGTGTCGAGGGCGTTGCGGTCACGCATGGCTTCAAGCGTCTGCTTTGCTAGATTGACAGCCGTCACCTCATGCAAACTGCCGTCTTTTTTCCCGCGCCCTCGGGGTGTGCGCACGTGGTCGTAAACGAATGCTTCGGCCATTAGGATCTCCCTTGCTCCTCATCCTGCGAGGCAGTTTTTCCTGGTGCCGCTTGCGGAGCGTTTTGCCCGTATTCGGCAATCATGTGGTGAAAAACTGCGTCGAGTTTTTTGTGATGACAAACCTCGTCGAGATTTTCGAGCAGGATTGTCAAAAGGTAATTGTTCGAAAAGCCGTAGGCGGCGTTGAGGTCTCTGAGCCGCCTATAGGCTGGTTCACTGAGCGCAACCTGAAACCGCTTTGGCAGTGGCCATCGTTTCTTGCCGGTCGCGCCCGTCATTTTTGTTTGCCTTTTTGAAAGTGAAGGCCGTTGTTGTTTCGCTTTAGAACTGGTCTGCGGCGAGTGCCATGGTGCTCTCGCTGCCCGCCGAAATCCGAGCAAGTCTGAGTGCGGTTTCAGGCATCATGCGCTCCATGAAGAAGCGGCCGGTCAGAAGCTTGTTCTGATAGAACGGGCTGTTATCGTTCGCCGCCTTTTCGAGTGCAGTTTTCGCCATTTGCGCCCACATGTAGCCGAGCGCAACCGTGCCGAACAAATGCATGTAATCGGTCGACCCGGCTCCGGCATTATCCGGGTTCGCCATGGCATTTTGCATGAACCACATCGTTGCTTTTTGAAGATCGCCGAGACCGGCCTTGAGCGGCTCGATATAGGCGGACATGGCTTCATCTTCTTTGTTCTGTTTGATGAAGCCTTCGACTTCCGCGAAGAACGCCATCACAGCCCGGCCACCATCTTTTGGCAATTTACGTCCGACAAGGTCGAGGGCTTGAACGCCATTCGCGCCCTCATAAATCATGGCGATACGGGCATCGCGAACGAACTGCTCCATGCCCCATTCAGCGATGTATCCGTGACCGCCATACATCTGTTGGGCTGTAACTGTGTTGTCGAACCCGACATCCGTGAGGACCCCTTTGATGATTGGTGTAATCAGGCCCATGAAATCGTCAGCAGCCTGGCGCTCTTTCTCATCATCCGCCCGGTGGGCAACATCACCTTTGAGCGCTGTCCACAAGACAAGCGCACGAGCGCTCTCGTTGAATGCCCGGATCTGCATCAGGGTCCGGCGGACATCCGGATGCACCATGATCGGGTCGGCTTTCTGGTCAGGGAACTTTTCGCCTGTTAGAGCACGACCCTGGACGCGGTCATTGGCGTAGACCACAGCATTCTGGTAGGCAACGTCAGATTGGGAAAGGCCCTGAACGCCGACGCCAAGACGCGCTTCATTCATCATGGTGAACATCGCCCTGAGACCTTTGTTAGCGTCCCCGATGAGATAGCCCGTCGCCTCGTCATAGTTCATGACGCAGGTGGAATTGCCATGGATTCCCATCTTTTCTTCGATGGAACCGCAAGAAACACCGTTCCGGTCACCAAGAGTGCCGTCTTCACCAACCATGACTTTGGGGACGACGAAGAGTGAAATGCCTTTCACGCCCTCCGGTGCGCCTTCAATACGGGCCAGCACCAGGTGAATGATGTTCTCCGTAATGTCCTGTTCGCCAGCTGAAATGAAGATCTTCTGGCCGGAAATTTTGTAGCTTCCGTCGTCTTGAGGGACTGCTTTCGTCTTGATGAGCCCAAGATCCGTACCACAATGGGGTTCTGTCAGGTTCATCGTGCCTGACCATTGGCCAGCGATCATGTTGGGCAGATAGGTGTTTTTCTGCTCATCGGACCCATGAACCTGGATCGCGGCGATCGCACCTTGAGTGAGGCCCGGATACATACCCCACGCCATATTGGCAGCTGCCACATATTCGTTTGCCGCTGCGTTCAAAGTATACGGAAGGCCCTGTCCGCCATATTCGGGGTCGCAGGACATGCCAATGAGCCCGAGTTCCGAGAATTGTTGAAAGGCTTCTTTAAAGCCAGCAGGCGTCGTTACCGATCCATCATCATGACGGGTGCAGCCCTCGTGGTCGCCGGTTTGGTTAAGCGGCTGGAGGACTTCCTCACAGAACCGGCCGGTTTCGCTCAAAATGGCTTCCACCATGTCCGGTGTGGCCTCTTCAAAGCCCGGCATATTGTTGTACCGGTCCATTCTTAGAACATCGTTCAGGATGAAGAGCGTGTCTTCCACTGGGGCTTTGTAGGTCGGCATTGACGATCTCCCAATATGACGTTGACGTAAACGTAAGCTGTGGTGCGTAACTAATCTAACTGCACACAAAGTGCAAGTGCCGATTTGCACGATTTTGGCCGGAAGCCAGGTGACAGACTGCCTCTATTTCCTCCCGAAACCGCCAAATTTGCGTAAAAACCGCTAGGCATGAGGCAAAATCTGCTGAAAAGAGTGTCGTCTTTCAGTTCGTCTGAATCAAGAAAAACACTCAAAAGTGATCGCGCGTCATGCGCGCACGATCCAGTTTGCCCGGTCTTAGGGTAATGTCAGTGTCAGGCGTCCAACGGTTCCGGCTGTGCCTTTTCCCCAAGCATCTCCTGAACGATGTCGACTGTCTTGGACAATTCGCCGATTGCCTCTTCCACGTCTCGCTTTTGCTTTTCCAAGAGCGCTATCTGTTCTTTGAACTTTTGAAGCGAGACCTGAAGCTGCGTCGTCTGCCCATCCCGAAGGTCATAAAGATCGAGCATTTCGCGTATTTCGGTCAGAGAAAACCCGACTTTCTTTCCCATGAGAACGAGTTTCAGGCGGGCGCGATCCCGACGGCTATAGATGCGGGTTACACCATCGCGCTCTGGCGTGATCAGGTTCTTGTCTTCGTAAAAGCGCAAGGTGCGCAGGCTGACATCGAACTCGCGGGCAAGATCACCAATTGTGAACGTTTCCTTTTCGCCTGCGGTGGTCATATTCGATTTCCTCTGGTTATCTGCAGTTTACGTAAAGGTAAAGAAGTTCCTTGGCCGTTTCAAGCTACAAAATGAGACCACTTGGTCCCCTGTGGCAGGGTGTGCGGAAGAGCGGCAAAATTAAAATCATTAACCATACATTTACTACGATTCGAGAAAGGTGATTGCGGCAAAATCCGTCGGTTCGATTCGTCATCGCTGACTGGCCAGTTTTGATCTGCACGCGGGATAGAGATTTGAGGTCCGGCTCAAGATCGAAGGAGAGTGTTGTGCAAAATCGGAAGTCGCCTTTCAACGATCCCGAGCAAAGGGATTTTCAGGATCATCCCGAAGGCGGGGGGGGAAATGATCCTGCAAACTCCTTGCAGGATTGGCGCAACGATTT
>JBCDCZ010000308.1:0-5316 GCA_039180865.1 Pseudomonadota bacterium | reverse complement strand
GCCGCTTCGCCCTTTACCCATGTCTCACCCGGCGTCGCTTCCTTCAACGCCTCGACCGTGAGCGCGACATCGCCCAATAACGTGAGGCCAACATCGTGCATTCCGTGGTCGCGGATCACAGATGTCACTTCAATTACCTTGTCGCCACTCCAAGGATCGCGCCAGCCGATCCGCATTTCGATCGGGTCATAGCCAAGAAGCAGAATGAGATCGGCAGTTTCGAACAACGGCAGAATGATTTCGTCGGCTTTTGGAGAGAGACCGGCGCCGCCCAGGGAAAGCGGATCGCTCTCGTCCAGCATTCCCTTGGCTTTATAAGTTGCGACCATCGGAATATCGAAGCGTTTGCAGAACCCGGCGATATCGGCTCCCTCATTCAACGCATCAACGCCGACAACTGCAATCGGGCGCTTGGCATTGGAGAGCCGCGTACGCGCTTCCTGAAGGCTCTCGAGCACGGGAAGCCCAGGTCGGGCGGGTGGCACAAAAGACCGATAGATTTCATCGCTATCGGCCTTCGCTACACTGATTGGAAGATCGACGTGGACCGGACCAGGCTGGCCACTGACGGCAAGCGCGATGGCTTTATCCATCATCACGCCGATCGCACCTTCCGTCGCGCGGAACGTGCCTTTGACAATCGGCGCAAGAACGGCCTGGTGATCAAAGACCTGGTGCGTGTAGGTCTCCGCCTCATCGGCATCGACACAACCCGTGAGGAAAATGAGCGGCACGCGATCCTGCATAGCGTTTGCCACCACATTGACCGCGTTCGCAACGCCCGGGCCAACGGTTGCGACCAGAATTGCGGGGGCTCCGGTCGCATGCCAGGTTCCTTCCGCCATGAAACCGCCTGCGTTTTCGTGCTTGACGAGGACGAAATCGATCCCCTCACCTATTAGGCCGTCGATCAGGGTCAAAACTTCGCCACCCGGAATCCCGAACGCGGTTTTCGAGCCTGCCTCTTTGAGTTTTCTCGCAATAATGTCAGCACCGCGCATGGATCGATTCTTCCCGGTTGTTTTCTTGATGTACTTCTGTTTCGTCAGCGATCGCCGAGCCTGCCGTCCGTCAGGGTTCCGGCTTCTGCGAGTGCCGTAATTTCGTCTTCACTCATACCAAAGAGATCACGCAGGACCTCCGCCGAATGCTGCCCGACGCGTGGTGGTGCATGCCGATAGGTGACTGGCGTCTCGCTCATCTTAATCGGATTACCGATCAGATGAACCTTACCGCCGTCGGCTTTATCGTGATCCATGGCGATTTCCATCTCGCGATGGACGATTTGCGGGTCGCTAAAAACCTCACCCAAATCGTTCACGGGTCCGCACGGCACGCCGACTTTTGCAAGCTCCGACAGCCAGGTATCAGCCGACTTTGTCTTTGTAATTTCCGCGATCGTTGGAACGGTATGGGCACGATTGACGACACGCGCCCGGTTCGTCTGAAACCGTTCGTCTGAGAGAAGGTCGGTGCGGCCGGCTACCTCGAGGAATTTCTGAAACTGGCTGTCGTTCCCGACGGCCAGAATGAAGTCTTTATCCGAGGCTGGAAAGGTCTGATAGGGCACGATCGTTGGATGTCCGTTGCCGAGCCTTTTCGGAACATCGCGGGTGGTCAGATACGCAGCGCCCTGATTGATCAGCCAACCGACCTGACAGTCCAACAGCGAGAGGTCGATGTATTGCCCCTCCCCTGTATTCTCACGGTGATGAAGGGCTGCGAGGATGGCATTGGAGGCGTACATTCCGCACATCACATCGGCGATCCCGACGCCGACTTTCATCGGCCTTCCGCCCTCCTCATCCGGGTCGCCGGTGAGGCTCATAATGCCTCCCATCCCCTGGATCAGAAAATCATAGCCCGCACGCGGCGCGTAGGGCCCGGTCTGGCCGAAACCCGTAATTGAGCAATAGATGATCTTCTTGTTGACGGCACGGATGCTTTCGTAATCAAGCCCTCGGCGCTTCAGGTCACCGACCTTGAAATTCTCGACGATAATGTCGCTCACGGCGGCGATATCGCGTAAAATCGCCTGCCCTTTTTCACTCGCCAAATCGATTGCAAGCGAGCGCTTGTTGCGGTTGGCACAGAGATAATAGGAGCTTTCCTGGCTGTCCTTTCCGCCGGACTGAACGAAGGGCGGTCCCCATGTGCGGGTATCGTCGCCCCGCTCCGGTCTTTCAACCTTGATGACGTCAGCACCAAGATCGCCAAGGAGCTGGGTTGCGGTGGGCCCGGCGAGAATGCGTGAGAGATCGAGGACGCGCAGTCCTGAAAGAGGTCCAGTTGGTTTCTCCTGAGCGGTCTGGTCGGTCATCTCTTGTCTCGATGATATGCGTTGGGCGGGTCGTACAGAACTCGATTCACGTTATGGAAGTCATGCTCTTGTTGGAAGTCCTATATGCCGGGCACGGACCAACCGCGGGCCTGGATGATCCGAAAAAGTGCGTCCTCAACAAAAGGGCTCTTGATGTAGTGGCCCCCGCCATGGAAACAGAAACTCACGGAACCGCCGGCGCAATTGCGGTGCAGACGGCATTCCAGACGCCCTCGTTTTTCCTCTTCCACCGGTTCGGTCGTGCAGCGATCCTGCTTCAAGATGAACGCCATCGTATCGGCAATCGCCCCCTGCCGTCGGCCCTGGACTATCCTGCCCTCAAGCGGAAAGATTGGGTCGGACCGCCCGTGAACATGGTAGATTTCGGATATCGGAGCAGCACACCGGCTCGGTTGCGGTCGCCAGAATGTACCGGAGATCGTGACGTAGCCCGCAAAGGCACCTGGCGTGCGGCAGGCAATGTTCCAGACCATTGATGCGCCGATGGAAAAGCCGGTTAGAACAATGCGGGACCGGTCGATGTTGAACCGTCGCGCGGCATCGTCGCTGACGGAACGCACATAGGCAAAGTCATCGCGCACACGGCCACGACGCACGCCCTGCGGGAACGTCCAGGATTGAGCGCGTCCGTTCACCGCGATCAGCGCCATGCCATACTTTTTAGCAAGCCGCGTGAGATTGCGGTTCTTCATGACACCTTCGGAACCACGGCCAAGGCCATGAATATGCAGGATTGCCGGGATCTGCGCTTGGCCCTTCGCCTTTTCCGGAACGAAAATGCGATAGGTGCCGTTTGCGACTTCGCAGTCAGTTTTCTGACCGCACGCTGCCGCTTGAGAAACGGATGACAAACCGCCGATTATGGTCGCAATCGCAAACAGGGCGACTAGCGCTGGGCCATTTGTGAAGAAGGTCGAACGCAGGAATTGGAAGAACGGCACGATAACGCCCGGATCGAATGGCTGAGTGTGACCGCCATCACGCTACGAGGCGGTCTTCCTTGTCAAGCCCGGGTTCCAGGAGTTGATCCGTCGTGAGCGGCTCGTGACGGGTCCCGTCGGTAACGGCCTTCCCACGGATTGAAACGGCCGGCAGATCGAGGGCGCGGATTATGACCGGAAGCCGGTTTTCTTCCGGTATCTGCCAAAGACCAAGGCGGGTTGCCAAGTGGCCTGCCGCCAGGTGTGAACTGGAGAGCGCAAAGGGAATCGCGAGAACCGGGCCGAAGAAAACAGGAAGCGACACAAGGAAGCCGACCGTATCAACGGAACCGGTCGCAACAAGTGCGCCAACCCCGACAAACCCAAAAGTCATCTGTGGCCATAGTTGCCGCGTGGTCGGAATCAAAGGTAAGGCGTGACTCGATCTGTTCTGCGCCGCCCATGTCTTCACCTTTCCAAATGGTAGAGCCAGGAGGAAAAGTGTCTCAGCAACCGCCATGATCGGCGCAAGCACCATCGAGAATGCGATTTCGGTCACCGCACCAAATGCCACTGCAACTCCGCCACCAAAGCTCTGCCTCAGATCACGACGCATCAAAACATCAATGATCGACACGATTTTCGGCGCAAAGATCATAGTCATGATGATCCCGAACAGCGCAAAGCCGGGCTCCAGGTCGAACCCTTTGAAGGTGATATCAGTAAAGACGATGCTTGCCGTTGCGCAGAAAACAAAGAGCATCCAGGCAGGCGATCCGACAAACATCAGGATTGCAAGGAACAGCTGAACGCGGCTCATGAACAAAAGACCCGGTTCACGCAACAGCTTCAAATATTGCATGTTCCCATGGCACCATCTGAGATCGCGGCGGATAAACTCAAGAAGATGCGGTGGGTTTTCTTCGAAAGACCCGTTTTCATCGGCAATCACCCGGCATTCATAGCCTGCGCGGCGCATGAAAGTGGCTTCAACCTGATCGTGGCTGAGAACATAGCCGGACAGTGCACCTGTTCCGGGAAGCACCGGGAGATGGCAATGGTCGCGGAATGGTTTCACACGGATGAGCGCATTGTGTCCCCAATAGGGTCCGCAATCGGCCTGCCACCAGGCGCTGCCGAGCGTAAACGAGCGCATGCCAAGCCGCATCCCAAATTGGAAAGCGCGCGTAAAGGCGCTGTCTGCGGGAAGGCCGACAACAAGGCTCTGCAAAATACCGAGGTTCTCGTTTTGCTGCATCACGCGAACCATGCGCAGGATTGCCGAGGCTGTCATGACGCTATCGGCATCAAGCGTCAGCATGAAGTCGTAATCGTCACCGTAGCGCTCGCAAAACTCTCTCAAATTGCCGGCTTTGAAGCCCCAATTATCCGTCCGCAAACGATAAGTGATGCCGATTTTCCCGGCCCAAGAGCGTTTCAGTTGCGCAAAAACCGTGTTCTCACGGGCGATAATTTCAGGATCATTGCTGTCGCTCAGGACAAAAACATGAAAATTCTTGGCCTCTCCTGACGCGACGAGGCGGGCAATCATGACCGTCAGATTGCGATCAACGTCGCTTACATTCTCATTGCGGATACAGACTGCCAGTGCGGTTTTTGAGGTGATTGGCGCGTCCAGATGGGCCTTAGCGAGCGCCGGAAAGACATGAGCTGCCGGTTCTTTTGCGAAACGCATGAGACAAAATCCGATGACCGCGTTCCAGAATCCGATCGCTGTCCATGGCAATGTGACAATGAAACATGCGATCATGATCCATTCGTACCAAAGGAAACCCTCAGCCGAAAAAGCCCAAAGGATGAGGCCAATGAGACCGGTAATCGTCAACAGGACGAGTGTGGCGAATGTCACTCGGCGGGCGGTCGTTGTCATCTGGCGTCCCTTATTCGGTTACGAATTGCGGCAGGTCGTTCGCGCAATTGAAAAAATCTTGACACCGATTCGATAGTCACGTTTTTAAGTCAGAACTATGACGCGGTGCAGCGAACGATTGTCATGCAATTAGCGGACCTTTTCTGAATTGTGGCTGAACGCTT
>JBCDCZ010000307.1:0-5337 GCA_039180865.1 Pseudomonadota bacterium | reverse complement strand
TTTGAGTCAATTGTGATCGAGATCTTCGAACTACGGCGGGCATTCGTGTCAAATTTGCGCGCCTTGCGCATATGGCGCATCAGGGCGCCATTGTAATTGTCGACAGCCGCGTTGCCGAGCTCGGCGTTTGCAATCTCAGCGCTTGAGGCGGTGGATTCGACGGGTGGTCCATGTTCGGACGGAGCACCGGTTTGTGGTTGATTGTCGACGTCCTGAGCTGCATTGGTCTCATCGGAAGCAGACTCGCTTGATTGACTTTCAGTCGCTTCCTCTCCTGCTGGTTCGGATGAGGTCGGCTCAGGCATAGTCACCGGGTGCTCCGGTTCATCCGGCTCTGCCGCAGGCGTAGGTTCCGGCTCCGGCGGCGCTTCTTCTGGCTCGGGCCGGAGATCTGGCTCAGGCTCAGGCTCCGGTATCGGCTCGACAACTGGCTCAGGCGTTGGCGTTTCGACGGGACTGGCCTCGGACGCATCATCTGCATCCGACTCGGTCGCCTCCTCATTGGCCGTTTCAGATTCCTTCGATGCCGGCATGTCAGTGTAGGTCAGCGAAACACTGATGCTGCCGCCCTGTATCTGTATGTCAGCCTTCTCCGGCGTGCTGACGAGGATGATTGCATACGCGCCTGCATGGGCGAGTAGCGCGACCGCAAGTGCTGGACCGATCCGAACATTCATGTTGCTTGCTCCGTCAGCACGACGATATGCGTGGCACCCGCGTCTTGCAGGGTGCTCACGCTTTGCAACAAGTCGCGCGCCGGGAATTCCCGATCAGGGCGCAAGCGAATGGTCGTCTCGAGGGATTCTGTTTCGGCAATGAATTGTTCGAGCGACGCCAACCTCTCACCTTGTCGCACCAAAGTGCCATCCGCGAGAATATCGAGCGCCTCTTCCGCCGTGCAACACTCCAGGCCTTCCGCTTGAACGAATTCGATCCCGGACGGACGATTGGCCGAGAGCGATCCTGCAACCATGAAGAAGATCAGGATCAAGAATACGATATTAATCAAGGAAATGATCGGTTCGCGCTTCGAGGCTTTGAATTGGCGTTTCATGACGGATCCTCGATCTGGATCGTTAAACCCGGCACTTGTTTCACAAGCGACAGCACATCGACGAGCCGTTGCGTTGAGACTTCACCCGCAAGACTGATCCTGACACCGCGCGTGCCCGCAGCTCTCAATTCGCCAAGGCGCGACACCAGCTCGACATCAGGGGTCTCCGTCTCGTTGCAAAAAACGTGGTCAGACTGGATATGCAACGAAGCGACATCCGTTGATGACTGACCAATGCCAGAGGCATTTGCCACAGCGATGTCGATCTCCGAGAATTTGGAGAAGGTTGATGCGAGCATAAAGAAGAGCAGCAGCAGAAAAATCACATCGATCAGCGACGTGATCGAGGCTCTGCGTCTATTGCGAACTCGCTTAAGCGACATGCCGCGACATGCCCTCCATTTCGTTGGGCTGGCTGATCGGGCGGCTGATCACGGAAAACGCATAATCTGCAAGCGATCGTGCTTCATCCATTTGCGCCTCGAACCAGGATAACGCGACCGAAGTTGGCATCGCCACGGTGAGCCCCGCAGCTGTTGTCAGCAAAGCCACCCAGATACCGCCTGCCAGGGCAGCTGGATCAACTTGGGATCCTGCATTCTGCAAAGCCTGGAAAGCCTCAATCATTCCGATCACAGTGCCGAGCAGACCCAGCAAAGGGGCAAGCTGGGCCACCATGTCTAGAATGCGAAAGCCACCCTCCATAGGTTGTAGTTTTTGTTCGGCCTCGGACTCGAGGCGTTTCGTCAAGCCGTCGCCGCTACGTTCTTGCATGCCGAGCGCGATGACCGGCGCCAGAAAGTGTCTGGAACTCTGAATTTCGGATAAGGCTCGATCATGCTCACCGCGATCCCAGCTCGCGATCGCCTGGCGAATTTGCTGTTCCTTACTGACGCGCGCCGACCGGAACTGCCACGCCTTGAGAATGATCATGGTCAGCGTGAAAATGGATACTGCCAGCAAAAGCAGAAGCACTGGCCCACCCAGATCATAGAGGGCTCGAAACGGAGAAAAGAGACTGTCCATGTGAACTCCTGAAGGTCTGATCTCGATCATCTCGAACGAGAAGTGCGAAGGCTGAAAATCCGCAAGGGATGATCAACCTCCGCCAAGAAAACGGTTCCTGGGAGGAGATGCCTAGAATTGGCGCGTCACCGTTAGCTTGAAATTCTGACCCGTCGCTTTTCGCGTGGACAGGTTCGGCGTATAATCTTCGTCGGATAAATTCTCGATCCCGAAACGGAACGACGTATCCTTCAAAAAGCCGGATTGTGGGCTCACCGTCGCGCGAGCATTGAAGATATTGTATGAATCGCCCTGCTCGGGATTTCCGGACCGGAACGAGACGTCGGCATCAGCCACGGCTAGAGCTTCCAAGCTAAGGTCAAGAAAGCGCCCAAACCGCTTACCCGCTGTGACGCGAACGCTGTCCGCGGTCAGGCTTCGATAGGTTACAGAAACGCCAGCAGCATCGGTCTCGTCACCGTCGGAGAAATTCCCGTTCAAGTCGACATAGAAGCCGCCATCATTTGCGAAGGAGCCCTCAATTTCGATGCCTTGCAATGAGATCTCATCAAGCCCGCCAATGAAGGTGATATCTTCAAGCGTGGTGTCATAATAGTTCAACTTGAAAGACAGCGTATCGCTTTCGTTGAACACGCCCACTGTGTCATAGCTAAACCCGGCCTCGTAAGTTGATGCCTCTTCGGCCGTAAAAATATTGGACCGATTACTGGTTCCCGTGGTCGGCGTATCGTCCAGAATTGGAAGGCTTTCGGTGTAAGCGTAGCTCCCAAAAACAGCGAACCCGTTCGCGAATTGATATCGCAGTGACGCGCCGCCCATGAGCGCGCTATCATCGAACTCGCCCTCAACTCGCGCCTCAGCATCAAGATCAAAGAAATCTGTTTCCAGCGTTTGGTTCTCGTAGCGAAGCGCTGGCGTGAATGTCAGCCCATTGCCGAAGTCGATATTGTCGATGATGAAGATCGCCTGGCGATTGTCGGTGCCGCCTGGGGCAGCGCTGGCTTCAAGCCGGTCATTTTTGATAAATTCGACACCCGTTCGAATTTCGTGCTCGATCAACCCTGTTTGCACGAAGGACGTGTTTTTCACGGTCAGCTTGGTACGCTCATACTGTAGATCGGCATTGGTGACGCCAAAACCAACTGGGCTCCCGAAGCCATTCGTGCCCGGGATGTACGTTTGATCAATCTCTTGATTGGAATAGGTCAATGCGGCTTCCACATCGATCAGGTCATTGCCGGCGGGCTGAAAATAGTAAAAGAGCGACCCGGTCTGTGTGGTCACATCCCGGTCGACATTTCCGAAAAAGTCCGTCCCTGTAACGAATGTATCATATGGCACGTCGCGATCAGCCGTATCCGACTGAGTGTAGCTCGCCATAATCGAGTGCGTATCGTCAAATGCATAACGCCCTTTGACGAGGAACGACGGCAATTCAAACGCCGAGTTCCCAATCTCGTTTCCGCTCCCATCTTCTTGATTGTCTTGATCACGATAGGTGTAGTTGAAAAGGAGCTCCGCTTTCTCGCTGGGCTGCCAGGCCAAGATACCAGAGCCGTTGAAGCCGTCACCATTGGTTTGACCACCAAGGGTCAGCGCCCCGCCAAATCCAGGTTCGCCACCTGTAAAGTCCGACGCATCTTTCGTTTCGAGCAGGACCACGCCGCCGACGATGCCGGATCCGTATTCGAAGCTTCCAACCGTTCCGCGGATCACATCGACACTCTTATAAAGATACGGGTCGGTGAAGAGTTGATTGCTGACCCGATAGATTTCCTCGGCGCCAGTTGTGGCCCCATCGACCAGGACGGCCACCTTCTGATCGGTCCCGTAAATGCTGTTCGCGCCGAATCCGCGAATATTGATCCCCGAGCCTTGCGGCGTTTGTCCGTTGACCAGCGTCACACCAGGCACCGAGTCAATCAGCTCAGCAATCGTGTTGGCCTGACGATCATCGATCTCTTCTTGCTTGATCGTGGTCAGCGGCGTTGCAGTGCCGGTTTGCACTTCCCGCTTACTCTGGCCGAGTGTCAGCTCGCCGAGAAATTCGCCATCTTCACTGGCTTGCGTTTCGCTGGCGGTGTCGGTCTCTTCTTGAGCAACAGCCATGCTCGGCATCATGACAGCAAAGCCAATCGCAGTGGCAATAAGCAGTCGGTTCTTGTTCGCATTAAACTTCATTTTGGATCCCTCTAACCCAGAAACTAGCGAATGATATTCATTCGCAAATAGAGATGAGGGCTGCTTTAGCTGGAAAAATTCCTTATTGCAATTGCAATTCGTTTGCAAAAAGACTCATTTTGGCACCTGTTGCAGTTTTGCCGCGGGCGCAACGTCTCGATCCATCATCCGTTTGCACGCTAGCGTCGCGTCCGCCACCACAGACCCGCGACGTTCACGAGCATGCCGGGCATGGTCCAACGCACACCCCTATTCTCTATTGACCAAGGGCCATTCGGAGTATCGATCGTGACACCTATTGACGACGCCCCTTTTGCGACCGGCACATCGATCCCCAGTTTCTCAAACACATTATTGATCTTGTCCGCTTGAGGATTCGAAAGGCGAAAATCCGTCAGCTTGCAGACAGGCGTCTCTTCAGACCCCCGATTAGGTCGCTTGAGCCATTGAATGACATTAGGGCGCTCGGACAAGAAGCCCGGGCCAATCAAGCCGCGCCAATAGCTGGCCTGGGCCGCATCGCCGCCTTCGACATTGACCGCCTCCACCCGCTCAAGCTTCGCCTTCGCTTTTCGCGCCAGCGCCTGGAAGGCCGCGAAGTCTTTGACCGCGACGTACCAGAAAAGCAACTGTGGATCCGACAAGGTTTTCATTAGGGCTGCGAAGGGTTGAAACTTCTCATAGTCCGGGTTCGGTCCGATGATTTCCAGGAATGAGTGTTCGCCGATCGCGAGGCTGCCACTCCAGTAAAACTGACCCGGTTCCGGATCATGCAAGTCTACCTTCGCACCGGTCTTCTCCTCGACCCACTTTACACCAGCTTCGGTATTGGGCACGCCCAGACCGACATGATCGAGCTGTAAGCCATGGCTGCGTCGAATAATATTTGTCATTGGCCTGGTTCCCTCATTTGGGGATGCGCGGCAAATCCGTTCAAGTCTAGGCAGATCTTACCAAGTCTTAGAGACCTCGATGAAGATTGATCTTGGATCACCCGGGAAGGATCCGGTCCGCTCCAGGAAACCCGAAGACGCATACTCTTCATCCAGTAAGTTATCGACCCGGAGAATAACGTC
>JBCDCZ010000306.1:0-5457 GCA_039180865.1 Pseudomonadota bacterium | reverse complement strand
CTCTTCGTGATCGAGCATGCCCCTGTCCTCCAATGCAAATAAGGCCATTGCCTTATGAATTTGCCCTCGGCGCAAACTGTGGTGCGGAAGGGCCGATAATGCAACACTTAGCCCCGTAAGGGTTTAATGATTGTTCAGTGTCCGCCGATTTATCGGTGCGAAATGCTGGACGATACCGGATGGAGGGAATGATTGTGTCTCAAGATGAGGTTATGGCGCTCGATCTTGCGCCGGACGAACCGCTCAGTGATGAAACGCAAGCCTATTTCCAGGTTTGCGAAGAAAAGCTGGGTCTTATTCCCAATGTGCTGAGGGCCTATTCGTTCGATGAAGGCAAGCTCAGATGCTTCACCGACTTGTACAACGACCTGATGCTGGCGCCGTCCGGACTTTCCAAGCTCGAACGGGAAATGATTGCGGTCGCGGTCTCCTCGGTTAACCGCTGCTATTATTGCCTCACCGCCCACGGAGCGAGTGTGCGTGGTCTCTCAGGAAATCCGGAACTCGGTGAAATGATGGTGATGAATTATCGGGTCGCCGATCTCGGTGCTCGCGAACGGGCCATGCTCGACTTCGCCGTCAAGCTCACAGAAAGCCCGGGACTTATCGAGGAAACGGATCGTCAATCATTGCGCGATGTCGGTTTCTCGGAACGCGACATCTGGGATGTTGCTGCGGTCGCAAGCTTTTTCAACATGTCAAATCGGATGGCGAGTGCCGTCGATATGCGTCCGAACCCGGAATACCATTCCCAGGACAGGGGATAGATGGAGGCTATCCGGGATCGTCCCTATGCCGGTCCCGCACTCTTCTGATCGCAAGCCATACAGCGAGAATGACGACCGGTATCGAGAGCGCCACCAATTCTTCAATACCAAGAAAAGCTGCACCGGGGATGCCGCGATAGAGATAATAAAGAAGGCTCACGGCGTAATACGAAATGGCAACCACAGACAGGCCTTCAACCGTTTGTTGCAGGCGGAACTGTAATTCCGAGCGTTCATTGAGCGCTTTTAGAAGGGTCTGGTTTTGGCTTTGCAGGTCGATGTCGAGCTGCGTCCTCAACAGATCCGATGCTCGGCTGATTTTTTCTGAAAGAGCGTTTTGTCGTCGCTCCATGGCATCGCAGGTCTGGATGGCAGGCGCGATACGCCGCTCCAGAAACGTCTTGAACGTGACATAGCCAAGATGCTGGCTCTCCTCCAAAGCCTCGAGGCGTTGTTGAACGATCCCGACATAGGCGCGGCTTGCTGCAAACCTATATTGGCTTGCAATTGCCAGAGCTTCGAGGTCGATTGCGATTTGATAAAGCCGGTCGAGGACTTCCTGATTTTCTTCGGTCGTCTTTTGACTGGCTAGGTCGGAAAAGATGCCCGATAGTTCGCGTTCCAGAGCCGATATTTTTGGAGCAATCCTTTGCGCTTCAGGCAGACCTAAGAGCGCGACAGCCCGGTAGGTTTCGATTTCTGCAAGCCAGCGTGTGAGAGCACCGCAATTGATCGCACGCATACCCATATCGACGACAAGAAACTGGGTTAGTCCGAATTCGTTCTGCCGGAAATCGGTTGCGATAATTGCTTGACCCGATGCGGCTTTTGACACGCACAAAGAGCCTGGATCGAAGGTGTGGAGATCCAGCATATTCGGCTCACCGTCTTCGCTTTGGAGTTGATCACTCGCCCGGCCAAACGGGCGCACAGTAATACGGAGCCCATTGATGAGTTCGCCAAGGACCGGGGGAGGGCCACCGAAGACGGTAAAAGGATCGGATTCGGGAACGTGTTGCGGATCTCCCATCCAGGAGATCGAAGAGAATTCGGAATGGGCTTCAAAGGTCAGGAGCGCGCTGCCATCTTTCCACTGGAACAGCCGGTCGCTCTCATTGGGGACTTCAAAATCACGCGCTTTACACCAGTCTCTCAAGACCGCGCGATGATCGATTTCGGGATTGCGCCAAAACACATATCTTAAGATGACGGCGGGCGCGCGGACCGGTTCGAACGGTCTTGCGTGAATTTCATCGAGAACCTTGCTTCTGAGTGGATGAAGCGGAAGATGCGTCTGGCTGCGCATGAATGAAAGTGCCCCTGTTCCTGCGCCTCCCGCATGTCAAGATAAGGCATGGATCTTAAATGCAAAGACGGGCAAAGCGTTCATCCGCTTATGGCACATGTGTGAAGTGCAGCGCCAGAACGTGGCTTTACCATGTTCGCCGCGGTCCGGTGTCGATATGATAGTGGCTGAAATAGGCTTTGTAGCCGCCAACCGCGCTGTATGATTTCAAGTGCTTGATGACTTTCTTCGGCTTTGCAGCGACGTGAAAATCAACCGCCTCGCACCTCAGGTGATAGGAATTCTCAGCGCCACCCTTGCGCCGGTTTTCCTCTGCTCCGCGCTTCGTTGAAACAACCGTGACACGGCCGAATTTCCGCGACGTGTGATTGAGGACGCGCTTCAGATCGCCCGGCACGCAGGGTTTCGTGTCTTTGTAGACAACATCCTTCGGTGGGGCGAGGAAGAGGTTGACGACGGGAACGGTCGCACAACCTGAAAGGGTGACGGCTATTGTCCCGAGGAAAAACACTTTAACGACATACTCTTTTAACATGGAGCCCGCTGCAGGATGTATGACACCTGCAGCGAGGATTCCCTGCAATCGTTAAAATTTTCGCCAAATCATTAAGGATTTGGCAGGAGTCTGCCTCACTGGTTAATGGCTGGTAAAGACGCCGCTCACGTCGCTTGGCGGAAGGCGCGGAAGAACTCTTCGCTGCCGCATTCCTTTTTGCGAAGGTCAATGACGCGCTTGATCCTGGCAATAGACTGCGTAACCGTCTTGTCTCCGAGAACCCGGCGGTTTGCGCGAATTTCCCGTTCGGAAACGAAGTTTGCTGTCGGAACGTCGCTGGCCACGGGTGCGAGCATCAATGCTCCGCGCGGGTAGCCAACAAGATTCATCAACTCGAGACGCTCGCTGGTGAGGTTCTTGATGTTCTTCCTCACGGCATAATCCCGGACGATTGCAAGCTTAGTCATCTGGATCATCGGGCCGATGTCGAGATCGAGGTTAAGCGCATGGACTGCATGGCCCAGTTTCGTCTTGCCGAGCGCCCGGAATTCGCGCCAGTTGTTTTTACGGACATCCATCCTTGAAATGGCTTTGTCCATGTCTTTGACCATACGCTCCAAGAGCTTTGCTTTTTGCCTGAGTTCACGAGCCCGTTTGCCGCCTTCACGGTCAGCAAGAGCGCGAAGACGTGTGGAGTACCGCTTGTCTTTTGGTCCGCGGAAATTTCCCGCAAGGGTGCTCGATGTATTGGCGTTCAAAAGCTGGAAGTATCCAATCGCTGTGGAGAGCGGCCGGCCAACGCGCTTTGTCATTTTGCATTTGTTGTTGCGGGTAATCGCTTCGCCTGACACGAGGTCAAACGGGCCTTTGCCACCGGTTTCTAGTGCATAGACCCCAACGATCTGCTCGGAAGAGAGACCGTAGCGCTGGGCCTCGCGTGCGAAGGCGAGCTTGAAGTCTTTTTCCGATCCACCACGCGGCGTGAAATCGTAGAGGTCTTTGACCGCTTTCCTCAACTGATTGGCATTCGGTAGCGTGCTCTTGCGCGGAGGCTTCTTCGTCAGCTTGAAGTCGGGATGGCGTGGTTTTTTCGGGCCCTCGTATTTTGGCGGCTGTGAAAGAACGAAGTGTTTCTTTTTGATCGTCTTTCCTTCGCGGCGCAGTTTGCGGCGAAGGTCACGCTTTCGCTTGATCTCGGCCCAGTAGCGATCGTTCTTCTTCTTGTAGGCGCCATACGCCGAATTGTAGGCCGCAAGTTTTCGCTCATATTCTGCGAGTTGTGCCTGTGTTGCTGCTTCCGCCGGGAGCGGTAATGCCGTCACAACCAGGGCGAAGATTGAAAAAAGGGAAATCAGTAGTCCAAAACGATTTACGCGAGGCATCCTTAAACCCTCTGGTGTTTCGCGCCGGGATTATCTGGTGGCGCAGCCGTCTCAATGTCGGCTTGTTTGCGTTCGGTCTTGATCGGGAGATCTATGGTTACTGATTGATCTCTGTGTGAGGTTAACAAAATATTGCGGCAAATGCCGCTTCACAGTGTTTTGAGCGGAATATGCTTCCCCGTTCATCACAATTTATCAACAGGTGGATCAGGATTACCTCAATCCGCGACCACGTCGAACGCGATGGAAATCCTGCGATCGGCCGATTCAAAGGGAATCGTCCGGTGGAAGAAGTAACCTGGGAAAATCACAAGCCGTCCCTCTTTTGGCTGGATGAGGTGAATATCCGTTTCCACCGGAACCGGAAACTCGTCGGGAAGTCGCCCGAGTTCCAAGAACCCGCGCTGGTCGTCGCCGGTATTGGCTGCCTCGCTCGCCATTTCCTGCGGGAGTTCCGGATAGTAGACCATCCCAAGATAGCCTTGCAGGTGGATGTGTGGCGCAAGATTTCCCTGTCCCTTTAATAGGGTGCCCCAGGCCGTGAGGTGATTGTTTTCCGGCCAGCGTTTGATGAAACCATGGTCAAGCGTGTCTTTCCGCGTCTCAAGATAGGTCGCAATCTTCGATGCGATCAGGGCCTCCAGATCTTTGACAGGCGTGTGGCCTTCGTCGCCGCCTGGGCCGACCAGTTCGCGGGTAATGTGCAGATCATCGTTGTGATAGGTAGCGTCCGCCTTATCGGGGACCGCCATGGTTGGATGGCTTACAACATGGTCCGCAAGCGCCTTGTTGAAGGCCTTCATGTCTTCATATCCATCCGGCGCTTCCAGGTCATGGATTTCCACAAGGTCTTCGAAGCCGAGGAGGGCGCGTGCTTTTTCCGGCGTTCCGCGGTGAAAATGCGCGGCGGCCTGATACATGGCGGCTTCAAGGTTATGCGGCTCGCGTTGCAGAAGCGTGTCACAGAGTGCGGGTATTTCAACGCTCGCGCCGAGTTGCCATAGCACTTCTATCAATCGGCGAACGGTTTCCGGTTCTGCGCCCGAGAGTTTTACGGATTCGCGCAGGGCTTCGGCTGATTCTTCAAACCGACCCAGGAGTTTCAATGTCAGGCCGAGGCCGAACTGGGCTTTCACATTCTTCGGCTCAACCGTGACCGCCAGACGGTAGTTCTGTTCGGCCTTCTCGTATTCGCCGAGATCGAAGGCAATCAGACCCGCAGTTGAAAGGACATCATGGCGGGTACTGTCCAGGCTCGAGACTTCTTCGAGCTTTTCTAAAGTTTCCGGAAGCTTCTTCGCCTTATAAAGAACATCCGCTTCCTTCAGGATCGCGGCGACCGGATTTGCCGCACCGTTGGTCCCGAGCTTGCCACCCTTGGCGGCTTTTTTCGCAAGTTTAGCCTGGCGGCGGCGTTCAGCGCGGTTTGCAGCCATTGTGAGCTCCCGTCCGTCTCAGCGTGTCCATCTAATGGGCGCGGTGGGCTATGAATCGCGCCGTCTGTTT
>JBCDCZ010000305.1:0-5472 GCA_039180865.1 Pseudomonadota bacterium | reverse complement strand
GTCAAGGATTGCCTGTTCGTCGTCACGGTCTTTCGCAAGGCTTTCGATTTCCTCACGTTCAATCGACATGGCACGTTCGTCTTTTTCGACGCCATGACGGTTGAAGACGCGCACTTCAACGATCGTTCCTGAATCGCCCGGAGGCACGCGAAGCGACGTATCGCGAACATCAGACGCTTTCTCACCGAAGATCGCCCGCAGGAGTTTCTCTTCCGGAGTCATCGGGCTTTCGCCCTTCGGTGTGATCTTACCGACGAGAATGTCGCCTGCTTTCACTTCCGCTCCGATATAGACGATGCCCGCTTCGTCGAGGTTTTTCAGGGCCTCTTCCGAGACATTCGGGATGTCACGAGTGATCTCCTCAGGGCCCAGCTTCGTATCGCGCGCCATGACATCAAATTCCTCAATGTGAATTGAGGTGAAGACGTCGTCATGCACGATGCGTTCTGACAGGAGGATCGAATCCTCGTAATTGTACCCGTTCCACGGCATGAATGCGACGAGTGCATTTCTGCCAAGCGCAAGGTCGCCGAGGTCGGTAGATGGACCATCGGCGATGATGTCGCCCTTGGTTACAACGTCCCCGACGCGCACGAGCGGGCGCTGGTTGATACAAGTGTTCTGGTTCGACCGCTGGAATTTCTGCAACCGATAGATATCAACACCTGGACGGGACGGATCGAGTTCTTCTGTTGCCCGGATGACGATACGGGTCGCATCCACTTGATCGACGATACCTGCCCGACGGGCGCCGATGGCAGCGCCGGAATCGCGTGCAACAACCGATTCCATGCCGGTCCCGACAAACGGAGCTTCAGCACGAAGAAGCGGCACAGCCTGACGCATCATGTTCGATCCCATGAGCGCGCGGTTGGCGTCGTCGTTTTCAAGGAATGGAATAAGCGAGGCCGCAACGGAAACGAGCTGCTTCGGTGACACGTCCATGAGGTCGACACTATCGACGGGCGCGATCAGAACCTCACCGGCATGGCGAGCCTGAACCGTGTCATCGACGAATTGACCACTGTCATCGAGTGGTGCATTCGCCTGAGCGACGGTGTAGTTGGCCTCTTCCATTGCGGAAAGATAGACCACTTCAGTCGTCACCTTGCCATCAACCACTTTCCGGTAAGGGCTTTCAATGAACCCATACTTATTAACCCGCGCGAAGGTCGCAAGCGAGTTGATAAGACCAATGTTCGGTCCTTCCGGCGTCTCAATCGGACAAATCCGTCCATAATGAGTCGGATGAACGTCGCGCACTTCAAAGCCCGCGCGCTCGCGGGTCAGACCGCCAGGCCCGAGCGCTGAAAGGCGCCGCTTATGCGTTATTTCTGAGAGCGGGTTCGTCTGGTCCATGAATTGCGATAGCTGCGATGAACCATAGAATTCGCGCACGGCAGCAGCAGCCGGTTTCGCATTAATGAGATCCTGCGGCATCACCGTATCGATCTCGACTGACGACATGCGTTCCTTGATCGCGCGCTCCATACGCAGGAGACCGACGCGATACTGGTTTTCCATGAGTTCGCCGACGGAACGCACCCGACGGTTGCCGAGATTGTCGATGTCATCGATTTCACCACGACCATCGCGCAGATCGATCAGCGTGCGGACAACTTCGACAATGTCTTCCTTGCGCAGGATACGCACGGTGTCTTCCGCATCGAGGCCCATGCGCATGTTCATTTTCACGCGGCCAACAGCTGAGAGGTCATAGCGTTCCGGATCGAAGAAGAGCGAATGGAACATCGCTTCCGCTGTTTCGATGGTCGGCGGCTCGCCCGGGCGCATAACACGATAGATGTCGAAGAGCGCGTTTTCGCGGCTGTCGTTCTTATCGACAGCGAGCGTGTTTCTGAGATACGGCCCAATATTAACGTGGTCGATATCGAGCAATTTCAGTTCATCAAAGCCGTATTCGATGAAGTTTTGCAGAATGTCGGCATCGATTTCGTCACCGGCTTCAGCGTAGATTTCGCCGGTCTTCATATTGATCATGTCTTCACAGACATAACGACCAATGATGTCTTCGTTCTCGATCTGAAGCGCTTTGACACCCTTTTCATCGAGCTGCTTGACGGTGCGAGCCGTGATCTTTTTGCCGGCCTCGACAACAACCTCACCGGATTCAGCATCGATGAGATCGACAGACGCTTTCTGTCCCTTGAACTGATTGCCGTCAAAAGGAACGCGCCAGCCTTCGCCCGACCGCGTATAGGTGACCGAGTTGTAGTATTCGGAAAGAACGCTTTCAGGATCGAAACCAAGCGCATAAAGGAGTGTGGTCACCGGCAGTTTGCGGCGCCGGTCGATGCGCGCATGAATGATGTCTTTCGCGTCGAATTCGATATCGAGCCAGGAACCGCGATAAGGAATGATGCGAGACGCAAACAGAAGCTTGCCGGAAGAGTGTGTCTTACCCTTGTCATGGTCAAAGAAAACGCCCGGCGAGCGGTGCATCTGCGAGACGATAACGCGCTCGGTACCGTTCACGATGAACGTACCGTTGCCGGTCATCAGCGGCATATCACCCATGTAAACGTCTTGTTCTTTGATATCTTTGACGGATTTGGCACCCGTATCCTCTTCAATATCAAAGACAATCAACCGCAACGTCACTTTCAGCGGAGCGGAATAAGTCATCCCGCGCTGGCGGCATTCTTCGACGTCGTATTTCGGCGCTTCAAATTCGTACGAGACGAATTCAAGGAGCGAGGCACCGGAAAAGTCGGAGATTGGAAAAACGGATTTGAAAACCGCCTGGAGCCCCTCTTCAAGCCTTGATCCGTCGGCTTGGGGTGCAACTTGGAGGAACTGATCGTATGAAGCCTTCTGGACTTCGATCAGGTTCGGCATGTCTGCAACTTCAGTAATATTCCCGTAAAATTTGCGAAGGCGTCTGCGACCGGAAAATGCGCTGGTCATTTTCGCTCCTTGAACAGGCAAACCTCTGAGCGGAGGCTCGCATTGGTTCAGTTTCGTTGCCGTCCGCGCCGCTCAAACACCACTGCGCAACGAAACCAATTCAGTTGTTTGTCTGAAGGTCTGAAGGGTGTGCCAGGCCTTCAGACAAGCAACTTATGTAGTGCAGCCTTCCGCCGGTTCCAACAGCATTTGGCCAGTTTTCCCGATAACGGGAAAGGGTGCGCACGGAAAAGGACCCATGCGCACCCGGATTTTCGATTGTCGCGATCGACGAAACTACTTGAGTTCCACGCTCGCACCGGCAGCTTCGAGCTTGCCTTTGATTTCTTCCGCTTCGTCCTTGGAAACGCCTTCCTTGACGGCTTTCGGCGCACTTTCGACGAGGTCTTTTGCTTCTTTCAGACCGAGGCCGGTAATGCCGCGGACTTCTTTGATGACGTTGATTTTCTTGTCGCCAGCACCTGCAAGAACGACATCGAACTCAGTCTTCTCTTCAGCAGGCGCAGCGTCGCCACCGCCGGCACCCGGAACGGCTGCTGCAACGGCAACCGGTGCTGCGGCGGAAACGCCCCATTTTTCTTCCAAAAGCTTTGAAAGCTCAGCGGCTTCCAAAACAGTGAGGTTAGACAGATCGTCTACGATTTTTTCCAAATCAGCCATTTTACATTTTCCTCAGGTTTAAACCTTGATCACTTGATGACAGTCGGCCTCAAGCCGCTTCGTCCTTCTTGGCATAAGCCCCGATAACTCGTGCAAGTTGCCCTGCAGGTGCGTTGACGACCTGTGCGATCTTGCCTGCCGGTGCCTGGAGAAGGCCGACAATCTTGCCGCGCAATTCGTCGAGGGACGGCATGCTGGCAAGCGCCTTCACACCATCGGCATCGAGGTTTGTTGTCCCCATCGCGCCGCCAAGGACCACGAACTTTTCGTTCTTCTTGGCAAACTCGATGGCGACTTTCGGTGCAGCGACCGGATCATCGGAATAAGCGATGACCGTCGGACCTGTGAAAAGGTCCGTAATATGCGCTGCATCGGTGCCCTGAAGAGCAAGCTTTACGAGGCGGTTTTTCGCCACTTTCACGGTTCCACCGGCGTCACGCATCTGACTACGAAGATCAGACATTTGCGCGACAGTGAGACCATTGTAGTGAGCGACAACCACAACGGACGTCTCCTGGAAGACCCCGTTCAGTTGAGAGACGAATTCAACTTTCTCCGCTCTTTCCACTGCTTCTCTCCGTTTGGCGAACCTTCTTCAAAAAGATCCACCGTTGGCATTTGCCGGTGTGGCCGAAGCCCGCACCGACGGCTCAGCCTGTCCCCCTTAAAACGCTGAAACGCGCTTTCGGGTGTTAAGGTTCAAACCAAAGGTCTTGGGCGCAAACGCACTCGAAAAAACTCTGGTTCTTCCCATCTCATGCGGGCCCAACTGGCTTAGAGAGCTTGGATGAAATCCTCACTCCACCTGCAATCTCGGACAGGTCGGGAACGGGTTGCCCCTTTCCCTTCCCGGTCGACACCAATAGGTTCCGACCGAAATTCTCAGTTACTCCCGGCGGCTAGGCCGAGAGGCTTGCAACGTCAACTTTGACGCCAGGCCCCATCGTTGATGAAAGACCGACACGTTTGACGTAAGTTCCCTTTGCACCGGACGGTTTGGCCCGGTTCACGGCATCGGTGAAGGCACGGATATTCTCGACGAGTTGCTCTTCCGAGAAGCTTGCCTTTCCGACACCCGCATGCAGAATGCCGGCTTTTTCAACGCGGAAATTGACTGCACCGCCCTTGGCGTCCTGGATGGCCTTCGCGACATCCGGCGTCACCGTCCCGACTTTCGGGTTCGGCATCAGATTGCGCGGACCGAGGACCTTACCGAGACGCCCGACAATCGGCATCATGTCAGGTGTCGCGATGCAGCGGTCAAAATCGATCTTACCACCCTGAATTTCTTCCATCAGGTCTTCCGCGCCGACAATGTCCGCACCAGCGGCCTTCGCTTCGTCAGCCTTATCGCCACGCGCGAAAACCGCGACCCGGACGGTTTTTCCTGTACCGTTCGGAAGATTGGCGACACCACGAACCATCTGGTCGGCGTGACGGGGGTCGACACCGAGATTCATCACGATATCGACGGTCTCGTCGAATTTAGTAGAGGCACGCTCCTTGATGAGCTTCACAGCATCATCCAGAGCGACTTCAACTTTTTTGTTGATACCCTCACGAGCCTTCGCCATGCGTTTGGTCATTTTTGCCATAGCTTAAGCCTCCACCTTGATGCCCATCGAACGGGCTGAGCCTTCGACTGTGCGCATAGCCATTTCAATGTCATAGGCGTTGAGGTCTTTCATCTTAGTCTCGGCGATCTCACGCACCTTGTCCCGGCTGATCGTCGCAGCAACGGCACGGCCCGGTGTTTGCGAACCGGACGTAAGATTGGCAGCCTTTTTCAAGAGAAACGACACCGGCGGCGTCTTCATCTCAAAGGTAAAGGACTTGTCCTGGTAGATCGTGATAGTCACCGGAACCGGCGCACCTTTTTCGATC
>JBCDCZ010000304.1:0-5489 GCA_039180865.1 Pseudomonadota bacterium | reverse complement strand
CGGAGTAGAGCTGTTGCTGAAGAGCTGGTTCAGGACAGCTGGCTTTGCTGGGACAAAAAGAACTACCCGGCGGACAAAGCTTTCCCGATCATCAGGCGTATCGTCTCCAATCTCGCTCTTGATTGGGCCCGGTCCCGGCAGACTGAAAAGCAGGTCCTGCAGGACCTCTACGCAACTCGGGACGTCGATCTGGACGCTGAACGCGTGTTGATTGCACGCCAGGACCTCGCGGTTGTGATCGCAACACTCAAAACCATGCCAAAGCGCACAATCGCCGCTTTCCACATGAGGTTCGTGGAAGAATTGACATTCAATGAGATCGGTCAGCAACTTGGCTTGTCGCTCTCACGCGCCCACGCCCTGATAGAAGACGCTCTCGTTACGATCACCCTCGCTCTTAGCGATTAAACTTCGATCCAAAGACCTTTTTTCAGGAAATTTACAGGCGTCATCCGTTTGTGGTGTGGACGCTGGCGAAAAGCTGTGAGCGAGGCAATGGCAGATAACGAGGATAATGAGGACATCAAGAGACGCCGTGCTCAGGAAGCGGCGAGTATTTTCAGGCGTTTGAACGAAAACCCGGCAGACGAACAAGCGCTGCAGGATCGGGACGCCTTCCTCGCCCGTGGCGAAGCAGAGCAGAAGATATACGCTCAAATGACAAGAGCGCTGTCTGCGGCCAAGATGGGTATGGCGCCAAAGCCAAAGGCACCGAAATCTCCG
This sequence comes from Pseudomonadota bacterium, assembly GCA_039180865.1. GTDB lineage: Bacteria > Pseudomonadota > Alphaproteobacteria > Rhizobiales > JACESI01 > JBCDCU01. Next base: position 4,766 of record JBCDCZ010000304.1, on the reverse strand, counting down.
CTGGTTCTGGTGTTTTTTATTGTTCTCGGTGCAGCACTCTACTTTGGGTACGAGCCTGCATTCATTGCTTTGCAGGCTGATGCAAGAACCGAATTGGAAGCGCAGAGCTTCGATCTCATTTCCGGTGATATGGTCATACTGGATGCCTCAACGGCGTTGGCGGATGAAACCGACGGAACAATTCGGCAGGTCCGCCTCCTTAAGGGTGCCGCGTTTTTCGATGTGAACAGTGAGCCCAGACCCTTTGCAGTTGTTGTAGACGGTCTGACCGTCGAGGTTCTTGGGACCGCTTTTGAGGTATCCAAGTTTAATGAAAGCATTTCAGTCTCCGTTGCCGAGGGACGTGTCACTGTCCGGATCGGGGTCGAAACCTGGACCGTGCAGTCTGGTCAGCGATTGACCTTGGACGACAACAGGCAGGTCTTTACGGAGGAAAGCCCTGAAAACAATATCGCCAATTGGCGAGACGGCTTTCTTGTCACCGATGGTATGACCTTCGGTGAGGTTGCCGAAGTCATTGATCGAAGATTACAAGGACCGATATTGATCTTGGATGATGACCTTGCCAACACGCGGGTTTCCGGTCGTATCGATCTTTCCCGCCCGATCATCACGCTGCGTGCTCTTGCAGCAACGAAGAACGGCACCGTCAGGTCAATTTGGGGGCTTGGGACTATCGTAACCGGTGACTAACGACACATTTCTTCTTCAATTTTTCAATGACTTACGAGTAGTTGAGAAAAAATGTCAATTTTTTTCAGGAAATTCGCCTTCGCCATCCGTTTGTTGCGTGACATGGGGTTAACAAGCGACAGTACGGGGCGCAATGAAAAAGAACTTAATGACGACGGCAATGTCCGTGAGCTTGTTGGCAACAGGTGTTGGTCAGGCTGCTGGCGGACAGGTTCAAACGATTGATGTGCCTGAGCAGCCACTCGATGTGGCCATCAATGAACTCAGTCGAGAGACCGGCAGCATTATTGTGGCACAACAGGCCGTCCTGCGTGACAAGAAGAGCCGTGCGGTGAAAGGTGAGTTCACCGCCCATGAGGCCTTAATGTCCATGATCGCCGGGTCCGGGCTTGCCATCCTTGAACTGCCTGACCGGTCTTTCACATTGACCGAGGCCGCTTCTTCGCAAGACGGCGACTTTCTGCTCGATCAGGTCGTTATAGAAGGCGAGCGTAGCGATCGCCCCTTGGCAGAAACGCCTGCTTCTATCGTCGTGGTCACAGGCGAGCAGGCGGATCAACCCTCGAATACAAATCTCGTGGACGCTATCAGCGGAATCCCGAATGTCTATGCCGATCCGACCAATTTCCGCCTGCCCACCATTCGCGGCATCGAGCCAACAGCCGGAGCCGTCGGAGGCGGCGCTATCACCTCCGGGGCTCAGGCGCGCGTCAATGTGATCGTCGATGGCGTCGCGCGCCCCCAACAAGCAGCGGGCACAGTGACTGCGAATTTCGGCACATGGGACACGGAGCAGATCGAAGTCGCCCGCGGTCCGCAATCGACCTTGGGCGGCCGCAACTCTCTGGCCGGCAATGTCCGGATCCAGACCAAAGATCCCGTTCATTTCTTTGAAAGCGCCATACGCGGATTTTACTTCAATCAGGACGGCACGTTCGGCGGTGCGGGGCTTTTGAATGTTCCGGTGGTCAAGGACCAGGTCGCGCTCAGGGTAACAGCTGAGGCCACGGAGGGGACAAGCTTTATCGATTACACGAATCCGTTGATTGCGGATATCGCCGACGATTATGAGACAAATGACTTCGAGCGGTATCGCGGCAAACTTCTAATTACCCCGGATGATCTCCCCGGGCTGGAATTTCAATTGCTCACAGAATTCAACCGAACACAATCGGCGGTGGATAACGTGGCAGATGCCGGAACTTTCGTGAACACTGCGGGGCCTGACAGTCTGGTCGTCTTTTTCGACAATGACCAATTCGTAATAAGCCCCGAGCTGACATACGCCTTTACAGACAAAATCGAACTGAAGGCGCAATATTCCTATGTCGATAACGAGAATGCGGTGCCGGAAGATTTTTCCGACGTAACCGGATTTCCGGTCACACAGAATCTCGAAACGCATTTCGTAGAGGTCTTCGTTCGTGCGCAGGATATCAGCGTTTTGAACAGAGGCGTCGTCGGGGTCACATTCGAAAGTTCCGATGACGATATCGATGGCGCGTTCATTCCCTTCGGCGACTTCGCGGCCGACGGCGTCATTGAGAACTTTGGCGTTTACGCGGAAGGAGAGTTCGCGCTGCACAAAAAACTCGCCTTGATCCTGGGCGGCCGGGTCGAAAAACAAACGGAAACCCGAATATTCAGTTTTGATAGCCCTTTCTTTGGCGGCGGCATTGGCGATCTTGATAACGACGAAACGGTTTTCATTCCGAAGGCCGGCTTGCGATACGATCTCAACGAGAACGTGACACTGGGGTACCAATATTCAGAAGGGTTCAGGGCTGGAGGGCTCGATTTCGATTTCATTGATCCGGCTGGCGGATTTACTACGTTCGAATCGGAAACCCTGCGCCAGCATGAAATCTACACGAGAACATCTTTCCTTGACGAACGCCTGACCCTCAATGGCAGTGCGTTTTATTACAAGCTCGAGGATGCACAAACGCCGGGCGCCGCGGCAATTGGCTTGTTTCTGCGCGGTAACTTGCCGGAAGTTCGAGGTCTAGGGCTGGAGCTGGATGGAACCTACGATTTCGGTCGTGGTTTCACCGCGAGCGCAGGCCTAGGTCTGCTTGATACCGAAATCACGGATGCAGGAGACGTTGTTCCGGAATTCGAGGGTGACGAAGCTCCCTTCGCTCCGAACGTGACTGCGAACTTTGGCCTTGATTATGCCTCTGATAACGGGTTCGACGCTTTTGTCCGGGTGAGATATGTCGCAGGTCTGATAGACAGTCTCGGTGGCGCGGAGATCCCGAGCTTCACGACTATTGACCTCGGTGCCGGATACGAGCACGAAACCGGTAAAGGTCATTCATTCCGGATCGATGCCTTCGTCAATAATGTGAATAATGATCGGATCGTGACCGGTGTCTTTGACGGTCAGGAACTTCTCGGGCGCCCTCGCACCTTTGGTGTTAGCGGTACAATCAAGTTTTGATCGGCGTGACAATTGGTGTGTCGTTCATAATCTTGTCTGGCCCACAGAAACATGCAAACTGAGTTTCATATAACGATCAGACCAAAGACCGGCGTTTGATTGGAAAAGATGAATTTGAATGGGGGGCAAACCATTGTCTACTCTGAGTTTTTTAAAATCATCTGCTCAAAGCCATGCGCTCACCTTACGGTGGATTTTCGGCGGGCCGGTCGCTGCGATTTTGACGATTCTCATCATGATGGGGATGGCGGTCTGGTGGCCAGCGGGCGCGGGACGGGTGGACAATATTCTTGTGCCGCTCGTGCTCTTCCCTGTCATTTGGGCGCTGGTGTTTTTCTACGTTCTTCTTGACGACGATATGCTGCGGGTTTCCACCGTGATGACAGTGCTTGTCATTGGTCATCTGGGACTTGTACTTCTATGAGGGTCCAATGAGTTTTGTTACGCAAGCAAAAACCAAACGTCTTTTGTCCGTCCATGGATGGGCCGGGACAATTCTTGGAATTCTTGTCTATGTCTGCATTTTTACAGGCTCGATTGTGGTCTTTGAGGATGAAATCGACACGTGGAGCCAGGGGATTGTCGAGCATCACGAGACACTCGGCTCCAACGTTGACGCGCATTTCCGTCGCCATGCGTCCTCGGTCGACAAGGCTTACCAAGAAGAAGTGAGCATATTCCGGATATCGGAAGGCGATATCCGTTATGTGTTCCACACACACGAGAAACACCCCGAGACCGGTGAACTGGTGGACGCGGGGGTGCAGATCACAATCGACCCGGAAACGGGAAATGTGCTTGAGCGCCAAGAGGGAATTTTACAAGACTTTCCTGCGCCCCCCGGAGACGCCCTTGCGGAATTCTGGGTTGATCTTCATGTTTCGCTCTATATGCCAAATCCTTACGGCCTGATCCTCGTCGGCATCCTCGGCCTCATGATGATGGCGGCATCCATCTCCGGAATACTGATCCACAAACATGTCTTCCGCGATGCCTTCATCGGTGTGCGAGACCGGTCTCGTCTCGTCGGCGCACGGGATTTCCATGTTCTTGCGGGAACCTGGGGCCTGCCGTTCGCGCTGATCCTCGCCTTTACAGGGGCATTCTTCGGTTTCGCAGAGGAGCTTGGCATCCCCCTCTTGGCATTCGCTGCATTTGACGGCGATCAGCTTGCGATGATTGAAACAATCCTCGGCCATCAGGAAGAAGCGGACCTCAGCGCGGCTCCATTGACAAATCTTGACGCGATCATGGCTGATGCCGCCGCACGCGTCGGCAGCGTCGTCGAATTCGTCAATATCCTGCATTACGGAACCGCTTCAGCAAAAGTGTCGGTGTTTTTCGTGCCGAGCGATGGCGCATTGTCAAACACTGTCCTCGGTTACAACGGTGTCACTGGGGCCTTTTTAGGCGAGATGCCAAGCTTTGGTCAGGTGCCGTCCGTAGGCTCGACCCTGATTTCCATAATCGCGCCGCTGCACTTCGGAAACTTTGCCGGTTTTGCCTCCAAGATCGTCTGGCTCATCATGGGAATTGCAATGACCTATGTGGCAGCGTCCGGACTTCTCCTTTGGACAAAACGCCGGGAAGGCGAACCGCTCTGGGACAAGTTCAACCACTTCATTTCGGT
>JBCDCZ010000303.1:0-5494 GCA_039180865.1 Pseudomonadota bacterium | reverse complement strand
TGAAGATTGTTGCCGTCGGGACATCCTGCACAACGCCTTTGAGCACGAAGACATTGAGGCCGACCGGCGGGGTGATCAGACTGATTTCGACGACAACCACCACGATGATCCCGAACCAGATCGGATCAAAGCCGAGGCTTGTCACTAATGGAAAGAAAATCGGCACGGTGAGAAGCAGCATCGAGAGGCTCTCAAAAACGCAACCGAGTACGACATAGACCGCAAGGATCATCAGCATGACCGTAAAGGGCGAGAAGCCTGCCTGGTTCACGAAACCGAGAAGCGCTTCCGGCAGGCCTGCTATGTTGATGAAATTTGAGAAGATCCACGCACCGATTAGAACCGCGAAAAGACCGGCAGTTGTGTAGGCCGTCTCAATCAGTGTGCTGTAGGTGGATTTGATCGTCAGGCCACCGCGCGACAATGCGATCAGAAACGCGCCCATGGCACCCATTCCGGCCGCTTCTGTTGGTGAGAAGGTCAAGTAGATCGGCCAAACGTTGAAGGCACCATACAGCCCGCCAATGACCAGCACGAAAAGAAGGAGAACCGACCAGATGCCTGAAAGGGCGGCGAGGCGTTCTTTCCAGCTTGCCCGCTCGCCGGCGGGCCCGGCCTTCGGGTTGACCATAACGGTGAAGCGCACGGCGAAAAGATAGAGGAAGACACCGAGAATGCCCGGAATGATCCCGGCAATGAAGAGTTTCCCGATGCTGGTTTCGGTCAGAAGACCGTAGATCACGAGGATGACGCTCGGCGGGATAAGGATACCGAGCGTTCCGCCTGCCGCGATCGATGCCGTCGATAGGCTATCTGAATACCCGTATTTGCGCATTTGCGGCATCGCGACCTTTGACATGGTTGCCGCAGTCGCAAGCGACGAACCGCAGATCGCGGAAAAGCCGCCGCATGCAACGATTGTCGCCATGGCGAGGCCACCTTTGAAATGGCCGAGGAAATCGTAGGAAACGCGGTAAAGGTCGCGTGATAGTCCGCCTTTGTTGACGAACAAGCCCATCAGGATGAACAGCGGAATGACGGAAAGGCCGTAATCCTGGGCCGTATCGATAATGATCCGGCCGACCATGGAAAGGGCGCCGCGGAAGCTCGTCTCATACCAGTAACCGACCATCCCCACGAGACCCATCGCAAAGGCGATTGGAAGCCTGAGCAAGACAAGAACCAGGACGACGGCAAATCCGATGAGTGCGACTTCCATAAATCAGCCTTCCTGCCCGGACGTCATGGTTTCTGCGCGCTCCTGAGTTGGAGACAGGAGCGAGGGAATGAACAGCGTAATGAGGCCCTTTGCGATGAGCACAAAAGCCGTGACGGCTGCGAAGAAGGTGATGAAGTAAATGATATAAAATTGTGGGATGTTCAGAAATTCCGTCACATCGCCGAAGTCGCGTGCACGCTCGGCAAGCGTGAAACACCGCATGGTCGGCCAGATCATCAAAAGGCCGGCTATGATGTCGATGATGCCATCGCGAATACGGACCGCGATTCCTCTGAAAAGGGGATCAATAAGATCGACGACGATATGCGTTCCGCGCGCGGAAATGATTGGCAAGGATGAAAAGACGATCACCGCCATCAAGATGCGTGTGAGTTCGCTCGCAGCCTCAATCGGTTCGTTGAAGGCACTCCGCAGCATAACGTCCATAAACGTCATGACCATCAGCGTGAAGAGGGCAATTGCAGCAAGCGCTGCAGGAGCCGCCTCGGCATAACGGCATGTCTTGCGGAAAAGCGCGGACATCACGAAGGGATCCCGTGTCTGGAAGCGGTCTGAGGAGGGCGGCGGATTGGCCGTTGATCGTAAATACCGGCCCGGGCGAATAACGCGTTACCGGGCCGGAATGGTTTTAGGACAATCAGTTCGCCATCATCTCGACGATCAGGTTGTAAGCCGCATCCGCGTCAACGCCTTTGGCTTTGACCTCGTCGATAACCTGCGTTCTCACGCCTGCAGCGATTTCCTGATAGGCAGCTACGTCGTCAGCGGACGCCGGGTTGATCGAGTTGCCGTCAGCGTCTTTTGTCGCTTGACGACCGATCTGATCGATCTCATCCCAGATTGCGCCGGTTGCGCGGGAAAGCGGCTCGCCGAAGACTTTTTCTTCAAGCGCTTTCTGGATGTCTTCAGGAAGCGAATTGAAGGTGTCCTCGTTCATGATGAATGCGAAAGAACCGCGATAAAGTCCTCCCGGTACTTCGAAGACATTCTGTGCGACTTCGGTGAGTTTGAAACCCTTGCGGCCTTCGAGCGGCATAACCACGCCGTCGGCTGCTTTGGAGGCGAGTGTTTCATAAACCTTTGGTGCCGGGACCTTGATGCCCTTTGCGCCAAGCGCTTCGCCCACGTCACCACCGACACCGCCAGGAATCCGCAGTTTAAGATCGTTCACTTCGGCAAGTGTTGTGATCTTTTGTGCTGAATGAAGCTGTGCCGGGCCGTGCGTATGAAGTGCGATGACCTTTACGCCACGATGCTCGTTGGCCGCCGCCAGGTACTTCTCATAAGCTGCCCAGTAAGCTGTCGATGCCTGTTCTGCGTTACCGGTGTAGCCCGGCAGTTCGATGAGCTTGGTCGTCGTGAAGCGGCCTGCCTGATAGCCGTGGAAGATAATCGAAAGATCAGCCGCGCCATCCTGAACCAGATCCATTTGTGCCGGCGGCGGTGCAAGGCCCAGCTTAATCTCAGCCGTAACACGGCCATCCGTCGCCTCTTCGATCATTTTGATGAAGTTTGGCCACATCTTGGCATTGATACCGTGGGTTGGTGGCGCCCAGCTTGAAATCGTGAGTGTGTGCTCGGCTGCGAACACAGCGGTGCTTGCAAGCATACCGGCACCCGCAAGTGCAGAAATCGTAAGTTTACGATAAAAGCCCATAGTTGTTCCTCCCTATCCTAGAGCTTGTGCTGACCGTGCGTCTTTGCGCGCCCGGCGTCAATAATCGATTTGTCTGCTCGTCCGGCCTTCTGTCCTCCCGGAAATCTTGAGACACGTGCCTTTTCTCAAGAATGCACGCTGACCGATCATCGTCAGGCCTTAATCATTGACCGACCGGTCGGTTTATGCAAGTCTTTTTTTATAAGCCGTAAAGCGGCTGGTGCCAAGGGCAGGGAGGAGCCGATGGCAGACGAGATTCTCGTAAACCGTCAGGACGGGGTTTTGGAGCTCACACTCAACCGACCTGACCAGCTGAATGCATTCAATCCGGCCATGCACGGGCTCTTGCGGGGGCGCTTGGAGGAAGCGCGCGATGACCAGACCTGTCGCGTCGTTTTGTTGACGGGTGCGGGACGGGGATTCTGTGCCGGGCAGGATCTTGGCGATCGCGATCCCTCGAAGATGGATGGCCCTCCGGATCTGGGCCACACGATCGAGACCTACTACAATCCGCTCATTCGCCTGATCCGGTCTCTGGAAAAACCGGTCATTTGCGCAGTGAATGGTGTTGCGGCCGGCGCGGGGGCCAATATCGCGCTTTCCTGCGATCTCGTGATTGCGAAAAAATCGGCGAAGTTCATCCAGGCTTTCTGCAAGCTGGGTCTCGTCCCCGATTCAGGCGGTACATTCACTGTGACACGCCTTATCGGGGAAGCCCGCGCAAAAGCCCTCATGCTCACCGGCGAGCCCATCATGGCTGAAGAAGCCGAACGGATCGGAATGATCTGGAAGGCGGTTGAGGACGACCATTTGATGGAAGAAGCAAGGCGGTGGGCCAATCATTTTTCATTAGCGCCGACCTACGGATTGTCTCTTGTCAAAAAGGCGGTTCACGCGGCGGCGACCAACACGCTCGACGAACAGCTCGACCTTGAACGCGATTTTCAGCGTCGCGCGGGGCGCACACCCGATTATCGCGAGGGCGTCTCAGCCTTTTTGGAAAAACGCAAACCGGTTTTCAGGGGGACGGAAGAATGAGCGAAGATACTCTGAATTCACTGAGCAAACGGCGCGCCCAACGTGTTGCTGAATTATGTGCTGCGCTCATGATGAAACGCGACGAGGCGTCCCGCCATTTTGGGATGGATCTGATCGATGTCGGCGCCGGTTATGCACGCATGCGCATGACCGTGAAGGATTGGATGCTCAATGGTAACGGCAATTGCCACGGCGGCATGATCTTCAGCGTCGCCGACAGCACGTTTGGCGTTGCCTGCAACAGCTACAACAAACTGGTTGTCGCTCAGGTCGGGGGCGTCACTTTTGTTGCTCCAGTCCATCTTGGCGATGAGCTTTTAACGGAAGGCCGAGAAGTCGTCCGGTATGGCAGAAGCGGGATTTACGACATCACCGTGCACAATCAGAACGGAGCGTTGGTCGCCGAGTTTCGTGGGCATTCCCGCCAACTTCAAAGCGATCACTTTGAGAATATCGAGGAGCTTCTTGAACGGGAAGGTCTGGGTAAGACGGAAGGAACAGATGATGCTTGATCTGACACCGGATCGGGCCTCGCTCGATCCGATCGAGATCGCGTCGCGCGACGAAATATCGGCTCTGCAACTCGTTCGGATGAAGCAATCGCTCACCCGGGCTTACGACGGATCACCTTTTTATCGGAAGCAGTTCGACGATGCAGGCGTTCATCCAGACGATCTGAAGACCTTGTCGGATCTCTCGAAATTCCCGTTTACGGTGAAGACCGATCTGCGCGACAATTACCCGTTCGGCATGTTCGCTGTTCCGCGCCAAAGTCTGGCGCGCCTTCATGCATCGTCGGGTACAACAGGCAAACCCACCGTTGTCGGCTACACGCTGAACGACATCGATATGTGGGCGCAATGCGTAGCCCGGTCAATCAGAGCATCCGGCGGACGTCCCGGTGACATTGTGCATGTTGCTTATGGCTACGGTCTTTTCACGGGTGGGCTCGGTGCTCATTACGGGGCTGAGAAACTCGGCTGCACTGTCGTGCCTGTATCCGGAGGCATGACACCGCGTCAGGTGACGCTGATTGAAGACTTCAAACCCGATGTCATCATGGTAACGCCGTCATACAGCCTCGCCATCCTCGAAGCTTACAAGGCGGCCGGAGAGGATCCTCGGGCTTCTTCGCTCAAAGTCGGCATTTTCGGCGCTGAGCCCTGGACTAATGCCATGCGGACCGACATCGAAGAAGGCTTCGACATGCACGCTGTCGACATTTACGGCCTGTCGGAAGTGATCGGGCCGGGTGTTGCCAATGAATGCGTCGAAACGAAGGACGGGCTCCATGTCTGGGAAGATCATTTCTATCCCGAGATCATTGATCCCGAAACCGGCGAGGTCCTGCCGGACGGAGAAATGGGCGAGCTGGTCTTCACGTCGCTCACAAAGGAAGCGTTTCCAATCATTCGCTACAGAACGCGTGATCTGACCCGCTTGCTACCCGGCACGGCACGATCCATGCGCCGGATGGAAAAGGTCACCGGACGGTCGGATGACATGATCATCTTGCGTGGCGTCAACGTCTTCCCGACCCAGATCGAGGAACAGGTTCT
>JBCDCZ010000302.1:0-5533 GCA_039180865.1 Pseudomonadota bacterium | reverse complement strand
GAAACCATGACAGCGGGGCAATATCTCGATCAACGCTTAAAAGAGATTGGATTGAAGTAGGAAAGCCATGAAACGCCTTTATCTTCTGATCACTGCGGTCGTCTTTGCGGCCTTTTCAACCCTTGCCCAGGCGGCTGATTTCAAACCGGCCGTTGTCTACGACATGGGCGGAAAATTCGACAAAAGCTTCAATGAGGCCGTTCACACCGGGATCACCAAGTTTGTAAACGAGACCGGCGCTGAAGTTCTTGAATTCGAGGTCACCAACGAGACCCAGCGCGAACAGGCGCTCCGCCGCATGGTACGGCGCGGTGCAACGATAGTTCTTGCCGTTGGTTTCGCTCAGGCTGACGCGATGGACAAGGTCGCAGCAGACCACCCGGATGTGGATTTCGCGATCATCGATGTGGGCTGGTTGAAGCACGATAATCTGCGCCAATATGTCTTCAAGGAGCATGAGGGAAGCTACCTCGTCGGCGTCGCAGCAGCCCTTGCGTCCAAGACCGGAAAAGTCGGTTTCGTCGGCGGTATGGATATTCCGCTCATTCGCAAATTCGCCTGCGGATATCTGCAGGGCGTCAAAAGCGTGAACCCGGACTTTGAGGTCTTCCAGAACATGACGGGCAACACGCCGGCGGCGTGGAACGATCCGGGTAAAGGCGCGGAACTCACCCAAAGCCAGATCGACCGTGGTGCCGACGTTGTCTATCACGCGGCGGGCGGTACCGGAATTGGTGTGATCCGTGCAGCATCAGACGCAGGCAAACTTGCAATCGGCGTTGATGCAAACCAGAACCACGTCGCGCCTGGAACGGTTCTCACCTCCATGCTGAAGCGCGTCGACGTTGCGGCTTACAAGACGTTCAAAGATGCCATGGCCGGTGAATTCACGGCTGATATCCAGGTCCTCGGTATTGCCGAAGGCGGGATCGGATGGGCGCTCGACGAGCACAACGAGCCACTCATCACAGCCGACATGAAAAGCAAGCTGCAGGCTGCAGAAGAGGCGATAGTCGGCGGTAGCGTTACGGTTCACAACTATCAGGACGACAGCTCCTGCCCATTCTAGAAACGCGACAAACGGGGCAGGGGTATCTCTCGTGTTTGAGGGTCTGGGTGCGGCGTCAAGTTTACGGATAAAGCCATGAACGCGGCGCCGCCAGCCCTGCGCCTCATTGATATATCGAAATCCTTCGGGCCGGTTCACGCGAACCGCGAAGTTTCGCTCTCAATCGACAAGGGCACCATCCACGGCATTGTCGGCGAGAATGGGGCCGGCAAATCGACACTGATGAAGATCCTGCACGGCAGCTATCGTGCGGACAAAGGCACAGTTGAGATCAACGGCAACACAGTGAACTTCGCATCCAGCGCCGATGCGATTTCCGCCGGGATCGGCATGGTCCACCAGCACTTCATGCTGATCCCGACCTTGAGCGTCCTCGACAATCTTCTTCTCGGCGATGAAGGCGGCTTCTTTGTGAAAGCGGGCAGAGAGGATATGCGTGCCCGCCTCGCCGAACGTTCCAAACGCTACGGTCTCAAAGTCGATCCCGACGCGGTCGTCGGAGACCTTCCGGTCGGCCTTCAACAGCGGGTCGAAATCCTCAAGGCGCTCAAGGGCGACACAAGCATTCTGATCCTCGACGAGCCGACGGCGGTCCTGACCCCGCAGGAGACGGAGCAACTCTTCGAAATCCTGAGGAATTTACGGGACAGTGGCGTCACCATCATACTGGTCACCCATAAGCTTGAAGAAATCATGGCAGTCACCGAAGACGTCTCGGTGATGCGCCAGGGCCAGTTGGTGGCGCAGCGCCAAACAAACGAAACGACGCCTGAAGAACTCGCCGAACTGATGGTTGGGCGTAAAGTTCTTTTGCGGGCGGAGATGGGAGAAGCAAGCCGTGGCGACACCGTCCTCAAGGTCCATGATCTCGGCCTTGTGACGCCAACCGGCGGCGAAGAACTGGCAGGCATCGATTTCGAAGTCCGCGCGGGCGAGATCCTCGGCATTGCCGGTGTCGCAGGAAACGGCCAAAGCGAACTTCTTGAGATCCTCGGCGGAATGCGCGCTGCCACGAGTGGAACCATGGAGATCCTAGGTCAGACTTTCGATGCAACGCACCCGCCAACGCCCGGCCATTTGCGTGAAATTGGTCTCGGACATATCCCGGAAGACCGCCATCGTTTCGGCCTGGTCCTGAGTTTTCCGGCCTTTGAGAACGCACCGCTCGGTTATCTTCATAAAGGGTATGCCGGTGACAGCGTGTTTCTCGACAAGGCGCGCATGCGGACCCATTGCAAGGACTTGATGGACCATCACGACGTCCGTCCGACCCTTCCTGATCAGATGACAGAGGGTTTTTCCGGCGGCAATCAGCAGAAGCTGGTGATTGCCCGCGAAATGCATGAGCGTCCGAAAATACTGATCATCGGCCAGCCGACCCGTGGCGTCGATATTGGAGCCATCGAATTCATCCATAAAGATCTGATCGCTCACCGCGACGACGGTGCCGCGATCCTTCTGGTCTCCGTCGAACTTGAAGAAATCTTCGCGCTCTCCGACCGGATCATGGTGATGAATGACGGAAAAACGGTCGGGATCGTCGACCGCGAAGATGCTGATCGCTCACTGATCGGGCAGATGATGGCGGGAATTGCACCGGGCGCGCGCGCCGACAACGGGGTAGCCACCCCATGAAGAGCCCGCTTCCGACATGGGCGGAAATCATCCTTCTGCCGCTCATCAATCTTCTTGCGGCCTTCTTCTTCTGCGGTGTCTTTGTCGCCCTTATTGGCGAGAACCCGTTCGCAGCCCTTTCAATCATGGTGGAAGGCGCTTTCTTCTATCCGGGCGCTCTTGGCTACACGCTTTATTACACAACGAATTTCATCTTCGCTGGCCTCGCCGTCGCCGTCGCCTTTCAAGCGATGATGTTCAATATCGGCGGGGAGGGGCAGGCGGCGATCGGCGGACTGGGTGCAGCTCTCGTCGCGCTCGCGCTTGCGCCGATCTTGCCGGGGCTCCTCGTAATCCCCCTCGCAATCCTTGGGGCCGCACTCTTCGGAGCATTCTGGGGCTTCATTCCGGGTTATCTTCAGGCAAAGCGCGGCAGCCACGTCGTGATCACCACGATCATGTTCAACTTCATCGCGGCTTCACTGATGGTCTGGTTGCTCGCGGGCCCGATGATTGCGCCGAACCAGATGTCGCCTCAGACCTCGACGTTTGAGGCAAGCGCCCAACTCGCCAAGATGAGTACGATTCTCCCGTTCCTGGGCGATCTCGTCTCCGGCTCGCCTCTCAACATCTCGTTTTTCTTCGCGCTTCTGGCAGCCTTCTTCGTCTGGGTTCTCATCTGGAAGACGCGGCTTGGGTATGAAATCAGGACTGTCGGCCAGAACCCGGATGCCGCCCATTACGCCGGGATCAATGTTGCGAAGGTCATCATCATAGCCATGTCGATTTCAGGCGCACTCGCGGGTCTTATGGCGATCAACGAGGTCCTCGGGGTTCAATATCGCCTCGTCTTGAATTTCACGGCAGGCTACGGCTTTACCGGCATTGCGGTTGCCCTGATGGGACGCAGTCATCCGGTCGGGATCATTCTCGCAAGCCTTTTATTCGGTGCGCTTTATCAGGGCGGCGCGGAACTCGATTTCGAATTCCAGACGATCACCCGCGAAATGGTCGTGGTGATCCAGGGAATGATCATCCTCTTCTCCGGCGCTCTTGCCTTCATGTTCGCGCCAGCCGTCTCCCGCATGCTTGGTTTCTTCGGAGGAAGGAGCGCGCGCGAGAATGGCTGAGTTCCTGTTCCAATTTCTGCTTACCCTCGACGGCACGCTCCGCCTCGCGACACCGCTGATTTTCTGTGCGCTGGCGGGCATTTTTTCTGAGCGCGCCGGGATCATCGATATATCGCTCGAAGGCAAAATGCTGATGGCTGCGTTTGCTGCGGCGACGGCCTCCTTTGCGACCGGCTCGCCATGGCTCGGTCTCGGGGCCGCCATTCTCGCATCGGTTTTTTTAGCGCTCATCCATGGATTTGCCTGTATCACCCATCGCGGCAATCAGGTGGTAAGCGGCCTTGCGGTCAACATTCTGGCGTCGGGCCTTTCGGTCACAATTGCGATTGCGCTTTATAAACAGGGCGGTCAGACCCCGGCACTTGTCTCCGAAGACCGGTTCCGCCCGATCGTTTGGTGGTTTTCAGAAGGCGCGACCGCGGTCCCGGTCCTCGGTCCGATTTATCGGGAGCTGATCAGCGGGCATAATGTTCTCGTCTATCTGGCCCTTATCGCCGTCCCGCTTGCCGCGATGCTCTTATACCGGACAGCATTTGGCCTGAGGGTACGGGCCGTCGGAGAAAAGCCGGAAGCTGTCGATGCAGCTGGCATTTCCGTAACGCTCACGCGCTATGGCGCGGTTGTCCTCGCCGGGTTCTTCTGTGCATTGGCAGGTGCTTATCTATCAATCGGGCAGGGGGCTGGCTTCGTCCCGGAAATGTCGGCGGGCAAAGGCTATATCGCTCTTGCGGCAGTGATCTTTGGGAAATGGCGGCCTTATCCGGCGCTCTTCGCCTGTTTGATGTTCGGCTTTCTGGAAGCTGCGGCCTCGCGCCTTCAGGGTGTCGACCTGCTGCTTATTGGTGAATTGCCGGGACAGCTTCTTCTGGCTCTTCCTTACGTGATCACAGTGCTCCTTCTCGCCGGTTTCGTCGGACGAGCGATACCGCCAGCCGCGATTGGTCAGCCGTTTCAGAAATAGCGTGAGGATTTCAGATCGGGCGTCTTTCGCTTGGCTTTTTCGGCTGAACATGGCAGTCCTCACGCGCTGAAAACCGTCTCTTCGGAGAATAACGTGACCGCAACACCTGCACCCTTTCTTCGTGCCGACCTCTGGTCGTCCTCCTTTTGGTGCATTGTGCTTGTTATCGTGTCGCTCTTCTGCATGCTTCCAGGCTTTTTCGAGGTTCCGGGTGTCGACAGGGATGAGACACGGTTTTCCCATGCAAGCCGCCAGATGATGGCCGAACAGGAATATATCGATATCCCGTTTCAGGACGGCAAACGCTACAAGAAACCGATTGGCATCTACTGGCTGCAGATCGGCGCGGTGAAGACGCTGGAGACAGTCACCGGTGGGACGGAACCGCCGATCTGGGCGTACCGCATTCCTTCTCTGGTTGGCGCGGTGAGTGCAGTCCTTCTGACCTTCTGGATCGCCACGCAATTCGTAAGCCCGTTCGCCGCCGGTCTTGCAGGCATGCTGATGGCGATCTCGATCCTTCCGGGTTTCGAAGCGAAAATCGCCAAGACCGATGCGGTCCTGCTTGCTTTCATTCTCTTGGCTCAGGGTTCCCTTGCCAAAGCCTATCTCAATCGTGAAAAACCGCTTCAGCTCATTCCCTGGGCCCTCTTTTGGGGGGCGATTGCCTGCGGCATTCTCGTGAAAGGACCGGTCATCCTTCTCGTCACCGGAGCGACGCTTCTGGTCCTGACGGTTTTCGACCGCTCCATAGGGGTT
>JBCDCZ010000301.1:0-5579 GCA_039180865.1 Pseudomonadota bacterium | reverse complement strand
TTGTGAAAAAGCATGGCTGTTAAAGGCAAATAAAAGGCATAGTCCCAAAAGTATGCGTCGCATCGGCTTTCCTTTTTTGCTGTAGAAGCTTGCAAGTCTGACTTTGGTCTGGCGGCGATGCAACATATAAATAGCCGCATGGAATGGACGGAAGAAGCACTGATCCTTGGAACGCGCCGCCATGGCGAGTCGAGCGTTATACTCGAGGTCATGACGAAAGAACGCGGCCGCCATCTGGGGCTGGTTCGCGGCGGGCGCTCGAAACGTCTGCAGCCGTCGCTTCAACCCGGCAATCGGGCTTTGCTCACGTGGCGCGCCCGTCTGTCCGACCATCTTGGCGTTTTTACGATTGAACCGCTCGAAATGCGGGCTGCACATTTGATGGAAACATCAATCGGTCTCTACGCGGTGCAATTGGTCGCCTCTCATTTGCGGCTTTTGCCCGAGCGCGATCCGCATCCGGGCCTCGCCGAAGCCGCAGAGATCATTCTGTCCCACGTGGACGATCCCCCGATCATGGCAGCGCTTATCATCCGTTTCGAACTCGCAGTTCTGGAAGATCTCGGCTTTGGCCTCGATTTGAAACGGTGCGCGGTCACCAACCGGTCGGAAGCGCTCGCCTTCGTCTCGCCCAAGAGCGGTCGGGCGGTGACGGAAGAAGGAGCGGGGCCATACAAGAACAAACTCCTCGCTCTCCCGCAGTTTCTGACAGGCGTCGCAAACGAAATTGCAGGCGAAGATCTCCGGCAAGGATTTGAACTTTCTGGTTTCTTCTTGTCCCGGCATATATTCGAGCCAAGAAATCTGGCGGCACCCCATGCCCGCGACACCCTGATCCGTCGCGTGCTTGAAGGGATGGAGGCCACAAAAAGCCCGTAAAGCCGCCAAAAAATGTGGATGAGACAGCCAAATAATCGCCCAAGTCACTTGGGTATTGAGGCAAACTCGCGAAGCACGTAGCTCTATTGGATTATGGGAAAAGCAGCACCACCGCCGGGCCCTGGCGACGATGAAGAGGGCATTGAACCGATCAATCTGCGCTCCGCATTGGAGGAGCGTTACCTCGCTTATGCGCTCTCGACGATCATGCACCGGGCGCTTCCGGACGTTCGGGATGGATTGAAACCCGTCCACCGGCGCATCCTGCACGCCATGCGCGAACTCAAGCTTGATCCGGGATCGGGCTTCAAGAAATCCGCAAGGGTCGTCGGAGACGTCATCGGTAAGTTTCACCCGCATGGCGATCAGTCCGTTTATGATGCGCTTGTGCGGCTCGCTCAGGACTTTGCGGTTCGCTATCCGCTCGTCGACGGGCAAGGGAATTTCGGCAATATCGACGGCGATAATGCTGCGGCTATGCGGTACACCGAAGCCCGCATGACCGAGGTCGCACGGCTACTCCTTCAGGGAATTGACGAAGACGCTGTCGATTTCCGGGAAACATATGACGGCGAAGAAGAAGAGCCCGTCGTTCTCCCCGCCAATTTCCCGAACCTTCTTGCGAACGGTTCGAGCGGGATTGCTGTTGGTATGGCAACCAATATTCCGCCGCACAACGCGGCAGAATTATGCGACGCCGCAATCCACCTGATCAAACATCCGAATGCCAGCGTCGAGAAACTGGTCGATTTCGTACCGGGACCAGATTTCCCGACCGGCGGCACTTGCGTCGAGGATCGCGCCTCGATCATTGAAGCCTATCGGACCGGGCGCGGCGGTTTCCGTGTAAGAGCGCGATACCACAAGGAAGATACAGGCCGCGGCGGTTACCAGATCGTCGTCACGGAGATCCCGTATCAGGTTCAAAAATCTCGGCTGATCGAGAAGATCGCCGAACTACTGACAGCGAGGAAACTCCCGCTTCTGGGCGACGTCAGGGATGAGTCGGCTGAAGATATCCGGGTTGTCCTCGAGCCGAAGAGCAGGACCGTTGATCCGGAACTTCTGATGGAGTCGCTCTTCAAGCTGACAGATCTCGAGAACCGCGTATCCCTCAATATGAATGTGCTTTCCCGCGGAAAAGTCCCGAATGTTCTCGGCCTTCGCGAAGTCCTCAAAGAGTGGCTAGAGCACCGGCAAATCGTCCTTCAGCGCAGGTCGAAGTTCCGCCTCAACAAGATCAATAATCGCCTGGAAGTTCTCGAAGGCTATCTGATCGCCTTCCTCAACATCGACGAAGTGATCCGCATCATTCGTCACGAGGAGGAGCCGAAAACCGAGTTAATGCAGCGGTTTGAACTCACCGACCGGCAAGCAGAAGCCATCTTGAATATGCGGCTCCGCTCGCTCGCCAAGCTCGAAGAAATCGAGATCCGCGGAGAGCACGACAAACTGACGGCAGGAAAGGCCGAACTCACCGCCTTGCTCGCATCGGACGACCTTCAATGGAAGAAAATCGCAGAAGAGCTTCGTGAAGTGCGCAAGACCTTCGGCCCAGACACTGAACTCGGGCGCAGGCGGACAGACTTTGCGACCGCCCGTGAAATCGATGTCGAAGAAATCCAGCAGGCGATGATTGAGCGCGAACCCGTTACGGTCGTTGTCTCCGAAAAGGGCTGGATCCGTGCGCTCAAAGGCCATCTCACCGAGACAAAGGGACTGCAATTCAAGGACGGTGACCGGCTCAAGGCAGCAATCCATGCGCAGACGACCGACAAGATCATGGTCTTCACGACGTCCGGAAAGGTCTACACGCTGGCCGCCGACAAACTGCCGGGCGGGCGTGGACATGGTGATCCGCTCAGGATCATGGTCGACATGGAAAACGATCAGGATATCGTCTCCGTTTTCGTCCATCAGCCGGACCGCATGTTGCTCGTCGCCTCAGCCGAGGGCAGGGGCTTCCGGGTGAATGAAAAGGATATCGTCGCCACAACGCGAAAGGGACGGCAGGTCCTCAACGTTAAAGGCAAGGACGAAGCTTACCTTTGTGTTCCCGCCACCGGCGACCACATCGCGGTTGTCGGCAAGAACCGCAAGCTTCTGGTCTTTGCGGCGGAGCAATGTCCGGAAATGGGACGAGGGCAGGGTGTACGCTTGCAGAAATACAAGGATGGTGGGCTCTCGGATGTGAAAGTGTTCACCGAAAGCGACGGGCTTTCCTGGATGGACAGCGCCGGACGCCGCTATGAGCGCTCGTTGTTGGACCTCAAGGAGTGGCATGGTGAACGCGGACAGGCAGGACGCCTTCCACCCACCGGCTTTCCGAAAACAAACAGGTTTGGTGGCGCAGTCTTCCCGGGCGAAGTGCCGGAGACGGTCACCGAAGGGGAATAAGGCCGCGCTTCTGCCGTTGCATCTGAATGATGCTATGCGCCGAGATTGCCATCACAATGATCACACCGCCAAGCAGCGTATTGGGTGATGGCGTCTCGGCAAAGATCGCCCAGACGAGCAGAGGCGCGAAGACCGTCTCCAGCAAAAAGAAGAGGGTGACCTCCGGGCCGGAGATAAACCGCGGTGCCAGGGCAAGCAGCGCCATCGCAACGGGCGCGAAAAAGACAACGTTGATGAGGAGAAATTCTGGGGCCCCAAGCGTAATACCCCCTGATAGAATGAGCGGCGTTGCAACGATAAAAGCAAACACGCCCGAAAACGCTGGCGCAAAGACGAGGTTCTTGCCGGATCGCCGCGCGTAAAGCATCTCGCACGCAAGCATCAGTGCACAGATAAGGGCCGCAAGATTTCCAAACAGATGTTTCGTATCGTGTAACAGGAAATCATTGACAGTAATGATCAGGATCCCGAACAAGGCGAAACCGGCGGCAAGCCAGGTGATAAACGGGTGTCTTTCGCTATAGACAATCCGCGCGATCAAAAGTGCGAAGAGGGAACTGAACGCGGTGATGAAGACGAGATTGGCAGTCGTCGTATAGAAAATGCCGTGCACGAAACTGATCGTCGCTACAGTGTGAAAAAGGGCGAATATGATCGTAGGCCGACCGTGAAAAAGCTTCGCGTCTTTGAAACCGCGCGCCTGCAGGATCTGCGAGAATACAAAGAAAAGAACGAGTACAATTGGCCCACGAATGAAGAGAACAGTCCAGGGATCGGTCTCCGCCAACTTGATCAGCGGTATATCGCAAGCTAGCAGAAGCCCCCCACTTGCAGCAGCAAGTACGCCTCGTTTCTGATCGGTCGGAAGTGCAGTCGAGCCCATGAAGGATCCTTGCGAGCGCAGGAGCGCTTAGGATACGGGCTCTTCGCCGTGATGCAATTGCCAGCCGCGCGGGGTCAGGATCTCATGCGGATTAAACCGGACTTTATAATCCATCTTTGACGAACCCCGCACCCAATAACCAAGATAAAGATAGGGAAGCCCGTGCCGCCGTGCACGCCGCACATGGTCAAGGATCATATAGGTTCCAAGACTGCGGGCTGCGAGCGACGTGTCGAAGAAGGAATAGACCATCGACAGGCCGTCATTCAGAATATCGGTCAGCGATACGGCGATGAGTTCGCCTTCGCTCTTGCCGTTAATCGCTGAGTCAATCGTCCGGTACCGGTATTCGACGATCATCGTATTCACATGGCTGTCCTCGATCATCATTGAATAATCGAGAACACTCATATCCGCCATTCCACCCTGCTGGTGTCTGGTATCGAGATACTGACGGAACAAAGAATATTGTTCTGAGGTCGGAGCAGGCGGGTTTTCAAACCCGATAATATCGTTGTTGCGCTTCCATGTCCGCTTGAAAGACTTGGTTTCTTCGAAGTCTTCTGTCCGAACCCTGATGGAAAGACAGGCCCTGCACATTTCGCAGGCGGGGCGATAAGCGATGTTCTGCGAGCGCCGAAAACCGCCTTGCGTCAGCATATCATTGATATCCGGGGCGCTTTCACCGATCAGATGCGTGAAGATTTTCCGTTCCATCTTGCCCCTCAGATAGGGGCAGGGTGACGGTGCGGTCAGGTAGAACTGGGGGACGTCCTTGGGATAATGCGTCACGACTTCAGTCCTGCATCAGGATCGGACGACGGGATAGTCGTCTCAGTGAATCTACCATGATTAAAGGCGAATACAATGCTTCGCCCGGATTTGCTTGTATTCTTCAACGATATTCTTCGGGCAGCTGATCCTGATTGACAAACAACATCCCGGAAAGAAAGTCGTGTAACAGCCGTTGACGCTTGGTGAAAAAACCGACGAGCAGGACAAGCGGGGTCAACACGCCCACCGAGAAATAAAACACGAGTGTGTGGAAGAGGGCAATAATAACGCTTGGTCGTGTACCGTCCGACATCCGCGCACATAATCCAAGTGCTCCCATCCCAATCGTCCTGGCGCGTTCCGAGCCCAGAGTCATGGCAATATAGAGGAGCGCGATTGCTGCCGGTGTGACAGGGATCAATAGCCACGCAAGAGTAAGGGTCGGAATACCCGCGATGACAAGGAAAACGATTGCGATACTGATCAATGCGCCGACAATAAGAAAGTCGATAACAAAAGCAAGGGCACGCCGAGATAGGGTCGCTTCAAAGAGCGCTTGATTTCCCGGATAGTCGAAGACATCGTCGCGGCCCGCCTGATGGCTGTGATCTGTTTGAGGTTGTATCACGCGTTTTTCCTGTCTGCG
>JBCDCZ010000300.1:0-5627 GCA_039180865.1 Pseudomonadota bacterium | reverse complement strand
TTTATGATCTTCACGATGGCGAATGTGGGCCTTCCTGGAACCAGCGGTTTCGTTGGCGAGTTTCTCACTTTGATGGGGGCTTTCAAGGCGAACACCTGGGTTGCCGTGCTTGCAACGACCGGGGTGATCCTGTCGGCGGCCTACGCGCTCTGGCTCTATCGCCGGGTGATCTTCGGCGTTCTTGAGAAAGAGAGCTTGAAGACGATGCTCGATCTCTCGATGCGGGAAAGAGTTATTTTGATCCCGCTAATCTTCTTCGTCATTTTCTTCGGCGTTTATCCGGCCCCGGTTTTCGATGTCACTGCGGCATCGGTCGATAATCTGCTCCAGAATTACACTGAAGCGCTGGCGGCAGCCGAAGCGGGTGTGCAGCAAGCCGCCCTTGGCGCGAAATAGAGGGGCACGTTATGCAAGAAGAATACCTCGCAGCCCTCAATCTGGTCCCGGCTCTGCCGGAGATTATCCTGGCCGTCGGATCGATGGTCCTCCTGATGATCGGGGTCTTTACGACTGAACGCTCAAGCTCGACCGTGACCGGCCTAGCGATCGCGCTCCTCATCGTCGCCGGTATCATGATTTCGCAAAACTCCAACGAGGTCGTGACCACCTTCAGTGGTGCGTTCGTGATCGATCCGTTCGCGAACCTGATGAAGATCTTGACCCTGATCGGGTCCGTCGCTGCCATCGCAATGTCGATTGCCTTCATGCGGCGAGAGAATTTCGACCGGTTCGAATATCCCGTCCTCATCGTGCTTGCGACGCTCGGCATGATGATGATGATTTCAGCGAACGACCTCATCTCGCTTTACCTTGGCCTAGAACTTCAGTCGCTGGCGCTTTATGTCGTGGCAGCCATTAACCGGGAATCGACCCGTGCGACCGAAGCCGGTCTTAAATACTTCGTGCTTGGAGCGCTTTCGTCCGGCTTCCTGCTTTACGGGATGTCGCTGACATATGGCTTTACCGGGCACACCGAGTTTTCCGCAATTGCGGCAGCACTCGAAGCCGAAAAGCCGCCGGTTGGACTTATCGTCGGCCTCGTTTTCGTCATTGCCGGTCTTGCCTTCAAAATTTCCGCGGTGCCGTTCCATATGTGGACGCCTGACGTCTATGAAGGCGCACCAACACCGATCACGGCGTTCTTCGCAGCCGCACCGAAGATTGCCGCAGTGGCGCTCTTTGTTCGGGTTGTCTACGACGCGTTTGAACCGATCACGAAAGACTGGCAGCAGATCATCGTCTTTATCTCGATTGCTTCGATGATCCTCGGCGCATTTGCTGCAATCGGCCAGCAAAACATCAAACGGCTGATGGCCTATTCCTCGATTGGTCATATGGGTTATGCGCTGGTGGGTCTTGCAGCGGGGAGCCAGGTCGGCGTGCGCGGCGTCATCCTTTATATGCTGATCTATCTTTTCATGACGCTTGGAGCGTTTGCATGCATTCTGGCAATGCGCAATCGCGATGGCGCTTCTGAAGACATCTCCGCGCTTTCCGGCGCGTCGAAGACCCATCCCTGGATGGCCTTCGTTCTCGCGATGATCATGTTCTCGCTCGCCGGTATTCCTCCGCTCGCCGGCTTCTTTGGCAAATGGTACGTCTTTGTTGCCGCCATTGAAGCTGATCTTTACATGCTTGCGGTCATTGGCGTCGTTACAAGTGTGATCGGTGCATATTATTATCTTCGCATCATCAAGATCATGTATTTCGACGAAGCGGAATCGCCGTTCGAACCGATGCCGGGCGAGTTGAGGGTGGTGATTGCACTCAGCGGGGTCTTCGTTGTCGGCTTTATCCTTGTCGCCGGACCGGTCGGGGGGATCGCCGAGACTGCTGCAAAGACATTCTTCTAAAGGCGCCCTGTGCTGGAAATGAGTAATCCGGGCGGTGTGCCCTGCTTTGCTTTCGGCGATGTCGGGTCGACGAATGATGAAGCGTTTCGTATTGGGCGCGCGCAGAACCTCGATCTTTTCTTTGTCACCGGCGAGCGACAATTGCAGGGAAGGGGGCGGCGTGGTCGTCCCTGGGTATCGGAGAAGGGCAACCTCTATACCAGCATTTACCTGAGAGAGCCGTCCGGGGCGGATGAAGCGCCTGGCCTCTCTTTCGTCGCAGCTGTTGCCCTCCATGAAGCGGTGTCGGATCTCTGCGGCCCCGATGCGGATGATGCCTGTCGTGTGAAATGGCCGAATGACCTCTTGTGGAAGGGTGCCAAGATCGCGGGGCTCCTTTTGGAGGCTCGGCATACAGGCAATCGACTCGACATCGTGATCGGCGTCGGTGTCAATTGCAGCCATGCCCCTGAAGACACGCCTTATCAGGCAACGAGCCTCAGGGCTGAAGGCCAAGGCGTCTCTCCCGATCAGCTTTTCGACGCATTCAGGCCGGCATTCCTCACAAATCTCCACTTGTGGGACCGTGGCGCAAACTTCAGTGCGATCCGTAAGAAGTGGCTTCAAAGGGCGATCGGTTTAGGGGACGCGATCGTCGTGCGACTTGACGAGCAGGACTTTAGGGGCCAGTTTCGCGATCTCGATGCCGCGGGGCGGCTGATCCTGCAAGAAAAAGACGGTACGGAACGCATCATCAGCGCTGGTGATGTGTTTTTCAATTGATCGTCCATCATCAAGAAAAGAGGGCGTGTGTCCAAGAGTAAAGACGAACTTGTCTTCGTACCGCTAGGCGGTGTCGGTGAAATCGGTATGAACCTTGCCCTTTACGGGTATGGGACAAGTGCTAAGCGCCAGTGGATCGTGGTCGATTTTGGAATCTCCTTTCCAGGACCGCACCAGCCTGGCGTTGACGTGATTTTTCCCGATATCGCATTTCTGGAAACGATCAGAAACGATCTTCTCGCGATTATCATCACCCACGCGCATGAAGACCATTACGGTGCGCTTCTCGAGCTTTGGCCCGCCCTTGAATGCCCCGTCTATTGCACGGAATTCGTTGCGGGTCTCCTCAATGCCAAGGCGGCCCGGTTCGGCGAATATGAGCCGATACCGACGACGATCGTGAAGCAGGGCGACGAGCTCACACTTGGACCATTTTCGATTGAGTTCATTCCCGTATCCCACTCGATTCCGGAACCGAATTCTCTCCTCATTACAACGCCGGCCGGAAGGGTCATGCATACGGGCGACTGGAAACTCGATCCAACGCCGGGCGTTGGACTCTCAACCGATGTGGATCGCTTCAAACAGATCGGCGAGAGTGGCGGTGTTCTGACACTTATCTGCGATTCGACCAACGCCATGCGCGATGGTGAAAGTCCGAGCGAGAAAGACATTGAAGCCGAACTCGGTCGGATCATGGGGGAGGCGAAGAACCGGGTTGCGGTCACCACCTTCTCATCAAACGTCGCGCGTATTGCCGCGATTGCGCGAGCGGCCGCGAGAGCGGATCGTCAGGTCGTTCTGATGGGCGCAGCCATGCGAAGGGTCGTCGATGTTTCCCGCGAACTCGGATATCTCGAGGACATCCCGCCTTTCGTCAGCGAAGCCGAGTTTGGCTATCTTCCGCGCGACAAGGTGTGCGTGATCCTGACGGGATCTCAAGGCGAGCCAAGGGCGGCGCTTGCCAGGATAGCGCGCGACGATCATCGGGAAATTGCCTTTTCCAAAGGCGATACGGTGATCTTCTCGTCCCGTGCGATTCCGGGCAATGAAAAGGTGATCGGCGGAATCATCAATCAACTGGTTCGCTCCGGCGTTGAGGTCATCACCGATCGCGAGGAACTCGTTCACGTAACAGGCCACCCAAGGCGCAACGAACTCAAACAGATGTATGAATGGGTCAAGCCACGGTCGCTCATTCCGGTCCACGGAGAGGCCATGCATCTTCGCGCCCATGCAAGGCTTGGTGAAGAAGCGGGCATCAGCGATGTGATGGTGATCGAGAATGGTGATGTCATTCAAATCGCGCCGGGTGCTCTTCAGAAAGTTGACGAGGTTCCTTCAGGAATCCTGGTGCGAGATGGAAATCTCATCCGCGACGAAGCGAGTGCAGGCGTTCTGGAACGCCGGAAGCTCTCGTTCGCAGGGATTGTCAGCGTTGCCATTGTGCTCGATCCCAAGGGTGAGATTCTCGACGATCCCGCGATTGAGCTTTTTGGTCTACCAGTCGAGGATGACGATGACGAATTGATCGAAGACATCGTGTTCGAGACGGTCTTGCAAGTACTCGAAGGTCTTGCGAAAAAGAAGCGGCGCGACCATGAACTTGTCCGTGAAGCGGTTTACCGGGCTGTGCGCGCGAAAATCAATCAGCTCTGGGGAAAGAAACCGGTTTGCTCGGTTTTGATCCTTGAAGCATAAGGTCATCACTTCGATCGATCGGTGCTTGTTTGTTATCGGCTGAAACCAGAGCAAGAGGATGTCTATGATCGGCAGGCTTAATCATGTGGCGATCGCAGTGCCGGATCTCCCGGCCGCGATGGCGCAATATAGTCAAACCCTTGGTGCGAATGTGTCTGAGCCGCAATCTCTGCCGGAGCATGGTGTCACGGTCGTCTTTATTGAACTTCCCAATACGAAGATCGAGCTTCTTCACCCGCTCGGAGACGGGTCTCCGATTGAGGGTTTTCTTGAAAAAAATCCGGCTGGCGGGATCCATCACATCTGCTACGAAGTTGATGATATCAAGGCGGCAAGCACAAAGCTTGTTGACGAGGGGGCTCGTATCCTCGGCGACGGTGACCCCAAAATCGGGGCCCATGGCAAACCTGTCCTCTTCCTTCATCCGAAGGATTTCCAGGGAACCCTGATCGAACTCGAAGAGGTTTGATGCATTATGTCGATTATCACTGTTGTTGCGTTTTATTTTATACTTTGGTGGCTAACATTCTTCGCAGTCCTGCCTATCGGTGTACGGACCCAGGGCGAAAACGATGATGTGACGCTCGGAACGGTCTCCAGCGCTCCGTCTAAACCAATGATCTGGCGTAAGATGGCTGCAACGACTGTATTGTCGGCGGCCATTCTCGGTGTGGTTTACGCAGCTGTAATCTACGGGGGATTGAGTTTTGAAGACGTCCCGTTTGTGCCGGATTTTGATTAGATATCAGTTGAGCTGCTTATTACCGCCGAGCCGTCGTTGAAAAAACCGGATCAGCAAAAAGAAAGGGCCCATACGGGCCCTTTAAAAAGGTGTCGCTCTCTGTTCTTTCATTCCAGACTTTCGTCCAGTGCAGCGGTGTCCTTTACGGTCGCGCGGAAAGAGCAGTCCCTCCCAAGACTTCAGAACGTTCGCCGTGTCGTATATCGACCTTCTTGTTATGTTACGAGTAGCGCAGGTTAAGCGGTTTGTCATCCCCTGAATTCAAGAAGATGCATGATTTTTCTACCGTTTGCCGATCCTTTGATCATAATTCGGGTTTGCGGTCATGATGGAGCTGCGTGTCGCAGACTTGTGGTCTACCCCTACGCACCATATCGGATAGGTTTTCACATTTTTCTAGCAGTTTGGTCTCGAAGGCGATAGCAAGCACGGGAAACGATCACGTCAACGGACAGCGAAGCAATGCGTCTTTCAACCTTTTTCCTCCCAACATTGCGCGATACCCCGAAAGAAGCGGAGATCGTGTCTCACCGCTTGATGCTGAGATCCGGTATGGTGAAACAGCAATC
>JBCDCZ010000299.1:0-5647 GCA_039180865.1 Pseudomonadota bacterium | reverse complement strand
TCAATATCCCGAGCAGACCGCTTTCAGTCTTTTCCCGGAAAGCCATTTCGTTGTTTTCATAAACGCGCTTGATCTCGCCGGAAAAGGCGCGCTCCTGGCCATCAACGGCGATGCGAACCTTCATGCCGACCGCAAGTGAATTGCCGTCCGGAGCGGTTGTCACAAAGATGATGCCGCCGGGCCGGTCGCTGCGCTCGAGCTTGAAACGCATTTTGTCGCCGTTTGCCGACGTGCCATTGGTCGCGGCAATGCAGTAGCGGTCATCCTTGCAGTAGATGTTCCAGTCGAGGATGTATTGCCGGTCAAGGCTGAGCGCTTGCGCGGGAAGGGGTGCGAGCGAGAGCAAGGCTAAGGGTGCCGCGAGGCGAAGAACGGGGACCGTCTTCATGAGAATAGCTCCTCTTCAGGATCGATATGCCTGAGCTTAGAGAGAACAGGGCATCGGGACAATCTCTTGGACGGTGCGAATATCGAGATCCGCGCACGAAGGCATGATCAGGCGCCCGGGGCTTTAATCGGGCTTTTCTCCGGTGCCTTGAAAAATGGGCTCTCGTCGCAGAACCGGTAGAAGCCGGTACGGAACCTCAGCAGTGCAAAGCCGATCAAAACACCCGCCAGATTTGCGACAAGATCGCCGAGCGAGGCGTCGCGATGGGGCACGTAGCTTTGAAGTCCTTCTGCCGCAATCGCGAGCGCGAGGACCGCAAAGGCTGGCAGCACAAACATACCCCGCATTGAAGCGACGGTGAGAAACATGAAGCCTGTAAAGAAGACGATGTGGACAAGCTTATCGAACGGCTCGTCAAAACCATGCCTCAGTGAAAAGCCGAGAACGAGCCCCATGAGGAAGAACAGGCCCATCATCACGATTGATGGCGTGTGAAAGTGTGGTCGCAAAAGGACCTTCGTTTCACGGGTGAGGCGATGTTTTGCTGCACTGAACATGCCACGATCATGGCGCCTGCGCGCTTAAGGAACCCTTAAGAACTCCCCTAAAATGCCTTTGTTTTCAGGCACCGTAAACAATTGGTTGCGTCTGGCGGGCAATGGCTGAGAGGGCTGAAAGAATGGCCATGCGCGATGTGCGTTTGTTCTCAGTTGGTTCGTTTTCGATCGTGACGGAGATGCGCCCGAAGCTGCCCTCGGCAAGGAGCTCGGCCGTATTGCGCGTGACGCCCGGATCAGCAACGATCCTGACCAGGGTTTCATCCGGCCGACCCGCAGCGAGCCCTGCGCC
This sequence comes from Pseudomonadota bacterium, assembly GCA_039180865.1. GTDB lineage: Bacteria > Pseudomonadota > Alphaproteobacteria > Rhizobiales > JACESI01 > JBCDCU01. The sequence continues at coordinate 4,410 of JBCDCZ010000299.1, read as the reverse complement.
TGCTGCGATATTGGCATTTTTCGGAAAACGCTGCCCGGCTTCGCGGGCCGACAATTCATCAAGAATGCGCGGTGTGGTGACGCCTGCCGCCTCGTCTTGCGAGAGAAGGGCAGCAGGTGGTTTTTTCTGAGTGATCGTCAGCGTCTCGATTGTCTCGAACCGGGCGGCGGTCACACCATCGATCCCGGCAAGGGCACCGGAAGGGACGAGGAGCTTCGTTCCCGCTTTGATCGCGGCCTCTTCAAGCGAGGTTCTCACCCTGTCATCGGTAAGGATCGAAATTGACATCAGAATAAGCGGAATACCCGCTTCAAGCACAGCGAGCGCGTGGCTTCGTGCAGCATCGAAACCAGCGGCCTCCAGCACAAGGTTTGGCTTTGCTGCGAGGAAGGAATCCATCGAATCGGACACGACGATATCGTTTGGGATGTCGCCTCTCTCGCCGCTTTGGCGCAGCACGGCGCCTATTGTGACGTTCGGTATTTTTCCAGCTGCGATATGATCCGCGACGCCTTTGCCGATGGCTCCGTATCCGATGAGACCGATTTTCGTCATCATGTGCTCTCCTGTTTCCACACGGCTCCCCGGCCCCGGCAAACATTCCGTGAGCTTTCGGGTAAAGAGCCCGCAAAGCATTTGACCTTGGAAGGGCGATTTGCACAATCCTAGGGCAACGTGGATGTTTCACGTGGAGAGGGCGATGCGGCTAAAAGGAAAGACGGCGCTGGTCACCGGCGGTGGTTCGGGTTTCGGCGCTGGTATTGTGAAAAAGTTTGCGCTCGAAGGTGCCCGCGTCATGATCGTCGATCGTGATGGCGCAGCAGCACGGCGTGTTGAAAAAACAATCGCAAAATCGGGTCTTCATCATGTTGCCGATGTCGCCGATGCAAATGATGTTGAAGAGCTCGCAAAGCATACGTTCGCGGTGTTCGATACGCTCGATATTCTCGTCAACAACGCCGGGATCACGCATCTTCCGACCGACCTCGAAGATGTGAGCGAAGAGGATTTCGATCAGGTTCTCAAAGTGAACGCAAAGTCCGTCTTTCTAACCGCGAAAAACTTCGTGCCCCATATGAAACACAATAAGAAAGGCGTGATTTTGAACATCGCGTCGACAGCGGGTGTCAGCCCGCGACCCCGGCTTAACTGGTATAATGCTTCTAAAGGATGGATGATTACCGCGACCAAGACAATGGCGGTAGAACTTGCAGCCCACGGTGTAAGGGTGAACGCGATCAATCCGGTTGCAGGCGAAACCCCGCTTCTGAAATCCTTCATGGGTGAAGACACACCGGAAATGCGTGAAAAATTTCTTTCCACGATCCCTATAGGTCGGTTTTCGACACCGGATGATATCGGTTCTGCGGCGGCGTTTTTGTGTTCTGATGAAGCATCAATGATCACAGGTGCCTGCCTTGAGGTCGATGGTGGGCGCTGCATCTGATTGGGCGTCCAGAGGACAAAATGAAATGAGCGATGTCACGCCGGTCCTCTATGAAAAACGCGGAAACATCGCGCTCCTCACCTTGAACCGTCCGGGCGTTATGAACGCTATGGACCAGCCGATGCTGGTTCGGATGGGCGAGGCACTCGATGAAGCGGAAGCCGATGACGATGTTGGTTCCATCGTCCTTACCGGAGCGGGCAAGGGGTTTTCGTCCGGTTTCGATCTCAAAGCTCAGGCTCAATCCACGCCGCAAGGTGTCCATGAATGGCGCCCTGTTCTGAGGCGTGATTTCGATACGGTGATGCGGTTTTGGTCATCGCCGAAGCCAACAATAGCAGCGGTTCATGGGCCTGCCCTTGCGGGTGCCTGTGAACTGGCGATGGCCTGCGACGTGACGATCTGCGACGAGACGGCAACATTCGGCGAACCGGAACTGAAATTCGGCGCCGGCATTGTCGTGATGATCCTGCCATGGATTGCAGGTCCGAAGATTGCGAAGGAAATCATCCTTTCCGGTGAAGACCGAGTGAGCGCCGAGCGAGCAAGAGAGGTCGGGATGGTCAATCGTGTTGTTGCGGCAGGTCAGTATCTCGACGAAGCGATCGCGCTCGCCAATCGCATGGCGTCTTTCGAGCCCGATCTGGTCCGACAAACAAAACGGGCCATCAATCGGGCATTCGAATTGATGGGCATGGGCGAGGCGTTGGAAGCGGCCCTTGATATCGATCTTCTGATTGAAGGCGAAGGAACCGAAACGAAGCGTCAGTTTCTGGAAATCGCCCGAAAGGACGGATTGCGCGCCGCAATTTCATGGCGCGATGAGCGTTTGTCGAAGAGCTGAAGCCTCTGAGTCAGGTTTCCAGCATCACCTCGAAACCACCATAGATCAGGCGCCTTCCGTCGAACGGCATCGTATCCGGTGACATTTCCATATCCGGATCTTCCATAACTTCCGCCATGCCTTTGTCACGCACTTCCTTTGACGGCCAGAAGACGAAACCGCAAACGACATTCTCTCCGGGTTCGCATTTCACGGCCTTCGGGAAAGAGGTGATTTCACCCTCCGGAACGCTGTCGCCCCAGCTTTCAAGGACTTTGAGCGCCCCATGGCGCTTGAAGACCAGTGAGGCTTTTTCAGCATGGGCAAGGTAAGATTCGCGATTTCTGGCCGGTACGGCAGCCACAAAGGCATCGATATAGGTCATGCGTTTCTCCTCCAACGCAGCCTAATCCTCAAACAGCTGTCAGTCCGCCATCAATGGAAAGCGCCTGGCCCGTCATAAAGGTGTTTTCCGGATCGGCTGCCCATAAGATAGCCTGAACCACTTCTTCGGTTCGGGCAAGCCGCCGCATCGGGATCCGTGCTGAAAAGCGTTGCTCTGTCGTCTCGCGGTCAAAACCGCGGCTTGTGGCAAGTTCATCGGCAAGCTCGGTAAAAAGCGGGGTTGTCGCAAAGGATGGGCAGACGGCGTTCACTCGCACATTGGCACGCGCAGCCTCATCAGCCGCAGCTCTGGTTAGGCCGATAACTGCATGTTTTGCGGCAGCATAAGCGGCAAGGCCTCCGGCACCGACAAGCCCCGCGGCAGATGACACATTCACGACTGCTCCGCGTTTCTTCAAAAGCATCGGCGGCAATTGATATTTGAGGCCAAGGAATACCCCGCGTGCGTTCACCGCCATCATGCGCTCGAACGTTTCGATCTCAATCTCCGGCAGGAGCGTAATGGGGTGGGCGAGCCCAGCATTATTGATCGCAATATCGAGCGTTCCGAACGCCGCCAAGGCTGTATCGACTTGCGCTTTCACATCTTCCTCACGGCTCACATCCGCATGGAGTGTGATCAAATCACCGGATGATATCGCGATCTCTTTGCCCGCGGTTGCAAGTGCGTCGAGATCGATATCGCTGAGGCAAAGTCTTGCCCCTTCGCAGGCGAAACGCTCCGCTGCCGCTTTCCCGAAACCGCTAGCCGCTCCTGTGATCAGGACCGATTGGCCCTGAAACCGTCCTTCAGCCATTGTCGAAAGCCTTCAGGCCACGTGCCGCAAAGTTAGGAACCTGTGCGCCGAGTTTCAGGGCTTTTTCCGGGTTGGACGCATTGCCCTCAAGGGCGCGTTTTTTGACCCCCTGTAGGATCGCGGCCATACGGAAGAAGCAGAACGCGAGATAAAAGGCGAAATTTGGGATCCCGGAAAGGCCACGTCGCTCGCAATAGTGTGCGATGAAGGCTTCATCGCTTGGAATTCCAAGTTCGGCACGATCAACACCCTCAAGCCCCCGGCTGTCGTCGCCGACCGGCATCTGCCACTGCATGATGACATAGGCAAGATCGGCGAAAGGATGACCGGTTGTCGAGAGTTCCCAGTCAAGAACGGCAAGGCAGCGCCTTGCGTCGTGGTCGAAGATCAGATTGTCGAGACGATAATCGCCATGAACCAGCCCGTGCATCCCGTCATCATCGGGCAAGCCTTCCTGGAGTGCTTCAATGAGGCGGTCCATATCAGGCAGCGGTTCGGTCTCGGAGAGCTTGTACTGCTTCGACCAACGGCCGATCTGACGCTCGAAGTAATTGCCGGGGCGACCGAAATCTGAAAGCCCGGTCGCTTCCAGATCAATATCGTGAAGGGCGGCAAGAACCCTGTTCATGTCATCGAACACGGCGATCCGGTGGTCGCGGTTGAGGTCCGGTAGACGCGGGTCGTTGAAATTCCGGCCATCCACATGATCCATTACGTAGAACATGGAACCGATCACGGCGTCGTCTTCGCAGAGGAGGTGCATCTTTGCGACCGGAACATCGGAACCCTGCAGGGCCTTCTGGACACGAAACTCCCGATCAACCGCGTGAGCCGACTTCAGGAGCTCGCCGGGTGGTTTCCGGCGGAGCACATATTTGCGTTTCGGCGTGATCAGGAGAAAGGTCGGGTTCGACTGACCCGTTTCGAATTTCTTTGCG
>JBCDCZ010000298.1:0-5647 GCA_039180865.1 Pseudomonadota bacterium | reverse complement strand
TACCAACTACGTTTGGTATGCGAGTGCCAACAAGGAAGCACTTCCGCTGATCGATGAGGAAGTGAAGACAAATCCCGGCATTTTCCCGCCAGCAGAGATCTCCGACAAGCTCTGGGCTGCAAAAGCAAAGGACGCGCGGGCAGCACGCTCGGTGAACCGGCTTTGGACTGAGGTCAAAACCGGCCAGTAAATCGGAAAGGACGGTGCGTTGCACCGTCCTTTTTTCTTCCTCGATCTTATCAAGCGGGCGGGATTGATGACAGGTGAGCCGGTAACGCAGAACTGCGAATTGTGGCGGGACCCAAACGCCAAGCCGTTCATCCGCATAAAGGATGCATCCAAGACATTTGGCAGTGTGACGGCAGTCAATCGCGTCTCACTCGACATTTTTCAGGGCGAACTATTCTGTCTTCTTGGCGGATCCGGAAGTGGAAAATCCACGCTGTTGCGTATGCTTTCAGGTTTTGAAACGCCATCGGCAGGTGAAATCGAAATCGATGGCGAGGATATGGGCGGTACGCCCGCTCATGCGCGTCCGACCAATATGATGTTCCAGTCCTATGCGCTCTTCCCGCATATGAATGTCTTTAAGAACGTTGCTTACGGCCTACAACGAGACGGTGTTGCCAAGGACGAGATCAAAACACGCGTCGACGCCATGCTCGCCCTCGTTCAACTCGATGGGTATCAGACCCGCAAACCGCATCAATTATCCGGCGGGCAACGCCAGCGGGTAGCGTTGGCGCGCGCTCTCATCAAGCGGCCAAAGGTTCTTCTTCTCGACGAACCACTTGGTGCGCTGGACAAGAAGCTGCGTGAAGAAACCCAGTTCGAACTCATGAACATTCAGGACGAATTAGGGGTGACCTTCATCGTCGTTACCCATGATCAGGAAGAGGCGATGACGCTTGCGACCCGGATCGGCGTAATGCGTGATGGAGTGATCGAACAGGTCGGCGAGCCGCGGGAAATATACGAGTTTCCCAAAAACAGGTTCGTTGCAGATTTTGTCGGCTCGATCAATATCTTCGAGGGCGTTGTGGTGGAGGACGCAGCGGACCACGTTACGATCCGCAGTGCGGAGACCGGCACGGATATTCACGTTGGACACGGCGTCAGCTGCTCGCCGAACCAGACGCTCTGGTACGCGATCCGGCCGGAGAAGATCGGATTGACGCGAGAGCCTCCCGCAGTGGCTGGCAATCAGGTCGAAGGGATTGTCGAGGATATCGCCTATATGGGCGATCAGTCGATCTATCGCGTGAAACTTGAAACCGGACGCTTTGTGAAAGTCACGCAGGCTAACCGGGAGCGCGGCGAGGAAAGGCCCGTCACATGGGAGGAGCGGGTCTATCTTTCATGGGACGATAACGCGGGCGTGGTGCTGACCTCATGAGTGGCGAGGCGGCAGAGGCAAGGCGGTCGTCTTCCGTATGGGGGCGCAGGCTTGTTATCGCGGTGCCTTTAATCTGGCTCCTGTTTTTCTTTCTCGTACCCTTCTTCGTTGTCCTGAAAATCTCGTTTTCCGAACTGGCGATTGCGCGGCCACCTTACACGCCACTCTTTGATTGGGAGGATGGGCGCCTCCTCGTTACGCTGAACTTCGGCAATTACGCCTATCTGTTCGAGGACACGCTTTATTTCAACGCTTACTTGTCATCGATCCGGATTGCGGCGGTGTCGACGATCTTTGCGCTCCTGATCGGTTATCCGATGGCCTACATGATCGCACGATCCAGTGAGACATGGCGCAATGTCTTGCTGATGCTTGTGATTCTGCCGTTCTGGACGTCGTTTCTTCTTCGCGTTTATGCATGGATCGGTTTTCTCAAAACGAATGGGACGATCAACAATTTCCTTCTGAGCATCGGCATTATTGATGAGCCGATCGTGATGCTGCAGACCGACTTCGCGGTCTATCTCGGTATCGTCTACACCTACCTACCGTTCATGATCCTACCGCTCTACGCCAATCTTACGAAGATCGATCAGACATTGAATGAAGCGGCGGCTGATCTCGGCGCGCGGCCTTTGACGACATTCCTGACGGTCACATTGCCTCTTTCGCTTCCCGGTATCGTCGCCGGTTCCATGCTTGTTTTTGTGCCGGCAATCGGTGAATTCGTGATCCCCGCGCTACTCGGTGGGCCGGATACATTGATGATCGGGCGTGTGCTTTGGAATGAGTTCTTCGGTAACCGCGATTGGCCGGTTGCGAGCGCTGTTGCCATCGTCATGCTGGTTGTTGTCGTTCTTCCGGTGATGTGGCTCAGAAACCTGCAACAGTCGGGGGAACAAGCGTGATGGATTGGTCTACTCGTTTCTTTCTTCCCGCTCTCTGTATTCTCGGTTTTGTTTTTCTTTATGCGCCGATCATCGCCTTGATCGTCTATTCCTTCAACGAATCCAAACTCGTTACGGTGTGGGCTGGGTTCTCGACCAAATGGTATGGAGAGCTTTTGCGCGATCCGCAGATCCTGGGGGCTGCCTGGATCAGCCTGAAGATCGCATTTGTAAGCGCGACGATTGCGCTGGTCCTTGGGACGCTTGCGGCGATTGCGCTTGTGCGCTTCGGACGGTTTTTATCGCGTGAAGTCTTGAACGGAATGGTGACGGCCCCTCTGGTGATGCCTGAGGTGATCACCGGGCTATCGCTTCTTCTTCTTTTTGTGGGCATGGAAACGGCGCTTGGCTGGCCCGCTGGGCGCGGGCTTTCGACCATCATCATCGCGCATACGACATTCGCGATGGCCTATATCGCAGTCGTTGTCCAATCGCGCCTTCAGGATATGGACCGGTCGATTGAGGAGGCTGCGAGCGATCTCGGCGCACGCCCAGTTCGAGTCTTCTTCGATATTACCCTTCCGAGTATCGCCCCTGCCCTCGTTGCTGGCTGGCTTCTTGGTTTTACCCTATCGCTCGATGATCTGGTGATCGCGAGCTTTGTTTCGGGGCCTGGTGCTTCAACGCTGCCGATGGTGATCTTCTCCAAGGTGCGTCTCGGGGTGAGCCCGGAAGTGAACGCACTTGCCACAATCATGATCGGGATTGTCGGTATCGGTATTGCCATCGTAACCTATATCCTTCTGCGGAAACCCAAACGCGCATTGGCTTGACGAGAGTGGTTCGGTAGGGAGGAGAGCGGCAGCTATGGATCAGACCGGACTGACAGATGCAATGGCGGAGTTTGCAACCCAAACTCGCCTTCAGGACATCCCCGAGATAACCAGGCGGATGGCGGCCTTGTCGCTGATGGATTGGGTCGCGGTCGGTTTTGCGGGGATTGACGAACCAGTCAGCCAATCGGTCATTGCTTTTGCTCGCGATGAAAAAGGAGCAGGTGATGCTTCCGTCTTCGGCGATGAAGGGCGCTATCCGGCCCGCATGGCGGCCCTCGTCAACGGGACGGTGTCTCATGCGCTTGATTATGACGACACGCATTTTCTTCATGTGGGGCATCCGACCGCGACCGCAGCGTCAGCCACATTTGCGATCGCCGAGCGGATGGGCGCAACAACAGATGCGTTCCTGGAAGCCTTTATCATCGCCTTTGAAGCGGGGTGCCGCATTGGTGACTGGCTGGGCCGTGACCATTATGAGGCGGGCTTCCACCAGACAGCGACCGCTGGCGCCTTTGGCGCCGCTCTTGGGGCAGCAAGGCTGCTTGGTCTTTCGCATGAAGAATGCCGTCATGTACTCGGACTTGTTGCAACGCGGGCATCCGGCCTCAAGAGCCAGTTCGGGACAATGGCAAAACCATTTAACGCAGGGATCGGTGCGGCGAACGGTGTTGAAGCTGCACTCCTTGTGAAGAGCGGATTTATCTCCAATCCTCTCGGTCTAGAATGCGAGCAGGGTTTTGGCCCAACCCATCATGGAGCGAACCGAGAACTCAACGATGTCTTGGACGGGCTCGGAAGGACCTTTGTGCTCGACCAGGTCAGCCACAAATTTCATGCCTGTTGCCATGGGATCCACGCATCCATCGAAGCTTTGTCGAAACTGCGCGACCGTCACAACGTCGAATCTGACGGCGTTGAGCGCATCACGCTGACGGTTAATCCGCGGTGGCTGAAAGTCTGCAACAAACTTGAACCTATGACTGGTTTGGAGGCGAAATTCAGCTATCGCCTGGTTGCTGCGATGGTCCTGAACCGGATCGATACCAGTGCTTTGTACACTTACACAGATGATATCTGCCGGGATCAAAGCCTTGTTCATCTGCGTGACCGCGTCGAGGTTGCAACAGATTTGGGCGTGGGTGACAGCGCGGCGCTGGTCACTTTGACAGGGCTAAATGGCGTGAAATACCAGGAAAGTCATGACCTTGGCGATCCGATCGCTCTTGATGAACGCTCAGAGAGGCTATGGGCGAAAGCCTCGGGATTGCTAGGGGACAATCACGCGATTAGCCTTCGCGCGGTCTGCGACGATCTTGAAACGAGCCGTCCTTTGCCTGCTTTCTTTTCTGCGGGGAATCGCCAATAGCCGCGTTTTTATATGTTGCGCCGATGCCACACACGAGCATTAAGGCTTTTTTCACCATATTTCGTGATCGAATAACTCGAATCTGAAATTGCAAAAATAATTTCGGGGTGCTACGAATATCAGTGTTGGGGAAAGCGTACTAAGCACTTGGTGCTAAAGCGCTTTTTATTGCGCGAACGCTCCTTAGGGGTAGGGTGCGTGCGCACAATTGGACTGAGGACGTCACGGGGACACGTGGTGACAGCCGAGGAACAAGCGCAAAACCATGAGATTCATGGGGTTTAAGGGCTCGCAGCTAATAGTAGGTTGCGAGCCCTTTATTTTTTCCAATTGATATGATGCTTTCACGCAGGAAGACGTCCACTTTGACGTCTCTCAACCAACACTTGGTGTTGGCGACTATAATCCCGCGCCGATTTCCGCGTTTGCAGTTTCGAGTAGATCCATGATGTGCGGAAGAAAAGAACGCCAAATCTCCAAGCGCCAGCTGTCCTCACTGTCGCGATAAAGGACTGCCTGTACACTATCGAAAACCGTACGTCGTCCGCTTCCGACCGGGAAGTCTCTGATATCACCCGGATAACCGACGGTAAGTAATTCCGAGACATGCTCACCTTTGAGGCCAATGGCGATTTCTCTGTCGCTGATATCGACGAGGCTTAGTGCCACTTCTTCATAGAGTTTCTCAAAACCGGCCTTGATCAGATCGCTGTCTGCTTCGGGCGCTTGCAAGATCCATTCATCAGGGCCGACGCAGAGGGCCTCGCGATCACCGTTTTTCGTAAGTGTGGTGATTTCGTTCGCCAGAGGCGTGCCAAAAACCGATCCGGCGCGTTTAGTCTCTTCTGCGTCGATCCTCAAGTTAAACCGCGCGCGCGGGGGAAGCAGGCTGATTGTGACCGGCCCTTCGGTGTCCGCGTGTGCTTTGAGGGCTTGGATGTTCATTTGTTCTTCTCCGCTTAGAGCGCAAGGCGTTTGCCTTCGGGATCATAGAAAACCGGGTTCGCGATGACTGCCTTCTGTACGCCACCCGGCATGGGTATATGGATGGTTTCTCCCATCCGCTCATGTCCGTTTTCGACAAGTGCGAGCGCAATTGAGCGATCGAGCGCGGCACTCCAGTAAGACGACGTGACATGACCGATCATCGGGATCGGAG
>JBCDCZ010000297.1:0-5658 GCA_039180865.1 Pseudomonadota bacterium | reverse complement strand
TGGGCTGACTGACATCGCGTTTCGCGTGAGCGTTCGGTGCGATCTGGTCCATCGTTCCTCCCCAAGATCTGTGGTATACCACATACCACAGCGAGCGGTTTGTTTGCAATGAGCGCTCGGGCGCTTCCCAGCCAAACATTTGTGTCTTTCAGATCCGGGGTTCCCATGAAGTGCCCTTTTCAAACCGACTGTCTGCGCCAAGTAACGCTCCAAATGCGGCATCCTGATTAACGGTGCTGTGATTGCGGTATCCACGCGATCGAGGCCAATCAAAAAAAGGCAAATCCGACAGCATGATAAGGAAAGCTCTGGTGATCATTCCTCTGGCCGTTCTTTTCGTCGCAGTTGCGGTCGTCTTGGGGTGGTATTTCGTGACGACGAATGTTGAAACGCCAGACTACGAGGTCGCCATTCGTGACGGTAAAATCGAAGTCAGGGACTATCCCTCGCTAAGAATGGCGCGTATCGCGACGGAAGGGCAACGCTGGGACGGCGTGCGCGCCGGTTTCCGCCCGCTTGCCGGCTACATTTTCGCCAAGGAAAGAGCTGGCGATAAGATTGCAATGACGGCTCCGGTTACCCAGGAACCTTCCAATCAAGAGGGAGACAAAAACTGGGTCATAAGCTTCATCATGCCGAAAGCTTACGCGTTGGCCGATCTTCCATCACCCGCAAATGCTGATGTCTTTCTGGAAGAAGTCCCGGAAAAGACCCGGGCCGCAATCCGCTTTTCAGGCGTTGCGACGGATGTGGTGCTTCAGGACAAAACCCGGGAATTGGAGCACTGGCTCGCAGCACGCGAGATAACCCCGCTAAGCCCACCGGTCTTTGCTTACTATAACGACCCGTTCACGCCGGGCTTCCTGCGCCGGAACGAAGTCCTGTTCGAGATTTCGACGGTAACAAATCGACCCTGATTTTGTGAACGCGAAGCGACATTTTCGTCGCGAACAGGCGAGCAGATAAAAGCCGAAAATGGCATCCTCATTTCTTCGGGACACGGTCTTGGCGATGAGGAGCAAACGGCATGGCAGTCTCGGCCCCAACGGCTATCATTACGACGTCTAAAACGGCAAGCGGGATCGCCTGTATTGTCATCGGCATGGTGTTCTTTTGCATCCAGGACGTCATGATGAAGATCCTGATGCCGGATTATTCACTCTGGCAATTGGTGACGTCGCGCTGGGTGACCGCGCTTATCATTCTGGTCCCGGTAATCATGTGGCTCGGCCCGCCGCACCGTCTCTTTTCACCGCTCGTTGGCATTCATTTCACCCGCGCCTGCCTCCTCGCTTTCGGCTTCTCGCTATTCTATGCGGCCTTCCCATTCATGGGCCTTGCCGAAGTGACGACGATCTTCTTTGCAGCGCCTCTTTTCACTGCGCTCCTTGCGGCGGTCTTCCTCGGGGAACGCATTGGCATCCAGCGCCTCATGTGTCTCCTCATTGGTTTCGCGGGGGTCGTGATCGCGATGGCCCCGTCGGGCGACACCTTTCAATGGATCGCGCTCCTGCCGCTCACCTGCGCGATTTGCTACGCAATCTCGCAGGTCCTCGCGCGCCGTATCGGAGAACGGGAAACGACGATCACAATGGGACTTTATGCGATCGTCTTATCGACAGTCTTCATGATGCCGCTCGGTTATCTGATCGACGATTTCATTGAGCCCGATGGGGCGTTCCGGCATCTCAGATGGCAATGGGAATTGCATAAGACGAGCGACCTCCTGGTCTTCGCCGTTCTTGGCGCGATTGGAACACTTGGTTATCTCACCCTGACGCGCGCCTATCAGATCGCCAATGCGAGCCTGATTGCTCCCTTCGACTATTCGTATATGCCGTTCGCGATCGTGATCGCCTATCTGCTCTTCGATGAATGGCCGACCCAGAACACATTGATCGGCATGGTTCTGATTGCGGTCAGCGGCATCTACCTCGGCTACCGCGAAATCCAGCAGGCCCGCCGCGCAGAAGAACCGGCACCGACCGGTGAAGTTGTCTTTGTTCCGGGACATCCTGGGAGCGCGCTCATTCACGCATCCGATACACTTGAGACCTATGAACAGAGCGGACCGGAGAACGAAGCGGAAAACGTTCATCGCCCGTTGTAGCGACTCCATGCCGATCTGCGGCGCTTGATGCCGCTCAATACCAAGTGCTCGCAACTCGCTAAAACCGTCTGGAAACAATGACGGCGTCAGCCATGGAAGACCTCGAACACAGCCACCATCCCAAGGCGATCAGGGAGCGGCTTCTTTCGGGCGCCAAACCCAATTATCTGCGTGACTGGGTTTATGGCGGCATCGATGGTGCCGTCACAACATTTGCAATCGTTGCCGGCGTTGTCGGGGCATCACTTCCCTCCTCGGTCATAATTATCCTCGGTCTCGCCAATCTGTTCGCCGATGGTTTCTCGATGGCAGCCGGAAATTACAGCGGCTCGAAAAGCGAAATCGATGATTTCAGGAGGCTGGAAGAAATTGAGCGGCGCCATATCCGTGTCGATCCGGATGGAGAGAAGGAAGAAATTCGACAGATCCTGGCAGAGAAAGGCCTAAGCGGTCAGACGCTCACCGACGCGGTTGAACTCATCGTGCGCAAGGAACAGGCTTGGGTCGACATCATGATGAGCGAGGAATATGGGCTCGGACGCGCGCAGAGAGATCCGCTCACTGCCGCCATGGCAACCTTCGCGGCCTTTGTTTTATGCGGCGTCGTTCCGCTTTCGCCATTCTTTCTGCCGGTGACTGGTCCCTTCGCACTTGCCATTGTCATGACAAGCCTGGTCTTCTTTGCAATCGGCGCGGTCAAGAGCCGTTGGTCAATGAAATCCTGGCGGGTCTCCGGAGCTGAGACTTTTCTGATCGGATCGGCGGCGGCCGCGGTCGCCTATAGCATAGGTTTCGCCCTGAAAGAGATTACCGGAATTTCGCTTTGATCGGATAAGCGCTCAGAGTGCGTAAGCTGAAAGCGCGTCATCATCGAGACGGACGCCAGTTCCGATCACGCCATCAATATCCACATAGCCATTCCGAACCTTCAGGGGTTCGGTCACAATCGGATTGAACCAGTCAGCATATTCAAGCCATCCCGCCGTCGGAGTGACACTCAGAAGCTGAGCACTCACTTCCGGCCATAGATGCGAGGAGACCTCAACTTTGTGGGCTTCGGCCATTTCAGCAATTGCCATCCAACCCGTTACACCTCCGCATTTTTGAGCATCCGGCATCACCATTCCTTTGACGCCGGAATCAAACGCGATGCGGAAGTCAGCCGGGCCCCACCAGTTTTCGCCTGCCTGAAGCGGCGAACCGGTTTCATCCTGAAGTGTTACATAATTTGCGAAATCGTGGGAATAGACCGGTTCCTCAATCCAGGTCAGATCCTCGTCCCTGAGCGCGAGAATCCGCCGCTTTGCCTCCTGCAGATCGAGCGTTTGATTGTAATCGACCATCAACGCGACATCAGGCCCGACAGCACTGCGCATGGCGCGAATGACGTCAATATCCTCCTCGACGCTCGGATAGCCGATCTTTGCTTTAACGCCGAGAAAACCGTCCTTGGCACAGCGTTCCGCCCCATCGGCGGAGCCTTTGACGCCATCATAGCCGACATTTCCATAAGGTTTCACCGGCTTCGCCTCGTTACCGAGCAATGCGTAAAGCGGTTTTTCAAGGGCGCGTGCATGGGCATCCCAGAGCGCCATATCGATGCCCGACAACACCATCCCGACAAGGCCCTGCAATCCAAGAAGCTTGAACTTGGCGGAAATCGCCGCGCTATTTTTTGATGGATCAAGGACTGCGCCTTTAAGGAGTGGAGTAAGCGCCTCAGCAAGGGCATGAATGCTCTTCAAGGTGATGGCGTTGTAACCAAACACGATCCCATCGCCGCGCATGCCCTCATCCGTTCGTACGGTGATTGTGACAACCGGACAGATCTCGACCACGACGGACGCTGTGCGATGCGGCTCGCGCATTGGAACTTTGGCAGCCCTGATCTCAAATGAATCAATTTTCATGGATAACGCCCTCCCCACCTGATTTGGCACGACGGGACATTACCATTCCACGACGGGGCAGCAAGCTCGGTGTTATTCCGGTTCCTGCAAGGCCGGGTTGAGGACCGGCTTGATACCGAAAACACCGAGTTCATTGGTATCCACACTCACTTCAACCGCATGCATGTTGCGGGCGCCGTAAACTTCCAGCGCCATGATATTCGGTGCAGTTTTCCTGAATGGCCGGAAGAGATTGAGTTTGTGGCTATCTCCATAAATCAGGAGAACCGGCTTCTTAAAAGCGCTTGCCCGCTGGACGAGAAGGTCCCCGAAATTTTTAAAACCGGAATGGCGGAGGAACTCTTCGGGATTCCAGAACGGACCGAAGCCGAATTCGAACATGTTTGCGTGAATTGAGAGAACCAGCGCCTTGGCATCTTCGGCCTCTGCCTGATCAAAACCGTGATTGAGCCATGCGAGATTGGCCCGGTCACGTTCGAAAAACTCCTCCGCATTGCGCAGGGACCGTGCCTCCAGATTGTTGTTCGATCCAACCACGTGAGCCTGGACGAAATGGACATCATCCCGCACGAAACGCGTATTCTCCGGATAATTTGGAAAGCGCCCTGCCATCACAACGGCCTGGCTTTCAACAGGCATCGGATTCTGCCCCAAAGAAGTTGTCGGATCGGCAAAGTAAGTGCGCCGAATATAGGAGAGACGGTCGATCGGATCGAACGATCCTGAGCGTTCAAAATGGCAATCTGTCCACTCATTGTCACCGGGGGTATAGATCAGTGGATGGGTGAACCGCCCCATGAAATCCAGCTGCGCGTCAAGCGCTTCATCCGAACACGGCGTGCCGCTCGATTTGGTATCGCCGATGTGAATCGAAAAGGCAGGATTGCGTTTATTGATCGTGTCGATCAGAGCTTCAAACGGAGGAAAGACGCGGGCTGGCTCGCCATAGGGCATATCTCCGAAGGCGATAAACTTGAAGGCATCAGCCTGTGCAACCGGAGCTTTAACGAAGGGTATGGCCGCCAAAACTGTCGCGGCGATCGCGCCGACACGAAAAGGTTTCTTGAAGTCCCGCCAAACAGTCCGCATGAGCCTCTCCAATCGCAAAAGGAAACCGGCAAACCGGTCAGACTGCGAGGGCACAGAAGGACCGTTGCACCCTAGACGTAGGACGCTTTTTTGAACTTCCAATGACGGAACAATCCGGACGAAAGCGGGCTTTAGAGATGGTCTGAAAGAGCATGGGCAAGCTTGTCGGCGCTCAAAAACGCGCTTTCCACTCGCCCGTCAATGCACCAATCACCACAGGCGGCCAGACGGTGACCGGGATCGATCAGATAAGGGTGTCCGGCAGTCTTCGTCACGAAGGCATAGCGCCAGCGATGTAGATCCTGATGGTCTGGGCGGACGAGGTCCAAACCGGTCAGGTTCGATGCCTCTTCAAGCAGCGTACGGGCGACCTCGTCCGGATCGTTCTCCATGTGAGCTTCCGCCCATTCATTGGTACTTTGGACGACTATCGATGCTGGACCTTCGCGCCCGGGCTTCGATGCATTGTTGGCGATCCAACCAACCGGAGAGCCTTCCACGAAAAGGCCATCGAATTCCGGCGAAAGTGTGCGGTGATAGCCGAGCATC
>JBCDCZ010000296.1:0-5663 GCA_039180865.1 Pseudomonadota bacterium | reverse complement strand
GCGATTGCGCTGACGAATCTGGGACTTGAGCTGAAGGCCGCGATTGATCAGTTTCGCGAGCAGATACAGAATATCGAATAGCGCAAGATCTCTAGGCAGGTTCACGATGCCCGACACAACAGATGCGAAGTCCGAAGCGACACGGCGGGGTCTTATGTTCGTGCTCTCGTCGCCGTCTGGTGCTGGTAAATCGACAATTGCGGCGCACCTGATCAAGAACGATCCAGATCTGAAACTGTCTATATCCGTCACAACTCGGCCAAGACGCTCTAGTGAGATCGAAGGCGTTCACTACTTTTTCCGGTCAAAGCGCGATTTCGAAAAGATGGTGGAGCGGAAGGAACTCATTGAATGGGCTGAGGTTCATGGAAACTATTACGGAACGCCGCGGCAGTTTGTTGAGGATGAGCTTTCCGGTGGCCGTGACGTTCTTTTCGATGTCGATGTGCAGGGCGCAAAGTTGCTGCGCAAAGCCATGCCGGATGATATCGCGACAGTTTTCATTCTGCCGCCTTCGGTTATGGAAATGAAATCCCGTCTCAAGCGTCGGGCGGAAGACAGTGATGAAGCGATCTTAAAGCGTATGACGACAGCGCTGGACGAACTGAAGAATCTTTCAGCCTACGATTACCTTGTGGTCAATGATGATCTTGAAAAAGCTATGGGTGAGGTCAAAGCAATCCTTGTTGCCGAACGATTGCGCCGTGTTCGCCAAGGCGGTAACCGCAATCTTGCTGAGCAACTCCACCGTGATCTTCAAGCTGAAACGGCCGATGCAGCTTGAACCCTCTAGTCGGCTCTGATCCGATTTGCGAGATCAACAAATCCCTTAATCGATATGGTTTCTGCCCGAGCCGTCGGATCCAGACCGACCGCTTCAAGGGCGCTCGAGGGATCCTGGAAAACGGATTTGAGGCTTTGCCGCAGCATCTTCCTGCGTTGTCCGAACGCTGCCCCGGTTACTTTCTCAAGGGCTTCGCTGTGGCATTTCAGCGGGACTTCGCGCGGCTCAAAATGGACAATGCTGGACGTTACTTTCGGAGGTGGTGTGAAGGCTTGCGGGGGTACGTCAAACATAATCGTCGCATTCATCCGCCAACCGCATAACACACCAATCCGCCCATAATGTTTGTCACTTGGGCGTGCGACGATCCTTTCCGCTACTTCGCGCTGAAACATCAGTGTCGTCGACCGGTACCAAGGTGGCCACGGTTCAGTCTTGACCCAATTCACAAGCAATGGCGTCGCCACATTGTAGGGGAGATTGGCGATGAGTTTTACAGGTTTATCAGCGGGAGCAAGTGACGCGTAATCGGTCTCCAGCGCATCGCCTTCGATAATCGTCATTTTGTCGGGATAATGGTCCGATATCTGGTCTAAGGCTTCGAGGCAGCGCGAGTCACGTTCAATAACCGTGATGTGGTCCGCACCGTTCGCCAGTATGGCCCGCGTAAGGCCGCCAGGCCCTGGCCCGATCTCAACCACATGAACGCCTTGAAGCTCACCCGCAGCGCGCGCGATTTTGCTCGTCAGGTTGAGATCGAGAAGGAAGTTCTGGCCTAACGACTTCTTGGCAACAAGTCCATGATTTCGCAGGACGTCCCCGAGTGGGGGGAGGGCATCAATCCTGCTCATAGACATTCGCTTCGGTAATCACAGGTCTGATTGGGGCTGCGTTCAGTGTTGTCAGCTTGCGTCAGGCAAGGCATTGATCGTACCGGCAGCCTTCGAATGCTGTTGAAGGCCCGCCAGAAGCCGAGAGCCTCGATCGAGCAATACCGGGACTTTGGCCGACACTGATCAATTCCGATTGACGATTTTGGCCCGTGTCCGCAACTCATCCAACCATTGTTTTGAGTTCGCGACGAGCGTTTCGCTGTCAAGCTGACCTGTGTCGAAGTTGGCTGTCGGACTGCTGTTATCAACGATTTCGCGTTCCTTGCAGACCGCAAGCATACCAATGCCCAATTCGCCGCGCTTCGGCGGTGTGAAATTGCCAACGCCGGCCTCAATAACGTCATCCTTCATCGCTGGCGGCAAGGTGTCGGTCGTGAAACGCCCAAGCGGTGTAACAACGACACCTTTGATTGCACGTGCGCGTTCGGAAGCATCTTCACACGACTGGTAGGTCGTGCGGAAGGTTTCCGCCTCGCGGATTTTTTGGCGAACGGCAGCTTGCGAAGCGTCCCGCTTCAGAACGAAAACGAAGCGTTCCAGCGTGTATTCCGTGACTTTTCGGTTTTTTTCGTCGCTTCCCCGATTGAAGAGAATGGATGTGACGTCCTTTTGGCGACGCGGCCCAGCTTCGGCACGCGTGCGCCCGCGAACGAATTCCGCCCAAACTATTTGTGCTCGCAGCCGTTCTTTCAGCGTGTTTGGATCCACGCCACGACGCCGCAATTCCTGCGAAAACTGGTTGCTTGAGAGCTTAAAGCGTTGTCCGATGCTGGCATAAGCGTTTTCGACCGCGTTTGGCGGTGTCTTGATATCGAAACGCCGGGCCTCCTGAAACTGAAGCTCTTCGTCAATCAGCTCTTTCTTGGCCCGTTCGACGGTGTCACCTTTTGCTCCGGTCAAGCGCAGAAAGCGGGCGCGTTGGGTGACCTGATATTGCGTAACCACGCCATTGTTCACGGAGATGGCGATATCTCCCGCGCGCGCCGAATCTCCGGCATAAAAGGAGGCCGCAACGGTAACGGATAAAAGTGCCGCAATGGATCGTTTCTTTAAGATTACACTCAATTTCATGGCGGTTTCACCAAACCTTTTCATCATTGGCGTTTCGAACAAGATGCCAAACACGCATGTTCGGCTGTTCCTTTCGATATTTCTGCTCTGTCCGCCCCACAGAAATTCCAGAACTTTTTTGCTCTAACCTGGCCCGTCCAAACTGATCGCCCGGAGTTGTAGTTGTGTTCTATAGTCGGTGTTGAGCGAAAATACTGTGCTTTGTGTGAATAGATTAGCGCGACTTTATCGTTCGCGTCGATCACGAATGCTGTTTGCACGCTCACAAATCGTCGCTACACGATTTTGCGATCTTCACCGAAGCACTATCACGCCCTTCGTATTCAGCTCTCCTGTAGAAGCGTATTCAGCCAGGACCACGGACTGACATCCGACTTCAACCCCATTTTACAGGCCGCCGATTGTACGGAAATTCACTCTTAATTCAACACCCTCACCATCGCGGTCGCTGTCCTCATCAAAGTCTTGCCGGAATGCAAGGCTGACCCGCAATTGACGGTCATCATAGGCGACACCTATGCGGTTGTTCACAAACTGACTGTCGTCGAGGTCCCAGCGGCCGTCGCCAAAGAAGGTAACATATTCATGCGGTTTAACCGCGAAACCGCCGAAGACTTGTGAGCTTCTTTCCAGGTCGTCGAGCGGTTGCTCGCTGACAAGCGTGTACCCTCCGTTAAGCTGGAGGTTGCGGCCAACATAGGCTGCAATCACGTCTGCACGGCTGAATTCGAGATCGTCTTCTTCGAAGCGGGCGCGCCCGGTCACATTGAAGACGTCAATCGCAGTGAACCCGAGGCGGCTCACAATATCTGAACGGTCCGTCTCAAGGCCATTCTCGATATAGACGCTCGCAACACCTTGTTCAGTGAAAGAGTTCTGTCCGGCCAAATGATAGGATTGTCCGACGAGGGCGTCTGTTGTCAGCCAATCGGTCAACTGACCCTGATAGGTGAGGCCGACATTGGCACGGGTGCCGCCTTCGATCCGGTCAAAGCCTGCGAAACGGTTGCGCTGGAAAAGATTGGTATCGTCGAACAGTACGGTCTGGGAATCCTCGTTTAAAAACTCATCAATCTGCTGCTCGTCAGGGCTTACAAAGATCTGGGCGATGGGCTCGATGATGTGTGAGGTGTTTGCTCCAGTGATCAGGATCGGATACCGCCATTCCAGACCGCCGGTGATTTGCCCGCGCGCAACCGTATCTTCTTCTGCGATCCCGGCGAAAGACGTGTCAGCCCGATTAAATGAGAGGACGTCGCCGCGCACTTCGACGGATGGCGTAATCACATGGCCGCCCGGCGCGATAAAGCGGCGTTTCCATTCAAGACCTGCCGATGCCCGGCCTGAGGCACCGGAGGCGCCGTCGAGGAAATCAACGCCATCGATCGTCGTGATCTCTTCGCCTGTGCGTGACAGTGAGGTGAGATTGGTGCGATAGGACAATTGGCCACCGGCAATCGCCTGTTCGATAATCCCGTCATAGTCGATGACCGGATGGACCATAGCCTGCTGGTTTTGAAGATCACCCTCGCCAGGAACATCCTCGTCAAGAATATTGAAGAACTGTCCACGGGCATCGAAGTATTTCGTGTCGCTCAGACCGGTCAGGAACACATTCGATGTGAAGCGCTCTGTGCGTTCCGTCAGAAGTTCGTAATCTTCAGCGAATGTCCGGTCGCTCAGCGCCAGAATATCCCATCCGGCATCCCAGTTTTCGTTGAGGGAAAATGTACCGGTGGTTCTAAGCCCGCCACGAAAATCTGTTTCGCCCGATTCGCCTGCGAATTCCTCCGGGCTCTGCTGGTCAATTCCGGCGAGTTCCACGGTTGCGGCTCCATTTGAAAACCGACGGCGAACTTCGATTTGTCCAAGAAGCCCCTGTTGGGTGAGGGGAGTGGCCGTGATCGTTGCGTCACTGCTCTTTGAAAAGGCATAATAGACGGGCAACCCGATTCCAAGGCCAAGATCGCTTTCGGAGCGCAGAACTGGCGGTAGAAGTCCGCTCTTCTGTTTCACCCTCGGATCAGGATGGGCGAAACGGGGGAGATATGCCACCGGGACGCCCAGGATTTCGAATGTTGCGTCCTTGTAGGTAATCCGCTGTTTTACATCATCGATGATAATTTCTTCTGCACGGATGCGCCAGGTCGGGATGCGGCCTGGTTTCACCTGGCATACACCGCATACATTGTAGACGCCCTTTTTCAGGACAATTCGGTTACCGTCCGTGCGTGTCGCGCTTGTTGCCGCGAAATAGGTGTCGTCGAACCCGTCGAGCTGCAGGGATCCAATGAAAGCTTCTTTGAAGTCCTCGCTCAGCCGCACTTCTTCGCTGCGGATCACGTTACCGTCGACAGCGATCAATCTGACCTTGCCGATGGCTCTTAGCTCACCCTTGCCCCGGTCGTAGACGACACGGTCAGCTTCAAGCGAGTTACCGTCAAAGAAGATCTGCACATCGCCACTGACGGTCACGCTGTTTCGGGTCTGGTCAAAGGTAAGTGTGTCGGCATCGAGCAACAATTGCTCGTTACCGAGTGTGCGCAACCGCTCTTCACGTTCGCTATCGCTTTCCGTGCCCGCAATATTGAGGAAATCCTGCGCTTGAGCGGACAGGTTTGTCAGGGGTAGAGCAGTCCCGGTCAGCAAAACAGCTATGAGACAAAGAGAACCTGTGCGCCCAACAGCCTTTGCTGTCGCGCCGTTCAGTTTTGTCTTTTTCGCGCCCGAAAGCGCCTTCAGGACGGCCAATTTTGACAAATCAGCCATCCTCCTGATGCAGCAACAATGTAAACCCCAACAAAAGCGTTACCAGTGCTGGCAACCACGCTGCAAGAATCGGTTGCACGACTCCGCTGTTCCCCAAATCCTCAGCCAGCGAGCGGAGAATATAAAGCACGAAGCCTGCTGTGACG